>NZ_VFOQ01000001.1:650178-975267 GCF_006716205.1 Oryzihumus leptocrescens | reverse complement strand
GAGTGCCGCCGCGGGGCCGGGGACCAACGCGCGGACGCCGCCTTCGCGCTCGGCGCGCGGCTCCTCGGCGGCGAACGAGACGTCGAGGTTGGTGCCGCCGACGTCGAAGGCCGCCGGGGCGTCGACCGGGCGGATGGGCTCGCGCACCAGGCCTGCGCCGCCGCTGCGGCGCCAGGAGTCGGGGGTCGGCTGGGCGGGGAGCGGTGGCACGTCGACCAGGGCGGGAGCCAGCTCGCGCAGGGTCTGCGCGGCGGTGCTCGCCTTGGGCCGGCGGCGCGGATCCTTGGAGAGCAGCGAGGACAGCAGCTGCCACAGCGGACCGGGCAGGTCGAGCGCGGGCGCCTCCATGGTGACCGCGCGGTTGCCGATCGTGAAGGCGGTCCCGGGGCCCGCGAACGGGGTCCGGCCGGCGAGCAGCTGGTAGAGGAGCACGCCGGCGGCGTACACGTCGGAGGCGGCACTGGAGGTGCCGCTCTCGAAGAGCTCCGGCGGCATGTACTCCGGGGTCCCGAGAAGGCCGGTGGCCTGCACGGTCGACTCCTGCGCGAGCCGGGCGATGCTGAAGTCGGAGAGCCGGACGGCGTCGGGCCCGAGCTCGCGCCAGTCGCGGACCAGGAGCACGTTGTCGGGCTTGACGTCGCGGTGCAGGGCCCCCTGGGAGTGCGCCGCCGCCAGCCCTTCGAGCACGTACGCCGCCACCCGGACCGCTGTCGTCGGGGCGAGGGTGCCCTCCTGGCGCAGGGCCCCGCGCAGGTCAGTGCCGTCGACGAGGTCCATGACGATCGCGAGGGAGTCGCGTTCCACGACCAGGTCGCGCACGCGCACGATATTGGGATGCTCGAGGCCGAGCAGGATCGATCGCTCCTGGATGAATCGGGCGATGATGTCGGGGTTCTGGCTGTACTCGCTCTTGAGCACCTTGGCTGCGACCTCGGCGCCCGTGGACCGGTCGATGGCCACCCAGACGTCACCCATCGCGCCGGACCCGAGCAGCGACCTCAGCTCGTAGTTGCTCCCCAGCGCCCGGCCCACGGCCACCATGACCCTCAGCTCTCCTCGTGGGACGGCTCGGCGAACCAGAACAGCTTCAGCGGGCTGCCGACGGCACTCGGTCGCACGCTCGGGTTCTGCGAGGTCGCGTGGAGCACGTGCACGTCCTGATCGGCGACCGCGCTGTGCAGGCGGAAGTCGAGGTCGGGTCCGGCGAGGCCGTCGGAGCCGGTGACCCGCAGACCGGAGAGCGCGGCGAGGACCTTGTCGGGTGCCGTGCTGCCGGCGGTGGCAACGGCCCGGACCAGCGACACCACGGCGTCGTGGCTGCGAATGTCGGCCACGCCGGCCTGGTCGGCGAACGTGGCCTGCCCGAACAGGTCTTGGACCTGCGGGTCGCCCGCGACGATGCGCAGGGCGGCGAAGAAGCTCGCGGCCCGGTCGGCGTGGTCGTCCGAGCCCAACGCGGTGACGTCGCCGGCGTCGAGGCCGACGGTGGTCAGCTCGCCGGCGAGGGAGCCGTGCTGAGCGAGGGAGTCGGCGAACACCGGGCTGACCGCGTCGGCGCCGAGCAGGACCGGGAGGTCGAGCTTGGTGCCCTGCAGCGCGGCCACGAGAGAGGCCTGTGCCTCGGCTGGGGCCGCAACGACCACGGAGTCGACCAGGCCACTCCTGGCCGCCTTCTCGATCCCGGCCCGGAGCGCGTCGCCACCGGACTGCGGGCCTAAGGTGCCGCTCTGGGCGCCGTCGAGGCCAGGCAGCGGCTGCTGGTCGGTGGTCACCACGAACGGCCGGCGGAGGTTTCGCTGGGCCAGCACCGTTCGCAGGGTCTTGACGACCTGACCGGAGTCGGGGCCGGTGAGCCAGACGTTGTCGGGCAGTCCGGCGGCGTCGGTCTCGTAGGGCAGCAGCACCGGGGTGCGGGTGGCCGCCTTCGCGAGTGCGTCGGTGAGGTGGCTGCCGCTGGTCGCGGCCACGATCCCGGCGACCTCCTTGCCCGCGAGCGTCCGCAGTGCAGCGGTGGCGCCGGCCGCGGTGCCCTTGTCGTCGACGACATCGAGGGTCACGGCCCGGCCACCGAGCTTGTACTGATATGCCGCCACCTCGGCGCCGCCGGCGTTGCCGAGCCACTCCGAGCCCTGGCCGGGCGCCGACTTCAGCGACACGACGATCCCGATGTGGGTGTTCGCGGGCACCGGGTGCGCTCCCAGCTTCACTGCCTCGGGCCGCACCGGGTCCGGCGCCTTCGCGGACGTGTTCTGCGACGGGGAGGTACAGCCGGCGACGGCCAGTCCGGCCGTCAGGGCGACCGCCAGCACGCGGAGCCCGTGGCGAGTTCTCATCGGACACCCCGCACGTGGAAGGAGTAGACGGTGACGTGCTGGCTGCCGTTGGGCAGGTCCAGCGTGAAGGCCGGGAAGGCGGCCTGCAGGTCGAGAGCCCGCTGCAGCTGGGCCTGCTGCAGGTAGACCCCGCCGAGGTCCTCGGCCCGCACGTTGCCGAACTGGGAGGCCTCCTGGTTGGCGGTTCCGAGGCGCGCGGTCGACGTCTGGGTCTGGGCCTCCTGCTGCTGGATGATGCCCAGCAGTCCGCGCCCGCCGCCCGCGGCGCCGCCCCGGCTCCCGAGATCGATGAGCACGTTCTGCAGGTCCCCGGTGAGGATCTTCTCGGCCGTCCCCAGGTCGGCGTTGGACGACCTCACGCTGGAGTCGATCGAGGTCAGCGCCGAGCTGACGGAGCGGTCCATCAGCTTCTGGAACTGCACCGTCTGGGCCCCCACGTTCGCGTTCTGGGCGTCGATCGAGGCCTTTCCGCGCTGGGCGATGGTGTCGGCCGCGGTCGTCAGACCGCCGCTCGCGGTGGCGAAGAGGGTCGAGATGTCAGTCTCGGAGAGCCGCCGCTGGGCGTCGACAACCGGGATCTGTGCCTGCACCGTGTCCCGCTCGGCGCCGACCGAGGTCTGGTAGCCGTTGAAGGCCGCGGTGATCTTGGACTTGAGGTCTGCCTGCCTGCCGGTGATCCCCCCGATGGCCTCGCCGAGGGCGGTGACCGGGTCGGTCGTGGCGGGGTCGGTGTCGTAGAGCCCAGCGATCGCGGTGACGACCTGGTTGATGCCGCCCTGGACGTTGTCGTTGACCGTGCTGGACAGGTTCGAGAGGTCTGTCGCGATGGTGGCCAGGGAGGTGCGGAGCCCGGCGAGCTGCGAGATCACCGCCGCCATCGGCGAGGAGGTCGGGTCGGTGTCGTCGGCGAGCTGCTTCCACTTCGCCGCCTGCGCCCCCAGCCGGGTGACCAACGGGTCAGGGCCCGCACCATGGATGTCCTGGTTGGCACAGTCCGTGCCGGTGGTCAGGTCGCGCAGCTGCTTCACGGCCTGGTCGCTGATGTCGGCCGAGCTGTGCAGGTCGCAGATCGCCGCACCGAGCTGGGCGGCCTGGGCCTGGATCGAGCCGGCGGCGGCCGGGTCGGCGCCCATCTCCTGCAGCCCGGCGGCCGCCTCGGCATGCAGTGCCGCGAGCCGGTCGCCGAGGTCGTTGATGCGGGCGTCGAGCGCGCCCTGCGCGGCGATGACCTCCCCGTGGATCCGGTCGAGCTCGGCCTTGATCGCCTGGGTCGAGTCGTCGTTCTGGCTGCCCTTGGTCTTCAGGTCGGCCGCGGCCGACTGGAGGGAGGAGATGGTGGTGGCCAGGGCGGCATACGCCGTGTTGGTCTCGTTGGTGACGCCGTTCTGGTCGATCAGTGTGGCCGCGTCGGCGCTCTCGGCCTGCAGCGAGCTCATCACACCGGTCAGGACGTCGGCCGCGGAGCTGATCGTGCAGATCGCACTCGTCACGGTGGTGCACGTGGTCGGGTCGTTCGAGCCGATGGTGGCAAGCAGGCTCGCCCGGATGGTGTCGCTGCACCGGCCGGTCGCGGAGCTGAGGCCGTTGAGCTGGGTGATCACCTCGTTGAGCTGGCCGTAGACGCTGTTGGCCTGCGGCTTGTTGGTCACCTCCGTGGTGCAGCCGCTTCCGGTGACCGTGGGGGCAGCGGGCGGGCTCGCGGTGTCGCCGAGCAGCGCCTGGACCGCCTGGACGCTCGCCCGCATCTGGGCGACGGCCGCGGAGTTGGTGGTGTTCAGCGCGGCGGACAGGTCCGAGGCGAGGGCGGAGAGCTCACCGGAGAGCTGTTTGGTGGAGGCGGCCACGGTCTGTGTGCTGGACGTCAGGTCGCCCACCGTCCGGGTGCCCAGGGTGCCCGCCGAGAAGTGCAGCTGTTCCTTGACGGAGTTGAGCTGGCTGCCAGCATCGGCGAGCACCGAGGCGACTCGGCCAATGAGCTTGATCGTGTCGGACTCCAGCCGCAGCTGGCTCGAGCCGCCGTCGCCGAAGGCGGAGTGCACGAGACTCCGGGTCGAGTCATCGGTGGCCAGACCGAGCTGGACGCCGAGGTCGAAGGACGGCACCTGGAAGTTCTTGGCGTCCTCCACGAGGGAGAAGGTGGCGCTGGGCGCGAGCTGCGGCGGCGCGAGCAGCGAGGCCCACTGGACGTGCCCGACACCCTCGCTGGTCTGGCTCAGGACCCCGTTGGTGACCGGAGCGCCCGTGTCGGACTGGGTCACGACCTGCCGCAGGCTGGCAGGGCCGAGGTCTGCTGACGCCACGACCGTGAGGGGGACGCCGACCAGGGCGTACTGCTGGCGGCGGGCGCCGGCCTGGTCGTACGACAACGGCTCGGGATGCACCGTGGTGTTCTGCACGGTGAGGTCGATCTGCAGCGGGCCGGTGTAGCCACGGAGGTCGCGCAGGTCGGAGCCGCTCCTGTTGCCCGCGCGGTACGACGTGACCACACGAACCGGGAGGTCCCGAACGGTTTTGGCCGGGTCGTAGTCGTGCTCGTCACTGGTGTAGGCCCGGCCCTCGACCTTGCGCACGTTCGTGCTGCGGATGCCGAAGATCGTGCCGTCCGGCCCCATCTCGACGCGCACCGACTGCAGCACGCGCTGCGGCGGGCTGTCAGCCGCCGCCTGTCGGACGACCACCCCGCTGACGACCACTGCGCCCACCGCGGCCAGCGCACAGAGCTTCACGCGCCGAGACGCGCCCCCCGAAAGCTTCATCTGTTTCCTCGCGTCATCGGACACCGTCGTGTCCGGCCCCCTCGCTCGATGGCGTCGAGCCAGACGAGAGTAAATGAGGTGCCAGGCCTTGTGGTGGCAAATGGAGGATTTACGGCATGTTGCTCGCCTGGCTGCCGTCCTTGACCTACGCTTCGTTCTCACCGCGGCCTGTCGGGACGTCGCGGTGACGATCCGGGGGGAATCACGCCAGATGACGAGCCATGAGTGACCTGTCCTATGCCGTCGACGAGCTCAACGGTCTCGGCAGCAAGCTGCACACGCTCAGCCACGATCTGAAGTCCGTCGACGGGCACGCCGACCTCTCCGTCGGCGCGCTCGCGCACGCCCGGGTGGTTGGCGCGATGGACCACTTCCGCACCAACTGGGACGACAACCGCGACCACCTCGCGGAGAAGCTCGGCCAGCTGGGTGACCTGGCGGCCAAGGCCGCAGAGGGCTTCTCCCAGGCCGACGCCGACCTCGCACGCAAGATCCGCGACGCCGTGAAGGGCGCCTGATGTCCAGCCGGCGCTCCGCGGAGTGGCACCTGGTCGGCCACGGCAGCGACCCTGTGCCGGCCTCGGAGTGGGAGGTCCGCACGGTGGTCTCCGACATGCGCCAGCGCGCGCAGGACGCCTCCACCGCCGAGGAGACCCTGCGGCGGCTCAGCCACCTCGACGGCTGGCGCGGCGAGGCTGCGACCACTTTCGCCAGCAAGGCCGGCGACGTGCTCGACGATCTCGGCAAGGTCGTGGACCGCTACGAGAAGGTGGCGTCCGCGCTCGCGGACTGGGCCGACGACGTGTCGGTCGCGCGCTCGCGGACCTGGTCCGCCGTCCAGGACGCGGAGCAGGCCGACCGTGAAGTGCGCGCGCACACCCGCGACATCGCGCACGGCCCCCATCCCACCCCCGAGCAGATCGCGGACCAGCAAGCCGCCGACGCCCAGCGTGACGCGGCCCAGGAGCGGCTCGACCGGGCACGCTCGGACATGGCGAACGCGATGTCCGCACTCGACAGCGCAGCCGACCGGGCGAAGAGCCGCATCGACGCCGCCGCCGACGTCTGGGACGACGGCTTCTGGGGCAACGTCAAGGGCTGGATCCGCGACCGGGCCGAGGTGATCGAGATCCTCTGCAAGGCACTGGAGGTGATCGGCACCATCCTCGGCGCGGTCATCCTCATCCTCGTTCTCACCATCGGCGCTCCCTTTGTCCTCCTCGTCGGCGCGTTCGTCGTCGCGGCGCTGGTCCTTGCGGGTCACCTCCTGCTGAAGACCGCCGACGAAGGTGACGTGACCTGGACGACGATCGGGCTGGACGTGCTCAACGTCGCTCTCTCGGTCACGGGGCTCAAGGCGTTCACCGCCGTCCCCAAGGCCCTGGAGAGCCTGCGCGCCCTGGTGCCCTCGATCGCCACCCGGCTCGGCACCCTCAGCCGTTCCGCGGCCCTGGCCCGCCTCTCCGAGGGCAACCTGACCCAGCTCGAGAACGCACTGCGGATCGCCAACCCCCGCAACGGCCTGGCCCAGTGGGCAGCGCGCATCAAGGAGGGCGGTGACCTGGCCTACGACGGCGCCAGCCGCCCCGTGCTCGCCGCCCTGGACCTCCAGCCCGGCCGACTCAGCGTGCTGCTGCACCAGGACAAGGAGATCGCCAGGCTCCACCAGCTCGTCCGGGCGATGAAGGGCTTCGATCTCGAGAGGGATGAGCTCATTCAGGTCATGGACGCGCAACGGAAGATGTGGTTGTACCTCGGCAACACGACGGCCACCGACGTCGTCAACGCCTACTCGGCACCCTCAATCCCCGGCAAGGTCGAGGACGTCACACGCTACCTCGAGGAGAACCACCCGTGGTCCCTACGCCCCACGCACTGACGGACACCTGGGAGCTGTACGTCCCGGATCGAAACGGCGCGGCCAGGCCGACCGTGGCTGCAGTGACGATCAAGCTGGATGGTGAACGGCTCGTGGCGCACGGCCACGGACGCCGGCTGGAGTTCGCGGCCGACGACGTCCGCCGCGCTGTGTGGCTGTCCGCCGACCAGGCACGCGCCCTGCTCGGTTTCCACGCCGATCTGGCCACCCGCTACTGCGGACTGGTCGTCCTGCTCGGTGACGCCGGGCCGCTGCTGGCCTTCTTCGTGATGCCTTTTGCCCCTTCGGCCGGTGAGCCGACAGTCCGCCTGGAGACCTCCGGCGCCACGAGCCTCGCCAAACGGCTCGGCCTGGTGATCGAGCCGGAAGAGCAGCCGGCGTTCACCGGCGAGACGGTCAAGAGAGTGCTGGTGACCGAGCGCGGCCCGGGGATGGCGGCGGCCGTGGCCAGCGGTGCGCTGGCGGTGCTGGGCAGCGTCGCCGGCTTCCTGGCGATGCCGAACCGGGACCAGCTTGCCGGGGTCCTGCTGCTGATGATCTCGCTGGTGCTCGGAGGGGTGCTCGCCGGCTGGCTGGTGCGTGAGCAGAGGCGTTTCCAGGCCGCGGTCACCAGCCCGCCCGAGCCCGCCGACCACACCGTCTACCCGGTCGGCGTCACCGGCCCGTACGCGTCCCGGCTCCTGCTCGGCGCCCGTGACATCGTCTTCTGGCACGGCGGCTGCGAGAAACGCCTCCGTGGCCCACTCAGCGACGCCGGCGTCACCACCTGCCTGATCGGCCCCGACGTCATCCGACTGGTCGACGCCCTGCCGCGCGACCACCTCCTCCTCGACACGGCACAGGTCTGCCCCACCCCGGAGCATGTCGACCAGCTGCGGGCCGCCTGCGAGGCGGCCGGCCTGCGCGTCGAGCAGACCCCGCTGCCGCTGGCCACGGGTCATGAGCCTCTGCGCTGGACCTACGACAAGAAGCACCAGCCCGGGGTGGGGATGCTGGCCTCCGAGCATGCGGCCATCGGCTTCGTGACCCCGCTGTGGACCTTCTTCGCGCTGGTCCTCACCCTGTGCGGGTCCCTGGGCCAGCTCGGCCCCCGACCCGCGCTGGGCGTGGTCGCCGTGGTGATCGCCGCCCTCGAGCTCGCCGCGCTGGCGTGGACCCACCTGACCTTCCGCCGCTGGCGCCGCCGGGTCATCGCGGCCAGCCGTCCCGAGGCGGGCCGATGACCGGGTCCGTGGATGGCTCGGCCGACGTCATCGAGTCCGCCGGCCACCGCTACTGGGTGCCGCTCCCCCTCGACGCGGACCCCACCGAGACGGTGGCGTCCCTGCGCCGGCGGTTCGACGGCACCGCCTCCGAGTCCGAGCTCGAGGCCAACCTGTCAGTCGCCCAGGGCACCGTGACCACGCTGCAGGCCCAGGCACAGGACGCGTTCGACCAGGGCATCATCACCTGCGCCGCCTGGGTGCTCACCGCCGACCCCGCCCGGATCGACATCCGGGCGACCGCGGTGCTGCGCGCGAGCGTGGTCGAGCCCGGCTCCACCGTCGACGACTGCATCCGGGTCGTCCTCGGAGAGCAGCCGCAGCACGGCAGCCCGACGGTGGAGCCGATGGAGACCCTGTCCGGAGACGCCTGGAGCATTCGCTACCGGCCCGTCGTCCGCGTCGGGGCCGAAGACCAGGTCCACCAGATCAACACCGTGCTCTGGACGCGACTGGAGGACTCCATCGTCTTCGTCATGTCCGCCTACGCCGACGACCTCCTCCAGGCCAACGAGATCGGGGACCGCCTCGACGAGCTGGCCTCGGGCATGAGGGGAATCTGATGCACGACACCAGGACCGCACCCGGCTGGCAGGTTCTGCTGCCCCCCGGGTGGACCACGATCCCGACCGAGGCCGAGGCCGCCCGCGCGGCGAGCAAACGGCTGATCGACCAGGCCTTCGCCGGCAAGCCCCGTGACGAGCTGGTTCACGCCCGCATCGAGCTGGACACGCTGCTGCGGCGACAGGCCGCCCAGGCCGCGGAGGCGGGGGCTCGCTACGTGCACGCCCTGACCCGGCCGATACGCGGCCTGCCGGTCTCGGCCACCCTGATCACCGTCCCGCTCACGATCCAGGACGACACCTCCCTTCTTGACACGCTGACCGACGTGCTCGGCGCCAGCGACGGCGTCGAGGAGGTCGGGGAGACCCAGGTCGGGCAGTGGTTCGCACTGCGTCGCGTACGCCGCACCCGGGGTCGGCTCGACGACCAGCAGCAGGGCCCGGAGTTCACCTCGACCCACGTCGAGTACGTCGTGGCGTTGCCTGACGACGAGATGCTGGTGATGGCCTTCACGACCTCCACCGAGCCGGTGCGCCGCGAGCTCGTGGTCCTCTTTGACGCGATCGCCTCGAGCCTGCAGCCAGTTCCGGGGGCCGACGGCACCGCCGAGGACACGACCAGTCGGCCGTGACCGGCGTGGCTTCGTCGCCACCGCGGAACGGTTCTGCCACGACCGCCTGAAAGCGCCTGGGCCGTCGCGATGTCCCTCTGCGGCCCGCGCGGCGGGCGAGCTGCGAGACTCGGCGGGACCATCTCCCCCAGCTGCCAGCATTGGCGCCAGCACACTCGTGGCCATGTCAGCGCGGCGGTTCACCGGTGGCTGGCCGCGCCCGGTCTGGGGCCGTCTGCACGGGGACTCGCCCGCAGCCGTCTTCTGGACAGGCCGGCCGAGACATCCTTTCCAGTCGGCGGAATCGAGACGGCGCCCCTGATGAGGCAGTGAGTCCTGATCGTCACGGGGTGACGTCGGCGCTCGGCTCCGCTGAGGACGGCGAGGCCGAAGGAGTCGACGGCGCTGACGTCGTTGTCGGTTGTGCCGACCCGGGGGCGGTCGTGGGTGGCACGGGCCCGCCCACGCCGGCAGTGGGGGTCGGGTCGGCGTTGCCCGTCTGCGACGGAGGGACCGGTCCGGGGCCGGCGCCGACGGTTGACGTCGACGTCGCCGTCCCCCCGCCGGGGGGCGCGGTGCCCGTGGCGCCGGGGGTCGTGGCGCCGGGGGGTGCGGTGCCCGGGCTGGTGCCCGGTGAGGCCTCGTCCACGACCAGGGTCCGGATCTGGTCCTCGAAGGCGAGGAGCCGCTCACGGATCTGGTCGAGGGGCACACCCTGGATGCCGGACGAGAAGGTCTCGATCTGTTGCCAGAGAGACTCCAGGCGCTGGCGCGCCGCGGGACTGAGGTCACCGGGCACGGTCAGGACGAGCTGCTGCGCCAACGCGTAGGTGACGCAGCGGGCACAGGAGTAGTTGACCGCTCCGGAGAGGTTCTGCGGGATCGCCACGTTGGCGTCACCCACGACCAGGACGACCTGGAAGGCGACGGCGACCGTGCGGCAGCCGGAACAGCTCGCGAACGCGTAGGCCTCGTTTCGGTTGGTCACACTGTCGCCGTCGGCCCAGACGAGCGCGAAGGCCACGTCGTAGACCGTCGACCCGTCTGTCGTGTTGACGGCCAGCGCCTGGTTGTCGCCCCGGCCCGGGGGTCCCGGGTGGTTGAACGGAAAGACCCACGTGGGGCTGGCCCCGGCCGGGGACCCAGGAGCGCCGGGTTTGGGGACGAGCACCAAGGCCAGCTGCGGGTGAGCTCTGGTCGGCGGTGCGGCCGTCGAGGCCCACACCGTGTGGGGAGCGTTCGCGATCTGGCCGTCGCGTAGCCCGGGGCCGCCGAAGCTCGAGGCCGGGAAGACGTCCAGGATCGTGCCGCGCTCGAAGCGCTCGACCGGGCGGTAGCGGTTGGCATCGGGCCACCACGCCCAGGCCAGACCGGCGACCAGGGTCCCGGCCAGCACCGCCGCGACAGCCCGCCGGCCCGGACGCCCCCGCGTCGCCCGCCACACGGACGTGGTCGTCCGTCGGACGAGCCGGCCGAGGATGTAGAGGGACCCGAACACCGGTAGCGCCACCGCGAGGAGCGCCAGCATCCGGACGGCCACACCCGCGGCGTCGCCACCGGCCCAGTCGATGGTCAAGGCGTGCGACTGCTTGCCCAGACTGGCCCACGCCGTGCCGAGCACGCGCGGTAGGGCGAGCACCATGAGCAGGAGCGTGACCAGCAGGAGAGGGACGATGACCAGCACCCACGCCGTGACCACCGCGCGAGCCCACGGCCTGAGCTCCCGGGCCCGGGGGTTGTCCCAGTGGCCGGGGAGCAGGCTGCGCAGGGTCGGCCCGATCCTTGAGTAGAGGTCGGGCACACCGGTGAGGTCGGCCAGGATGTGGTAGCCGTCGAAGCGCACCATCGGCGCGAGCTGACGCACCATCTGCAGCAGCTGCGCGGCCAGGATCAGCAGGAGCGCGTCCCACCGGGTCCAGGCCCACGCTCCGAACATCGCCAGGACCACGATGGCGTTGAAGTAGAGCCCACCGAGGTCGACGCGCAGCCGCCCGGCGCGCCCGAGGTGGTAGCTGTCGCTGACGTCGGTGTAGAAGGCGGGCCACACAAGGTAGAGACCCATGCCCATCGCTCCCGGCGTCGCGTCGCCGTAGCGGCAGGCCGAGGCGTGGCCGAACTCGTGGAACCCGGCGGAGAAGATGGTGATCGCGAAAACGACGAGCAGCAGCAGCGGCTGGTCGAAGGCCTGATGCGTGGCCGAGGCCAGGCCCTTGGTGAGGAGCACCCAGCCCGAGATGAGCGTGAACGCGACGAGGACGGCCGCGACCACGAGCGGCGTGAACAGCGCGGCGAACGGCGCCGTGAGCCGCCGGGTGACGGCCGGGTCGGAGACGACCCACCGAAAGCGCAGCGCCAGCAGCGGGTTCGGCTTCGTGACCTCGGGATCTGAACCGTCGGTGGCCCGAAGCAACCCCAGCGGCCGCAGCTTGGTCTCGAGGAGGACGCGGACGTCGTCCGCGGCCACCCGTCGCCCGTATGCCGTGCTGACCGCCTCGGCGATCTCGGCGGAACCGCGCGTCCCGTCCACGGCCGCGAGCACCAGGTGGAGCAGCCTGGTCAGCTGGACCGTCTGGCCGTCAGCGCGCCTGACCAGCGCGGGTGGTGTGCGGTAGCCCGACCCGGGCTGCTCGCCGAGCAGCACGAGGCCATCGGCGGGCGCGGGCGGGCGCTGGGTCTCTGCGGAAGGGGCCACCGTGGGGGCGCCGGGAGCCGACGCGGCTGCGTCAGCCCCCGGCGTCCTGCCGGCAGATGAGGTCAGGCTCACGCGAGATCGACTACTGGTTGATCTGCGAGGTCTGGTCGGCCGTGGCCTCCGCGGTCCCGTCGAGGTGCTGGGTGATCGATCCCTGCTGGTCGGCGATGGCGGTGGCCTGCGACGCGATGGAGCCGACGTTGGCCGAGACCGAGGCGTCGATCGGCGCCGCCACGTTGGCGTTGGCCGCCACGGCACCGTCGATGGGTGCAGCGAGCTTGGCGTCGGCGGCGGCGTTGACGTCGACCTTGAGCAGGTCCCCGTTGAGTGCCGACGCCGGGTCGGGGGCGGTGGCCCCTGCGGTGGCCGGGGCGTCGGCACCCGTCGGCGTGGTGGTGTCGCCGGCGGGGGCGCTCTGGTCGATGCCGCTGTGCTGCGGTGCGTGGGCGATCGCGGAGCCGGACAGGCCTTGGTCGATGCTCACGTCCTGGTGCGCCAGCGACGCGGCGCTCGAACCGGCGGACAGGATGTTGGCGCCGACCGAGGCGTCGATCGGCGCCGCCACGTTGGCGTTGGCGCCCACGGCGAGGTCGATCGGGGCTGCGACATCCAGGGCGAGGTTCAGGTCGACGTTGAGGTCCAGCAGGGACATGACCTCCTTGTCCGGCAACGCGGTGCCGGCTTCGGCTGCGAGCTCCTCCGTGGACAGCGGCGGAAGATCGGCTTCGCTCATCAGTGACTCCATCCCGGCACGGCAGCCGTGCCCCCTGGTGTGTGGACGGAGGCGACGTACCCGGACACGAGCGTCCGCAAACGGCGCCATACGCCGCTCGCGCGACAGCGCGGCCCGGCGGCACGCCCTGGGCGCCGGCCGTCAGGAGCACCGCCGCAGCGATTGCCCGAGCGGCCCCAGGACCGTCCCCCTGCGCGGCGTCGCCTGCTTCTCCCCTGCCTGGTGAGGCGTGGCCAACCGCCGGCCCGCCCGCACTGTCGGGTCGCCCATTTGTCGTGGCCGGGGTCGGCACTGTGACCGATCCGTCCGGGCCGGTCGCCGGGACAATGAGCCTTGGCAGAGGTCGGCGCCCGCGCGCTGCACTGCGCGTGACCAGGAAGAGGCTGCGTTGTGAGCGATGCAGATGTGGTTCGCCAGGCCTACGCGGCCTTGGCGACCCGGGACATGGACACGCTGGAGGGGCTCTTCGCCTGGGACGCCGTCTGGGTCCTGCCCGGGTCGAGTGCCATCTCGGGCACCCATGACGGCTGGCCTGCCATCCGGGACGAGTTCGTAGCCCTCCTCGGGCCGTTGTCCGGCGGGTCCTTCCACGCCGAGCTGCTCGACGTGGCGGTCGGGGAGCGTTACCTCGTGGCCATCCAGCGCACGACGGGGGACTTCAAGGGGCGCACCCTTGACGTCACCAGCTGCCAGCTGGTGCGGATGGAGCACGGACTGATCCGCGAGGTCAGCGGGCTGTACTCCGCCGACTCGCTGGCGAAGGTGGAGGCGTTCTGGGTCTGAGACCGGCCGCCCGACGGCCGCCTAGAGAGCGGCAGCGGCGGGGATCACGCGCTCGGCCATGAGGTCCAGCGCCCCGGGCCGGGTGACGCCGGCGAGGGTGCCGTGCGCCACCTCGATCCCGAGGTCCGCGAGCTCGTGCAGGTGCTCGATCGTCTGCTCGACCCGCTCGCCGTGCGGGCCGAGGTCGAAGCGCGTCTGGACGGTCTTCTCGATCTCGTCGTAGTCGCGGCCGAGCCGCTCGCAGTGGTCCCGCAGCACCTGGAGCTTGTGTGCGAGCTCGGGCGAGTCGAAGATGTTGCACGCGTCGGCGTACTGGGCGACCATCCGCAGCGTCTTCTGCTCGCCGGCGCCGCCGATGAGGATCGGCGGGTGGGGACGGCTCAGGGCCTGTGGTGAGTTGAGCGTGCGCTCGAGCCGGTAGTGCTTGCCCTCGTAGGGTCCGTCGTCCTCGCTCCACATCTGCTGGCAGATCTGCAGCGCCTCCTCCAGCCGCTCGAACCGCTCGGCGGTGGAGGGGAAGAACAGGCCGAGCCCGCGGGACTCCTCCTCGTTCCAGGCAGCCCCGATGCCGAGCATCGCGCGGCCACCGGAGAGGACGTCCAGGGTGGTGACGGCCTTGGCCAGCAGCCCCGGCTCACGGTAGACGACCGCCGTCACGACGGTCAGCAGCTTGACCCGCTCGGTCACCGCCGCGAGGTAGCCGAGCGCCGTGTAGGCCTCGAGCATCTCGTGCTCCGGCGGCCCCAGGTGCCCGATCTGCCAGACGTGGTCCATGACGCTGACCCGGTCGTATCCCGCCTGCTCGGCACCCCTGGCCACCTCCCCCAGCTGCTGCCGGAGGGCGGCAGGGCCGCCGTCCCACGTGAAGTCCGCGATGTGCAGTCCCAGCTTCATGCCACTCCTCGAGCGGTGCTCCAGCCTTCCCCGGACGCGCGACAGCACGTGCGGGTGCCTCGGTCCCCACCATCGTCTCCCCGATGCGGGGTTCGGGCATCCCGTCGGGCATGCGGTCAGGCCGCGGACCGGCTCGACCCGCCCGCGCCCACGGAGTCGGCATGATCCTCGGCCCGGGTCGCGGCCCGGTCCTCTGCCTCGCCGTCGGCGACCCGTTCCAGTGCCCGGCGCGCGAGGACCTGCTGCACCGTCGTCGTCCGCTCGGACCTGCCGCGCCCGACGAAGCTGACGGCCCAGTGCATCAGCGCGGTCACCCGGTTCGTGAAGCCGGTGATGTAGACCAGGTGCACCGCCAGCCACATCAGCCAGGCGAGGAGCCCGGTGAGACGGAACCGGCCGACCTGGACCACAGCACGGAACCGCGAGATCGTCGCCATGGATCCCTTGTCGACGTAGCGGAACGGCTCGGTCGGCGTCCTGCCCCTGAGCCGGGTGATGATCTGCTTCGCGGCGAACCGCACGCCCTGGATGGCGACTGCGCCGTCGGTCACAGATCCGTCAACCTCCCACGGAGGCCACGCGTGCCGGTGTTGAATGAGGCTGCGCGCACAGGCGTGCGGAGGGCCGGCCGTCCGGCCCGGGCGCAGGGAACCGGGGGGTGCGACGTGCTGCTGTCATCGGACCCGACCGTCGGACTTGCTGACATGCTCCAGAGCCTGCCCGACGCCGTCGTCGTCGCCGATGCCGACGGCCGGGTCGTCCACGCCAACCCGGCGGTGACCGAGCTGCTCGGCCTGGATCCCGACGAGCTCGTCGGCAGTACGCTCTCGGCGCTCATGCCCGAGCGGCTCCGGGCCGCCCACAACAAGGGCTTCGCCCGCTTCTTCGCGACGGGCGAGCGCCGGCTCATCGGCAACACCGTCCAGGTGCCCGCCCTGCACCGCGACGGCCGCGAGGTGGCCGTCGACCTGACCCTGTCGGTGGTCTCCCGCCCCAACGGCGCCGAGCTCGTCATCGCCGTGCTGCGTGACGCGCGCCCCCAGATCCAGCTCGAGCAGCAGCTCGAGGTCAGCCGGCACCTGTCGGCCACCCTGCAGGTGACCCAGGCGCTCGGCGACTCCCCCAACGCGCACGTCGCGTTCGAGCGGATGCTGCCGGCTCTGTGCGAGCGCCTCGACTGGGACGCCGCGAGCCTGTGGGTTCCCCACAGCGCCGACGGCGCCCTGGTCTGCTCGGGCGTATGGCGGGCGCCGGGCATGGACGTCCCCGCCCTGCGCGATGCCACGGTGGCCCGCACCTTCGCCCCAGGGGAGGGGTTGCCCGGGGCGGCCTGGCAGGGGCGTCGGGTCGTCGTCATGGACGACCTGCTGGACAACCCGCGCTTCACCCGCAGCGACGCGGCCCAGCGGGACGGCCTGCGCACGGGCGTGGCCTTCCCCGTGATGCGCGGCACCACGGTGCTGGCCGTGTGCGAGCTGTTCTCCCGGGGGACCCGACCCGTGTCCGACGAGCTGGTCGAGGTGCTCTCCAGCGCCGGCCGCCAGCTCGGCCAGTTCCTCGACCGGCTGCACGCCGAGGGCCAGGCCCGCGAGCTCGCCCGCACGCTGCAGCAGAGCCTGCTGCCCCCGCGTCTGCCCGACGTCCCCGGGGTCAGCCTCGGGGCGCGGTTCCGGGCAGGCGGCGACGGGATGATGGTCGGCGGCGACACCTACGACGTCACTGCCCTGGGCGGCGGCCGCTGGATGGTGCTCATCGCCGACGTCTGCGGCAAGGGTGCCGCGGCCGCGACCGTCACCGCGCTCGCGCGCTACACCGCGAGGGCCGCCGCCGACGGTGGCGCGGGCCCGTCGGCGATCCTCGCCGCGGTCAACGCCGCGCTGATGCACGACGACCAGACCAGCCCCCTCCCCTACCTGACGGCGGCCTGTCTCCTGTTGCGCCCCAACGGTTCCGGGGCCGAGGGACTGGTCAGCATCGCGGGTCACCCGCTGCCCGTCCTGCGCCGCGCCAACGGCACGCTGGAGGACGTCGGCGAGCCCGGGCTGCTCCTGGGCGTCGACCCCGACGTGACCCATCTCGAGCTCCCGGTCGAGCTCGCCGCCGGCGACACCCTCGTCCTGCACACCGACGGCGTCACCGAGGCCCGCGACGCGGCGGGGCGGCAGTTCGGCGAGGAAGGTCTGCGCTCGGTCCTGTCGTGGACCGCAGGCGCCGGCGCGGACGCGACCGCCCAGTCCGTGCTCGACGCCGTCGAACGCCATGTGCTGGCCTCCCCGCACGGACGGGACGACATGGCGGTGCTCAGCATCCAGTGCTGACGCGCTGCGGCGCGGGCACGGCATACCGCAGTGGGTATGCCGTGTGCCCGGGTCAGCGGGACAGGTCCAGGAGGTGGGCGCGGTAGCCCGCACCCTCACCGCTGGGCGTGCCGTCCCAGTCCCGCAGCAGCGCGGGCTCGGCGGCGCAGTCGCCCGGCAGCCAGGACCAGGCCAGGTAGCTGAGGCCGCGGTCGTCGGCCCACCGAAGCAGCGGCATCATCAGCGCCGAGTCGCAGTCGTGTTCGCCGACCTCGCCGACGACGACCGGGGTGGTGGCGGCCAGCGGGGCGATGTCGCGGGCCCAGCAGGCAGGTTGGTCGCAGGGCGCCCACTCCGGCTTCGCAGGGGTGCCGTAGTAGACGTGGACCGAGGCCGCCAGCTGCCCGGCCGGGTCGACCGGCGCGAACTCAGCCCAGCGGTCGAGCGTCCCGGCGTACTGCGGCCCGCCGACCAGGACGACGTTGCGCGCGCCCGCACCCCGGACCGCGGACAACAGCTCCTGCGAGCCGGCGGCGGTGAAGGGCACGCCCGGGCAGGCGCCGCCGTCACGCACGCAGGTCCAGGCCGCGGTCGTGTCCTGGTTGTCGTCCGGGTACGGCTCGTTGTAGAGGTCGAACAGCACGGCCGGCCGGTCCCGGAAGGTCGCAGCCACCGACGCCCAGAACGCCGGGGCGTGGTCACGGTCGGCCATCGGCTGCTGGTCCTTGGCGCGCTCCGTGCCGGGCGCGTTCCAGTGCAGGTCGAGGACGACGTAGAGGCCCGCGGCGGTGAGCCGGTCGACATACTCCGTGATCGCCGTGCGGTACGCGGCGCCACCGAACCGGGCGTCGATGCCGTTGATGCCGAGCCAGCAGTGCTCGTTGAGGCTGACCCGGACCGCCGTCAGGTGCCAGGCCGCCATCGCCGCGACCGACGCCGCGTCCGACGGGCCGTCGAAGACGCCGGTGCCCTCGACACAGGCGTACTGCGTGCCGGTGCGGTTCACGCCGAGCAACCGCACCGGCCGGCCCGTCCCGTCGACCAGCTGGTTGCCGGAGACCCGCACCGACAGGGCCGGGGCCGGTCCGGGCGAGGTCACGGGCGGGGTGCTCCCCCGGGTCACCGCCGGGCCGGTCCGCGCTGGTGCCGGCGGGCTCGCGCCGGGCGGGGTCACGGGCAGCCGGGTCGGTGAGGACACCGGCGTGGCCCGGGTCGCTGCCGCGGGCCGGGCCGCCTCGTGCCGGGTCGCCGGCCCGAGGCGCCACCCCAGCACGCCGAGGGCGGCCGCCGCGACGAGGCCCACGGCCACGACGCGGCGTCCGCCCCAGGGCACCTCAGCTCACCCGAGGGTGAGGGCTGCGTCGTCGGCGTAGAACGCCGTCGCCAGCATCCCGACGTTGATGACGTAGGCGTTGAGGTCGAGCGCCGTGCTGCCGGGCCGCTGGACGGTCAGCGTGACCGTCACCGGCTGCCAGGACGTGCTCAGGATCAGCGTCTTCGTCGCCGAGCCGACGACCGTGCTGCCGGACATCTCCCGCAGCCGCAGGTTCATCGTGGCCCCGGAGGTCGCACCTCTCACCCACAGCGTCGCCGTGTAGGTACCGGCCGACGTCTTGCCCACCCGGTTCGGCGAGTCGTCGAGGATGCAGGTCCGGGTCGTGAAGCCCGAGTTGGACATGCGCCCCGACCAGCTGCCGGAGTGCCCACCGGACACCCGCGTCAGCGAGCAGCCGGTGCTGGCCACCCAGCCGCTGGTGTTGCTCTCGAAGCCGGTGTTGGCGATGAGGTTCGCCTTCGAGACGACCTGCGCCGTGGCGCTGCCGGTCAGCCCGGCCGTGTCGCGCGCCGTGACGGTGACCAGGAACGTGCCGCTCTTCGTGTAGGTGTGCGTCGCCGTCGCGCCGGCCTGGGTCACCGAGGCGGTCCCGTCACCCCAGGCGAACGTGTACGACGAGATCGGCGTGGCGTCGGCGTCCGTGGATCCCGAGGCGTTGGCGGTCACCGCGAACGGCGCCACCCCGGTCGAGGGCGACACGGTCAGGGCCGCCACCGGCGGCGCGTCCGCCGCCACCTGGACCGCCTGGCTGTTTGTCGCCTCGACGTTGCCCACGTTGTCCCACGCCCGGAACTTCACGGTCGCCGAGCTGGTGAGGGTGAACGCCGCCGTGTAGGTCGGGCTGCTCAGCGTCGGGTCGGTGCCGTCGGTCGTGTAGTGGATGCTCGACACCCCCGACCCTCCGGTGTCGTCGGTGGCCGCCAGCCGGATGGTGACCGAGCTGAAGTACGCCGTGGTCCCGCAGGCCGCGTTGTTGCACGTGATGGTCGTGCTCGGCGCGGTCGCATCCACGGTGACCACCTGGGTCTTCGTCGCCTCGACGTTGCCGGCGGTGTCCCAGGAGCGGAACTTCACCGTCGTCGTGGCGCCCAGGCTCAGCGGCGCGGTGTAGGTCGGGCTCGACAAGGTCGGGTCCGATCCGTCGGTCGTGTAGTGCGTGCTCGACACCCCGAGCCCGCCGGTGTCCGTGGCCGACAGGGCCACGGCGACCGGCGCGGCATACGGCGTGGTGGCACACGCCGCCCCGTTGCAGGTCACGGAGGTGGCCGGCGCGGTCGTGTCGACCTGGACGGCGAGGGTCCCTGTCGCCTCGACGTTCCCGGCGACGTCCCACGACTTGTACTTCACCGTGGCCGAGGACGCCAGCGACAGCGGCGCCGTGTAGGCCGGGCTCAGCAGCGTCGGGTCGGTCCCGTCCGTGGTGTAGTGCGTGCTCGAGACGCCGGAGCCGCCGACGTTGTCCGTGGCCGTGAGCGCCACCGAGACCGGCGGGGCGTACGGCGTGCTCGTGCACGGCGCGTTGTTGCACGTCGCCACCGTGGTCGGGGCCGTGGTGTCCGGCACCGGCGGCGCGGCGTGGCAGCCGTTGCTGCCGCTGTCGGTGAACGTGCCCTCGTCCGGGTTGAAGGACCAGTCGTAGGACCCGTTGTGCAGCGTCAGCTTGATCACGCCGTGCGTGGTCGCGTTGAGCGCCTCGCTGTTCGGGCCGGGCGCACCCGGGGTGTCCAGGCCGGCGCCACCGGTGCCGACGATGAACTGCCGGACTCCATGGGCCAGGTCCTGCTTGCCGGTGGCGTCCTGCGGCGTGAACCGTTCGTACCAGTGCGAGTCGCCGTTGAGCACGACGTCCACGCCTCCGGAGTACAGGTCCTGCCAGATGGGCTGGAAGGTCGTGTCTCCGCCGGAGCCCGAGGCGGTCGAGGCCCACCGCGGGTTCTGGTAGTACGCCAGGGTGCAGGAGTTGGTGTGGGACGCGAGGTCCTGCTGCAGCCACTGCTCCTGGGCCGAGCCCGCGGCACAGAAGCTCGGGTCGACCGGGCAGGTCGCCGTGTTCAGCGCGACGACGTGCCAGGAGCCGAGGTCGTAGCTGTAGTAGCCCTTGGCCGGGTCTCCGGCGGCACTGCCGAAGTACTGGTAGTAGCCGGCGCCCGGGGTCGTCGGGCAGTCGGTGCCGCCCGAGGTCGCGTAGTCCTTGTCACCGGGAACCGGGCGCGTGATCGACTTCTTCACGCCCCAGGTCGGGTCGTAGGACTGGGCGTACGCTGCCGGGCCACCACACTCGTACTGGTTGTCACCGAGCGGCAGGACCGCATCGACGCCGGTGAGCAGCTTGACCGTCTGCGAGGCACGGCAGTCGGTGTCGGTGCCCAGGCCGTCGTTGAACGCCGGCGCCGTGGGGTCGCAGGCGATGTCGCCGGCCGAGCCGACCACCGGGTCGGTGTTGGGCTGGACCAGCACCTGCTGGGTCTGCACCGCCTCGACGTTGCCGTCGTTGTCCACCGAGAAGAACTTGAACGTGGTGTTCGCGTTGATGGTGAACGGCTTGGTGAACTGCGGGCTGGCCGTCGTCGGCGTGGACCCGTCAGTGGTGAAGTAGGTCGCCTTGACGCCACTGCCACCGGGGTCCTTGCCGGTCAGGGAGACCGTCGTCGAGCCGTTGTAGGTGGTCGAGGCGCAGGGCGAGCCGTCACACAGGACCGAGGAGATCGGGGCCTGCAGGTCGGGGCCGTTGAGCGTCTGCGACACGGTCTGGACGACCGTGCGCACCGGGGCGCCGCCTGGCTGGCCGGCGTTCTTCAGCCAGTCCAGGAAGGCGTTGAGCGTGTCGAGCTCGATCGGGCCCCAGTCGCTCATGCACGAGGTGTAGTTGTCGGGGTCGTACGCCTGCGAGCAGACCTGGTGGAAGTCGTAGACGATCCAGCCACCGCCGTGGGTGGCCGCGCTCGTCACCGCGTTCTGCAGGTGCGACAGGGTCAGCGGCGGCACGTTCGCCGGGGTGCCCGTGGGCGGGTCGTAGACCGTGCGCGTCGCGTAGTTGTCCTTCGGCGGGAGCGTCTCGGCATACACCGGACCGGCGTCCGGGCCCGACACCTGGATGCCGCCGGCAGCACGGCCGGTGGAGTAGCCACAGCCCTGCACGATCGACTCGGCCGTGGCGTCGTAGGCGCCCTCGGGGTAGGCGAAGCTCGTCGGGTAGAAGCCGTGGTTGATGAGGTTCTGCCGGTCGTCACAGACCTCGTGGACCTTCTGGGTGTTGTCGGTCAACGTCTTGAGGTTGACGTGGTCGAGGGTGTGCCCGCCGACCTCGTTGCCGGCGTTGTTGGTGGCGTGCAGCTCGTCCCAGGTCATGTGCTGGGGGTCGACGTCGTTGAGACCGCTGACGTCGTAGAACGTCCCCCGCAGGCCACGCGGCTGCAGGCCGCGCTTCACGCCGAGGGTGTACTGGTTCTTGACGCCGTCGTCGAAGGTCAGCGACACCACCGTCTGCGGCGGCAGGACGAGGATGTCCCGCGACTGCACCGCTTCGGTGTTGCCCGCCAGGTCGACGGAGAAGAACTTCACCGTGTATGTCGCCGGGGTGCTCAGGGTGAGGGGCCCGGCATACACCGCGCTCGCCGTGGTCGGGGTCGACCCGTCGGTCGTGTAGTAGGTCTTGTCAACCCCCCAGCCCCCGGCGTCGGTGGCGGTGAGGGTCACCGTCGCCGAGCCGTTGTAGCCGGTCGTGGTGCACGGCGAGCCGTTGCAGGTGATCGCCGTCGTCGGCGCGGTGGTGTCGGCCGGCAGGCTCGCCGTGATGACCTGGGTCTGCACGGCCTCGACGTTGCCGGCGTTGTCCCACGAGCGGAACTTCACCGTCGTGGTCGCGGTGAGCGGGAACGCCTTGGTGTAGGTGGGGCTGGACAGGGTCGGGTCGGAGCCGTCGGTGGTGTAGTGCGTGCTGGCGATGGCCGACCCGACGTCCGAGCCGGGCAGCGTGACCGACACCGTGCTGGTGTAGGTGTCCGTGGTGCAGGCGGAGCCGTTGCACGCGATCGCGGTCACCGGGGCGACCTTGTCGGCGCTGATGGCGGCGGCGCGCACGGTGCTCAGGGCAGCGCCCGCGGGGGCACCACCGCTCTGGCCGGCGTTGCCCATCCAGTCCAGGAAGGCGTTGAGGTCGGCCAGCTCGATCCAGCCGGCCGACGCGGTGCACGCCGTGTAGTTCGCCGCGTCGAGTGTCTGGTCGCAGGTACGGCCGATGACGACCTGGCTCCAGCCACCACCCTTGGTGGCGGCACCGGTGACCAGGGCCTTGAGGTTGGCGAGGGTGACCTGGCCGGTGGGCGCCCAGGCCCGGGTGGCGTACCAGTCGGCCGGGGGCAGGGTCTCGGCGTAGGTCGGCCCGCTCGGCGAGAGCGAACCGGCGCTGCGACCGCTGCCGTAGCCGCAGGTCTTGACGATGTCCTTGACGGTGGCGTTGCTGGCGCCGCCGGGGTAGGCGAAGGCCACGGGGTCCAGGCCGTGCGCGATGAGGGCGGCCCGGTCGTTGCAGACCTGCGCCGTCGGGTTGGGGTCGGTCGTCAGGTTGGTGGCGTTGACCGTCTTGCCGCCGATGTCCTGCCCGTCGCCGGCCAGCGCGGCCAGGTTGGCCCAGCTCATGATGTTGGCCGAGACGCCGATGGTGCCGGAGTTGACGAAGAAGCTCGCCTTGGCGCCGTGGGGCTGCAGCGCCTTGGTCCACGCGAGCGTGTACTGGCTGACCGTGCCGTTGTCGAAGGTCAGCGAGACCTTGGTGCTCACCGGGACCACCTGCACGGACTGGCTCTGCACCGTCTCGGCGTTGCCGGCCTTGTCGGTGGAGAAGAACTTGACCGCGTACGTCGCCGGGCTGGTCAGCTGGAAGGGCGCCGAGTAGACGCTGCTCGACGTCGTCGGGGTGGACCCGTCGGTCGTGTAGTAGGTCTTGTCCAGACCCGAGCCGCCGGTGTCGGTCGCGGACAGGCTGACGGTGACCGACCCGACGTACGGGGTGCTCGCGCACGCGGCACTGTTGCAGGTGATCGTCGTCGTGGGTGCGGCCGAGTCGGTGGGCGCCTGGATCACCTGGGTCTGGGTCGCCTCGACGTTGCCGGCGTAGTCCCAGGATCGGAACTTGACCGTCGTCGACGTGCTGGATCCGTTGACGTTGAACGGTCCTGTCCACGTCGGGCTGGACAGCGTCGGGTCGGAGCCGTCGGTCGTGTAGTGCGTGCTGGAGATGCTCGAGCCCACGTCGGTCGGGCTGAACGAGACGCTCACCAGACCGGTGTAGGGCGTGTTCGTGCACGGCGCACCATTGCAGCTGATCGTCGTCGTCGGGGCGGTGGTGTCCGCCGAGGTGGCCGCGCCACGCACGGTGTCCAGGCCGACGCCGGCGGGCGCTCCCCCGGCCTGCCCGGCGGCGGCGACCCAGTCCAGGAACGCGTTGAGGTCGGCCAGCTCGATGTGACCGCTGGACGCGCTGCAGCTGGTGTAGTTGGCCGCGTCGAGGGTCTGGTCACAGATCCGGCCGATGACGATCTGGGTCCACCCGCCGTTGTGCGTGGCCGCACCGGTGACCAGGGACTGCATGTTCGCCAGCGTCACCGCCGAGGGCGCGTAGGCGCGGGTGGCGAACCAGTTCGTGGGAGGGAGCGTCTCGGCGTAGGTGGCGCCGGTGGCCGACAGCCCGCCGGCGGTCCGGGCGTTGCCGTAGCCGCAGCTCTTGACCACGGCCTGGACGGTCGCGTTGTTGGCGCCGCCGGGGTAGGCGAACGCGGCAGGGCTGAGCCCGTGGGAGATGAGGGCGGCGCGGTCGTTGCAGACCTGGTTCGTCGGGTTGGGGTCGGTCGTCAGGTTGGTGGCATTGACGGTCTTGCCGCCGATGTCCTGCCCGTCGCCCGCCAGGGTGCCGAGCTGGGCCCACGTCATGAAGCTGGCGCCACCGCTGACGGTGCCGGAGTTGACGAAGAACGTCGCCTTGGCACCGTGCGGCTGCAGCGCCTTGGTCCAGCCGAGGGTGTACTGGCTGATCGAGCCGTTGTCGAAGGCCAGGGTGACGCGGGTCTGCGTGGCCGCGACGACCGGAGTGGCCGACACCATGGTCATCCCGAGCGTGAGCGCACAGGGCACCACGACCCAGGGCAGCCAGCGCCGCCGTCGCGTGCTCATCCAGCGCCACGGCTTGGGGCGCGCCTGCGCGCCGGACCTGGCCACACGATCATCTCGGCTGCGAACCACCGGACCACCCCGCTTCTCGACACGGCCCGCCATGAGCCGTCATCGAGCCCTCCCCGACGACAGGGAGGGCCCTCGCCAGACACCGTAGGAAGAGAGGGCGGTCCTGCCCTCCGACAATCGATGGACGCGAGCGCGTCAAATGAGGGAGAACTAGTCCCCTGCGCGTAGATGATCGAAATGCCCTGAGCGGCAATGGGATTCGTAGGTCCATCCAAAACCCGTAGGGGGGTACACAGTGGTTTTGGTGGGCAAACCCCACAAAGTAAGTATGAATTCTACGCCGTTTGATGCTCCAGCAGCACTAGCCCCACTTCAACCTCTTGCCCGATCCGGCGTCCCTCGCTCCGGACGAAGGTGGTCGAGGCGAACGGTCGCGCGACGGTCGCTCGCCCAAGAGGGGTCGACCGGGAGGTAGTGATGACGAGCAGCAGTGCACTGCGCGTGGGCGTTGTTGGTTGCGGTTATTGGGGATCGAAGCACGTGCGTGTCCTGCAGTCGCTCGACGACGTGAGCCAGGTCGTCCTGGTGGACGGGCGCACCGACCGGGTCAACTCCCTGCTGCGCGGATTCCCCGGCGCCCGTTCCTTCGCGGACCTGCCCAGTGCGCTGCCCGAGGTCGACGCGGTCGTCATCGCGACGCCGCCGACCACCCACACCCCGCTCGCCCTGGCCGCCATCGCGGCCGGCAAGCACGTGCTCGTCGAAAAGCCTTTGGCCACAACGGCATCCGACGCACGTCAGCTCGTGGCCGCCGCCCGCGAGGCCGGCGTGACCCTCATGGTGGGACACACCTTCGAGCACAACGCGGCCGTGGACAAGCTGCGCAGCCTGGTGCAGCAGCGCGAGCTGGGCGACGTCTACAACATCGACACGGCGCGGCTGAACCTCGGCCTCTACCAGAGCGACGTCAACGTGATCTTCGACCTCGCGCCGCACGACATCTCGATCATCAACCGCGTGCTCGGCACGACGCCGGCGTACGTCCACGCCTGGGGCGCCTGCCACGCCAACAGCCGGCACGAGGACGTCGCCTACCTGCGCCTGTTCTACCCGGACCTCGCCGTCTCCGCGAACATCCACGTCAGCTGGCTGGACCCCTGCAAGGTCCGCCGGGTCACCGTCGTCGGCAGTCGCAAGATGGCCGTCTACGACGACCTCGCCGTCGACGAGCGGATCCGGGTGTTCGACAAGGGCGTGACCCCGCCGGTCGACGACCAGGACCTCACCCAGCCTCCGATGACCTACCGCCACGGCGACATCACCGTGCCCCACCTCGACTTCGAGGAGCCGCTGATGGTCCAGGACCGGCGGTTCCTGCACAGCATCCGCACCGGCGAGCGCCCGCTGACCAGCGGCGAGAACGGCCTCGCCGTCGTCGAGGTCCTCGAAGCGCTGCAGATCTCGATGCGTGAGGGCCGCCCGGTCCACCTGTCCGAGCTGGCCGAGCCCCGGCCGCCCCGGCCGACCAGGCGCCGGCGACCGGTCGCGCACAAGACGTCCCTGGTCGGCTCGGCATGACGGCCACGGCCAGCCGGGCCACCTCCATCCGCGTCCCCTTCGCGGACCTGCAGGCCCAGACGGCGGAGGTGCGGCCGGCGCTCGAGTCGGCCTGGCGCGACCTGCTCGACACCAGCCGCTTCGTCGGCGGGGCGACCGTGGAGACGTTCGAGCACGAGTGGGCCGACTACTGCGGCACCCGGTTCGCGGTGTCCGTGGGCAACGGGACCGACTCGCTGACCCTGATCCTGCGGGCGCTCGGGATCGGCCCCGGCGATGAGGTGCTGGTGCCCACCAACACGTTCATCGCCACCGCCGAGGCCGTCGTCCTCGCCGGTGCCACCCCCCGCTTCGTCGACGTGCTGCCCGGCACGCTCCTGGTCGACCCGGCCCAGGTCGAGGCCGCGGTGACCCCGCGCACCGCCGCGGTGGTCGCGGTGCACCTGTTCGGCCAGATGGCTGACATGACCGCGCTGGCCGCGGTGGCCGCCCGCGCCGGTATCGCGCTGGTCGAGGACGCTGCCCAGGCGCACGGCGCGACGTGGGAGGGACAGCGCGCCGGCTCGGTCGGTGTCGCCGGCAGCTTCTCCTTCTACCCCGGCAAGAACCTCGGCGCGAACGGCGACGGCGGTGCCATCACCACCTCCGACGAGTGCCTGGCTGCCCGGCTGCGCTCGATGCGGGACCACGGCCGCTCCGAGACAGACCGCTACGTCCACGACCTCATCGGCACCAACAGCCGCCTCGACGCCATCCAGGCCGCGGTGCTGTCGGCGAAGCTGAAGCGGCTGGACGACTGGACCGCGGCCCGCCGCCGCGCCGTCGCCCTCTACCGCGAGGAGCTGCCCGGGACGCTGCAGCTGGTGGACGAGGCGCCGCAGGCGCGCGGCGTCCACCACCTGGCCGTGGTGCGCACGGCGCACCGCGAGGAGGTCATGGCCGAGCTCGCCGCCGCCGGGATCGAGACCGGCATCCACTACCCGGTGCCGTGCCACCTGCAGGAGCCCTACCGGGAGTTCGCGCGCGAGGCCCTGCCGGTGGCGGAGCGGGCGGCGCGCGAGATCCTCTCGCTGCCGATGTTCCCGCACCTCACCGCGGCCCAGGTCTCCTTCGTCTGCGACGCGCTGCACGCCAGCCGTGCGGTGGACGCGCGATGACGGCCCAGCTCGCCCCGGCCACCGGTGACGGCATCGGCCCCAACTGCCGGGCCGAGCACGGCGTCGTCCTCGGGCACCCGGCCCACACCGGCCCCTGCGAGCGGCTGGTGCTGGGTCCGGACGCCTACCTGCGCAGCGGGACCGTCCTGTACGACGGCACCCGCATCGGCGCCGGCTTCGAGACCGGGCACCACGTCGTGGTCCGCGAGCGCTGCACCATCGGGGACCGCGTCTCCATCTGGACCGGGACGGTGGTCGACTACAGCTGCCGCATCGGCGACGACGTCAAGATCCACACCAACTGCTACGTGGCGCAGTACACCGAGATCGGCGACGGAGCGTTCCTCGCGCCGGGCGTCAGCCTGGCCAACGACCTGTACCCGGGCCAGGACGCCTCGCGGGAGGTGATGTCCGGGCCGTGGATCGGTCCCGGCGCGCAGCTCGGGGTCAACGTCACGGTGCTGCCGTTCGTGCGCATCGGCGCCGGGGCACTCATCGGCGCCGGGTCCGTGGTGACCCGGGACATCGAGCCCGGTGTCGTGGCGTACGGCAACCCCGCGCTGCCGCGTGGTGAGGTGGCGAGCCTTCGCTCGGTCGGTGACCGGGTCGAGGCGCTGACGGGGTCCGCCAGCCGGTTCCGGCTGGCACGCCCGGCACTGCAGCCGCTGCCCGAGCCGACGTGACGGGCCTGCGGTGAAGCGCCCCGCCAGCCTGAGAAGGCCTGTCCTCGAAGCGGTCTCGCAGGACGAGGACAAGCTCGTCCTGCGCCGCCCGCAGACCGGGCGCACGGCATACCGCGCGGCGAAGCGCTGCCTGGACGTGGCCGTGTCCGCGACCGCGCTGGTCCTGCTCTCCCCCGTCCTCGGGCTGGCCGCGCTCCTGGTGCGGCGCAGCTCGCCCGGGCCGGTGCTGTTCCGCCAGACCCGCGTCGGGCTGGGCGGCCAGCCGTTCACCATGCTGAAGTTCCGCACCATGGTCGACGGGTGCAGCGACGAGCTCCACCGGGACTACGTGCAGCGGCTGCTGGACCCGGACCAGCCCGCGCCCGAGCCGGCGGGCACCGTCTTCAAGCTGGAGAACGACCCCCGGCTGACGTCCGTGGGCCGCGTGCTCCGACGCACCAGCGTCGACGAGCTGCCCCAGCTGGTCAACGTCCTGCGCGGCGACATGTCCCTCGTCGGCCCGCGCCCGGTGCTGCCCTGGGAGGCCGCGCTGCTGGGCAAGGAGTACGGCCCGCGCTTCGACGTGCCCGCCGGCATGACCGGCCTGTGGCAGACGAGCGGCCGCAGCCGCCTGACGATGCGCCAGGCGCTCGACCTCGACCTGGAGTACGTCCGGCGGCGCGGCATGCTCGTGGACCTGGTGCTGCTGGCCCGGACCGTTCCCGCGCTGCTGCGCCCCGGGGACGCCGAATGAGACGCCCCGGCGCCCGCTCCAGCCCGAGCTGGGCCGAGGACGCGGCCGGCGACTCGGTCACCGTCGCCGGCTGGACCGTCGTCAGCCGGGTCACCGGGCTGGTCCGCATCGCCGCCATCGGCGCGGTGCTCGGCCCGACCGTGCTGGGCAACACCTTCCAGTTCACCAACTCGCTGCCGAACCTGCTCTACTACGGCCTGCTCGGCGGCTCCCTCTTCACCTCGCTGCTCGTGCCGGCGCTGGTGCACCACGTCGATGGTCGCGACCGCGCCGCCGCGGAGCGGATCGCCGGCGGGTTCCTGGGGATCGCGATGGCCGCCCTGCTGGTGGTCGTGCCGCTGGCCCTGCTGCTGGGCCCGGCCCTGCTCGCGGCGATGGCCCCCCACGGGACGGGCACGGCCGAGGGGCAGGAAGCGGTCGCGCGGCTGCTCTTCCTCATGTTCGTCCCGCAGGTGTTCTGCTACGCCGTGGTCGGCACCGCCACCGCCACGATGAACGCCCACCGGCGCTTCGCCCTGGCCGCGGCGGCGCCGGCGATGGAGAACGTCGGCATCATCGTCGTCCTCGCGCTGACCGCCGCCCTCATGGGGCAGGCGCCGGCCCGGCTCGATGCCGTGCCAGAGGGCGAGCTGCTTCTGCTCGGGCTGGGCACCACCGGGGCGGTCGCCGCGCACGCCGCCCTGCAGTGGTGGGGCGCCCGGCGGGCCGGCGTCACCCTCCGCCCCAGCGCCGGGTGGCGTGAGCCCGAGGTGCTCGCCGTGATCCGGCGGGCGCTGCCGTCCCTGGGGCAGGCGGGGGTGCTTGCGGTGCAGATGGTGGTCCTGCTCGCCGCGGCGAACCACGTGCGCGGTGGTGTCGTCGCCTTCCAGATGGCGCTGAGCTTCATCTACCTCGCGATCGCCATCGGGGTGACCCCGATGGCGGTCAGTGCGCTGCCCTGGCTGTCCCGCCTGTTCGTGCGCGAGCAGCCCGGGGAGTTCCGCGACATGTTCACCCGGTCGATGTCGCTGTGCCTGTTCGTGGCCGTGCCCGCCGCGGTCGGGTCGATGCTCCTCGCGCCGCAGCTGTCCCGGGTCGTGGCCGTCGGCCGCATGGGCTCCACCGCGGGAGTCACCGCCATCACGGCCTGCCTGGTCGCCCTGGCCACCTCGATCCTGGGCACCGCCGTCTTCCAGATCTGCAGCTACTCCTCCTACGCCCGCAAGGACACCAGGGCACCGCTGGTCGGTGCCGTGGTCCAGGTGCTCGTGTGCCTCGCCGGCACCGGCCTGTCGCTGTTGCTGCTCGACGGGCTGTCCCTGCTGGCCGGCCTGGGCGCCGCCTACTCCGTCGGCGCGGTGGCAGGCGCGCTGACGCTGTGGCTGCGCTTCCACGGGCACTCCCACCCCGGCCGCACGCGGCTCCTCCCCTCACTGGCCCGCACCCTGGCCGCGGCCGGCGCCATGGCCGTCCCGGTGTGGCTGGTCAGCCGCGCCCTGTCGGCGGCCCTCACCGGACAGTCCGGGGCGGCACTGACCGTGCTCGCCTGCGCCGTCCTGGGCATCGGCACGTATGCCGCCGCCTCCTCCGCCCTGCGTGCCCCCGAGCTCGGGCTGCTGCTGCGCAGCGTCGGCCGGCGCGGCCGCCTGCGGGGTGAGCTGACATGAGCCTGACCGTCAACCTGCACCGCACCGTCGCGCAGCGCGCCGCGGCCCGCTCCTGGCCGCTGCTGCTGCCGGTGCCTGCCGCCCTCGCGGCGTGGCTGGGCGTGTCCCACCCCCGCATCGCCGTGGCCCTGGCGCTGGTCGCCGTCGTGGCGGTGACGATCGCGCTGCGACCCGCGCTCGCGGCATACGCGCTGATCGTGGTGACCCCGCTGACCGCCGGCATCGACCGCGGCTCGGCGATCCCGCTGCTGCGCCCCAACGAGGCGATGGCCGCCCTCGTCGGCGGGGCGCTGATCCTGCGCTGGCTGGTGACCGCGCGCGAGGGCTGGCGGCTGCGGCTGCGGCTCACCCCGATCGAGTGGTCGCTGCTGGCCATGGCGGTGGCCAGCTCGGTCCTGCCCCTGATGTTCATGACGCTGCGGCAGCGGCCCATCACCTCCGACGACCTGCTCTATGCCCTGGTGATGTGGAAGTTCGCTGCCGTCTACCTCATCGTGCGGGTGAGCATCCGGACCGAGCACCAGGTCCGGTGGTGCCTCAAGCTGTCGATCGGGGTGGCTGCCGTCGTCGCCGTCATCGCGATCCTGCAGGCGCTGGGCCTGGCCCACGTGCGGGAGGTCCTGTCGACCTACTTCGTGCCCAACGGCAACGTCGGCGCGCTGGCCAACCCGCGAGGCGGCGCCACCCTGGCGCTGCCCGCCGCCGTCGCCGACGTGATGATCTACAACCTCGCCGTGCTGGTCGGCCTCTCGCGCCGGACACACCACGCGAAGGTTCTCGCCTGCTTCGGGGTGCTGTTCGTCATCGCGGCGGTGTCGGCCGGCGAGTTCTCCAGCGCGCTCGGCCTCGTGATCGGCGCCGTCGTCGCCGCGATCATCGTGCGTCGGCCCCGGATGCTGCTGCTCGGCCTGCCGCTCGGCGCCCTGGCCGCGCTCGTGGCGTGGCCGATCATCGCCGTCCGGCTCACCGGGTTCGGGACCGCCTCGGGCCTGCCGGACAGCTGGGCGGGCAGGCTGCGCAACCTGCAGAGCTACTTCTGGCCCCAGCTGACCGACCCCGGGAACCTGCTGCTCGGCGTGCGTCCGAGCGCCCGGGTCGTGGTGCCCTCGCAGGCCACCGGCTACGTCTGGATCGAGAGCGGCTACACCTGGCTGGTCTGGGGCGGCGGCATCCCGCTGCTGCTCGCCTTCGTGTGGTTCGTGTGGGCCTCGATCCGGCATGCCCGGGTGGTCAGCCGGGCCCGGCACGACGCGGTGGGCGCGGCAGCGACCGGCCTGCTCGTCGGCGTGGTCGTCATGACCGTGCTGATGCTCTTCGACCCCCACCTGACGTACCGCGGTGCCGCGGACGCCTTGTTCATCCTTGCCGCCCTCGCCCAGACCGGGCAGGGCCAGGGTTCCCCTCCCGCCCCGGAGGCGGCCAACACTGAGGAAGCGGTGGCGACATGACACTCACCCAGCTGCCCGGCGGCGGAGCCGTCGAGGACCGGCCGCGCAACCTGCTGCGCGCCCATGCCGGGCTGATCCTGGCGTTCACCGCCGTCGTCGGGCTCGGCGCGGCGGCCTACAGCCACACCCAGACACCGTCATACACGTCGGTCGCCCGGGTCATGGTCGAGCCGCAGATCCTGCCCAACGGTGGCGCGGCCCCCGCACCGGACATGGGGACCGAGAAGGCGCTCGCGCTCTCCAGCGCTGTGGCGGCCGAGGCGGCCGACACGCTGCAGGTGTCACCGTCGGACGCCTCGCACGGCGTGGACGTGGCCGTCCCCGTGGACACGCACGTCCTGGAGTTCCGGGCCACCGAGGCCACCCCCGAGGCGGCCCAGCGCGCCGCGGACGCCTTCTCCACCGCCTACGTCGACTACCGCGCGACGGTCGACAGCGGCAGCGGCCGGCCGGTCCCGCAGAAGGCGCAGGTCATCTCCCCGGCCACGGAGCCCACCGCGCCGACCGGGCCCAGCGCCCTGCTCCAGGTCGGGGCGGCGGTCCTGCTCGGGCTGGCCCTGGCGATCGGCGCCGCGGCCCTGGCGGACCGGTGGGACCGGCGGGTGCGCGGGGCCGGTCGCCTGGCCGCCCTCACGGGCACGCCCGTGCTGGCGGTCCTGCCCCGTCCGCGGGTCAAGGGCGCGCGCCGGCTCGTGCTGGCCTCCAGCCCCGAGTCCTCCGTCGCGGAGTCCTACCGCTTCCTGCGCACCCGGGTCCTGGACCCGATGCTGCCGCTGGGCAGCACGACCGTCGTCGTCTCGTGTGCCGACGACCGGGACCGTGAGGCCCGGGACGTTGTGGCCGCCAACCTCGCCGCCGCCGCCGCGGAGAACGGCTGCACCGTGGCAGTCGTGGCCGACCCGCCGTCCCGCTCGGCCCTGGAAGGGCTGCTCGGCGCCGGGGTCCCGTTGCTCGAGCTGTACGACGCGGCGGGGCTCGGCCCGTCCCTGCACGAGCTGTCCCAGACGCACGACCTGGTCCTGGTGCAGGCCGCTCCGGTGACCGCCTCCGCGGCGACCATCGGCGCCCTGCGCCAGGGCGACCTGGCCATCCTGGTCGCCGACACGCGGCTGTCCGACCGCGACGCGGTCCGTGCCGCGCACCGCCTGGCCAGGGAGGCCTCGGTCGGGCCGGTGTGGAGCCTGCTGACCGTCGGCTGCAGCGCCCGACGGGCCGGGGTCCGGCGCCGTGCCCCACGCGGGACCGCAGTGTCCGCCGAGGAGTCCCGGCAGCTGGCGCGCGTTGCCGACGATGCCGGGCGCAAGGGGGTCGCGTGAGGCGCACGGCGCGCCGGCACGTGCTGCTCGTCGTCGAGAACGTCTCGCTCGCGCGGGACCACCGGCTCCGCAAGCAGGCGTCGTCCCTGCACGCGGCGGGCTACGAGGTCACGGTCATCTGCCGGCGCGACCCCGGCAACGCCCTGCCCGGGGTGCGGGTCCTGGACTACCCCGCGCCACCGGACGGGCGCAGCCACCTGGCGTTCCTGCGGGAGTACGGCTGGTCCTGGCTGATGGCCGCGGCCCTGACCTGGCGGGTCTGGCTGACCCGGCCGTTCGGGGTCATCCAGGTCTCCGGCACCCCGGACATCTACTTCACCCTCGCCGCACCGTTCCGGCTGTTCGGGGTGACGGTGGTCCAGGACCAGCGGGACCTGTCCCCGGAGGTGTACGTCGCGCGGTACGGCGGCGCGGGCGGCCTGGTGCACCGGCTGCTGCTGGCCTGCGAGCGCACCAGCTTCCGCCTCGCCGACCGCGTCGTGACCGTCAACGAGACGCTGCGCGCGGTGGTGACCGGACGCGGCGGGCTGCCCGACGAGGCCGTCACCGTGGTCGGCAACGGCCCGCGGCTGGAGCGGGTGACCCCGGCCCGCGAGCCTCGTCCGGGCGGGGCCACCTGCTGCTGGGTGGGCCTGATGGGCCCGCAGGACCGGCTCGACCTCCTGGTCGAGGCGCTGGCCCGGCTGGTCCACGAGTGCGGCCGCACCGACGTCCGCGCCGTCCTCATCGGCGACGGGGAGTCCCGCCCCGACACCGAGGCGCTCGTGGAACGCCTCGGCCTGCGCGATCACGTCGAGCTCACCGGCTGGCTCGACGAGGCCGGGGTCTTCACCCACCTGGCCGCGGCCGACGTCGGCCTTGAGCCCAACATGGGGCCGGAGGTCAGCCCCGTGAAGGTGATGGAGTACATGGCCTCGGGGCTGCCGTTCGTCGCCTTCGACCTGCGCGAGACACGGGCCCTGGGTGGGGACGGCGGCCGCTACGCCACGCCGGGGGACGTCGCCGCGTTCGCCGCCGCCATCGACGAGCTGACCCGCGACCCGGGGCTGCGGGCACGGCTCGGCGCCGCCGGGCAGCAGCGGGTCCGGGACCACGTCGCGTGGGAGCACCAGGAGGCGGCGTACCTGCGCCTGTTCGCCGACCTGCTGCCGCTGCGCGCGCCCGGGGTGGAGGTGCCGGCATGACCCGGGCCGCGCACGTCACGCCGCTGCGCCGGGCCCGCCACCTGGCCCGGGTCCGCCTCTCGGAGAGCCCGACGCTCTACCTGCCGATCGCGCGCCGCCGCTACCCCGGGCCCAGCCCCGAGGTCATCGGCGACGCGACCGAGATGGTCGTCGACGGCTACACACGCTGCGGCAGCACCTTCACCGTCTACGCCTTCCAGCTCGCCCAGCCGCGCCCGGTGCGCCTGGCCCACCACCTCCACGCCAGCGCCCAGCTCGTGGTGGCGGCCCGGCGCGGGCTGCCGACCCTGGCGGTCATCCGGGCTCCCCGTGGCGCGGTCTTGTCCCAGCTGGTCCGGGAGCCGCACGTCGACCTGCGCGACGTGCTCGTGGCCTACGCCCGCTTCTACGAGCAGCTGCTCCCCCACCGGGACGCCATGGTCGTCGGCGAGTTCCAGCAGCTGACGCATGACCTGGCCGGCGTGGTGCGCCGCGTCAACGACCGGTTCGGCACCGACTACGCCGAGCCGTCGCTGGACGAGGAGCAGCGGCGGGAGTGCACCGAGCTGGCGACCGCCCGCTCGAGCCTGTCGCCGGTGCTGCTCGGTTTCGAGTCCGGGACGGTCAGCCGCGAGCAGCTGCGCGCCGCGCGCACCACGGTCGGTGCCGGCGTGAGCTACGGCGGGACGGCGCCGGCCACGCAGGCCCTCTGGGTGCCCTCGGCCGAGCGCGAGCAGGAGAAGGCCGCGCTGGCCCAGGCGTGGGAGGAGGCCTCCCCCCGCCTGCGGTATCGCGCGCAGCTCGCCTACGAGCGCTTCGCCGGGGCCGACGCCCAGCCGCCGTCCTGAGCGACGAGCGGGGCGTGGGCCTCTGGAACGGGCGGCCCGGGCCGTGGATCCCCCGCCACCGGGCGCCCCGGGCCGTGGCCGGGACCGCGCTCGCGTGCGATGCTGGGAGCGTGGGAGGCACGGGGGTAGTCGGTGCGCTCGGAGGCGGCGAACCACAGCGGGTCGGGGCGTTCGTCTACGCGGTCACGGACCAGCGGTGGACGTGGTCCGAGGACCTCTACCGCATCCTGGGCTTCGCCCCGGGCGAGGTGGTGCCCAGCACTGATCTGCTGCTGGCACACCGGCACCCGGACGACGACGAGTCCGGCACCGCGGTGGTCCGGGCTGCCCTGCGCACCGGTGTCCCCTTCAGCGTCCGCCGCCACCTGGTCGACGCGCGGGGCACGACGCGCACGGTCGTCGTCGTCGGCCGCGGCCGGGTCCCTGACGGTGACCTGACCGAGGTGCACGGCTACGTCGTGGACGTCACCGAGGCGCTGGCCGAGGACGTGCGCGAGCAGGCCGACGTCGCCATCGAGGCCGCCCGCGAGCACCGCGGCGCCCTCGAACAGGCCAAGGGTGCGGTCATGCTCGCCTTGGGGGTCGACGCCGACACGGCCTTCCACCTGCTGGCCGCGAAGTCGCAGGCCGCCAACGTCAAGGTGCACCGGGTCGCCGAGGACCTCGTCGCACAGCTCGGCGCCGGCAGCGCACCCACCACCGCCGAGGCGATGACCGACTGGCTGTGCACCGAGGCCCTCGACTCCTTCGAGCGGCACACCGACACGAGCGCGCGGACCCCCATCTCCGCCGAGAGGGACGTCCCTCCGGGTTTCAGGTGACCTGAAACCGGAGGAACGTCCCTCTCGGCAGGTGCTCTGCCCCCCCCCCCCCCCCCCCGCGTCCGGTCGACGGCGCTGCGCGGTCAGGGGTCGGCCGGGTGGCTGGCAGCACCCGCACCCCGGCAGGCACGAGGACCGGAGCCGATGTCTCAGGTGGCTCCGGTCCTCGGCTGGACGGCGAGCGTCAGTCCTTGAAGGCGTCCTTGACCTTCTCGCCTGCCTGCTTGAGGTTGGCCTTGGTCTGGTCGCCCTTGCCCTCGGCCTGGAGGTCGCGGTCGCCGGTCGCCTGGCCGACCTTCTCCTTGGCGGCGCCGCCGATCTCCTCGCCCTTGTTGCGGAGCTTGTCCTCGTTGCCCATCACTTCTCCTTTGGTCGAGCCGGATGTGGCACCTGCCTGCGCCGTACGGCGTGGCAGGGGTTCAGTGGTTGCGCAGCGCCGTGACCAGCTCGGCCTTGCTCATGGAGGACCGTCCCTCGATGCCGACCTCGCGCGCTCGCTTCAGGAGCTCGTCCTTGGTCCAGTCCTCGTAGTCGCCGTGCGAGCCGCCCGTGCGGCCGACCGAGGAGCGCGAGCTGCTCGCCGCCGCGTTCGCGATGCGTGCGGCCTTCTCCTTGCTGGCTCCGTCGTCGCGCAGCGCCTCGTAGAGGTCCTTGTCCTTGACGCTGGGTCCCGGGTCCTTGCGGGGCATCTCCCCACCTGCCTTCCCTCTCGTACAGGTCAGCCGTGCCTGTTCCGTACCCGACCGGCCGACACCCAAACATCCCCCGCATGGTCTGGTGCCGTCCGGGTACAGGAAGGCGAGACCACGATCCGCGGAGAGAGGTGACCTGCATGCAGGAGCACGAGCTGGCCGCCCTGGTCGGCATGACCGCCAGGGCCCAGGACGGGGAGAAGATCGGCCGCATCGAGGAGGTGCTGTCGGAGGAGCACAGCCAGGAGGGCACCTGGCTACGGATCCGCACCGGCCTGCTGGGCCGGCACGACACTCTCGCCCCGGTCTCCGGGGCCCGGGTCGAGTCCGGCGACGTCGTGCTGCCCTATGGCAAGGACACCGTCGTGCAGGCGCCGACCCTCGACGGAGGCTGGCCGCCGTCCTTTGACGATGCGCAGAGCCTGCACCAGTACTACGCCACCACCTGGATGGACGGGCAGGCCGGCACCGACGGCGCGAGCCACGTGGCGGGGACCGCCTACACCCGGCCCGACCCGGCCGACGGCATCGCCGACCCCGCGAGCGTGGCCGGGCGCACGGGCGCCCGTGAGGGGAGCGACGCACTCGGTCAACCCCGGGTCACCGACGGCCCGAAGCGGTATGACGAGCTGATCGAGCCCCGTGACCAGGCTGACGGCCGGGGCAGCAGGGACCAACGCGACGGATGAGCCGCCCGTAGGGCGCCGTGACCGGCCGCCCCATGGGTATGGTGCGGGTGAGGTCCAGCAACGGCCCACCCCTGCTCCCCCCGGGATGCGCCATGACTGCGTTGCTGACCATCTGCTGCCCCACCTCCGCCCGGACCCGCGAGGCCGGGACTGACGCGGCTGGGACACGCGAGGCACGGACCCGGCAGCTGCTTGACCTGTTGGCCCACGAACAGGACCCTCGCGTGTGCCGCGAGATCCGGGACGAGGTCGTCTGCTGCAACCTCGACGTGGCCTGCGCGATCGCCGCCCGCTACCGCGGTCGCGGGCTCGAGCCCGACGACCTGCGGCAGGTCGCGATGGTGGGGCTGGTCAAGGCGGCGCAGCGCTTCCACGCCGGCGCGGGCGACAGCTTCCTGGCCTTCGCGCGGCCGACCATCCTCGGCGAGATCCGCAGGCACTTCCGGGACGCCGGCTGGGCGGTGCGCCCACCACGACGGCTGCAGGAGCTGCATGCCGACATCCGGGCAGTCGCCGGCACGCTGGAGCAGGGCCTCGGGGCTCCGCCGAGCACCACTCAGCTCGCCGACGCACTGGGCACCGACGAGCGCTGGGTTGCGGAGGCGCGGGGCCTGCCCGGCTGCTACTCCCCGACCTCGCTGGACGCCAAGCGGGACGAGCACCAGCGAGCCCTCGGCGACGAGCTGCCTGACCCCGGCGGCGACCCCAGCGCCATCGTGGTCCAGCGGCTGGCCCTGACGACCGCGCTGCGGACCCTGGACGCTGCGGACCTGCGCCTGCTGCGGCTGCGCTTCGAGGAGGAGCTGAGCCAGGAGGAGATCGGACGTCGGCTCGGGGTCAGCCAGATGCAGGTCTCGAGGCGGCTGCGCCGGGTGCTCGGTCGCCTGCGTGACGAGCTCGAGGCAGCCTGACTCAACGTCGCAGGCACCGCATCGCGTCGCGGCCACCGCCGAGACCGGCGTTTGGGCCGGGCCGTCTGCGGGCACGGGACCCGCGAGGAGGCGATGACATGACCCTGAGCCCTCAGGCCACCATCCCGCCGAACGACCCGCCGAAGCCCACCCCGCCGGGCCCGCAGCCGCAGCCGCCGCCGGCGCCCGAGCCGCCCGGGCCGGGGCGGGACCCTGTGCCTCCCGTCGAACCACCGCTGCAACCGGACACCCCGCCTGCCTGAGCCGGCTGCGCCGGGCAGCACACGCTAACCGTCGCCGAGCAGGACCTCGAGGTCACGCAGGTCGGAGACCGTGGAGGTGACCTCCGGCGGCACCTCGCGGCGCTCCCGGTGGCCCCACACCGCCTGCCAGCCGGCCGCGCGGGCGGCGAGCACGTCGTGCCCGACCGAGTCGCCCACCATCACCGGCTGCTCCGGCCGCGCGGTCGGGCCTCACAGCTCGGACAGCACCCTGGCCCGCTGGGCGTTCCACTCCTCGTCGGTGATCGCGCCGGACCGGTGCAGCGTGTCGAGCTCGGCCAGGCGCGCAGCGGTGGTCTTCCCCTCGCCGGCCGGCGCCAGCAGCGCGGACCTCCGCAGCTGTCCGGCGAGCTGGATGTCCCCCGCCAGAGGGTCCAGCCCGGCCCGCCTGGCAGCCTTCGCCCGATAGGCCACCGTCGCGAACACCGCCACGAAGCCCAGCACGACGAGCGTGACCACAACACCGAAGAACAGCCTGAAGCCCGACGGGGCACCACCCAGCGGGTCGAGGCCTGCCATTGACACCATCGCGTCTCCTCTTCTCCGGCGCCGAACGCCCCGGTCCCCGCTGGCCCGCGGAACGGCGCCGGCCAGGCGTCGCTGCGACCCACGGATCCTCGCACCACATCCCTCGCGATGGGCGCTGATCGGCCCAATGAAGAGGGTCGCGTCAGGTCCAGGTCGCGCGCATGCCGTTCCGGAGGTCGTCGAGCATGCCCTGGTGCGGGGCGAAGACCGGGCCGGGCAGGTCGTCGAGCGCGAACCAGCCCAGGCCGACCGTCTCGGCCCCGTCCACGGTCAGGGTGCCGTCGACGACGGTGGCAGTGAGCACGACGACCACCGCCTGCACGACGTCCCCGTTGGCGTAGGTGTGCGTCGTGCCCGTGTAGACGCCCAGGAGCCCCTCGGGCCGCACCCGCAGGCCGGTCTCCTCGAACGTCTCGCGGACGGCCGTGGCCTCGATCGTCTCCCCGAGCTCCATCGCGCCCCCGGGAAGGCCCCACGGGCCGTCAACGTCACCTCGCTGCTGCATCAGGACGCGGCCCGCGTCGTCGAGCACAGCGCAGCCGGCGCACGCCAGGATGAGCGGGTCGTGGCCGACCTTCCGGCGCAGCCCTTCGATGTAGCCGATCTCGCTCCCCATGGCCGGCGACCCTAGGGCATGCTCCAGCGCCCGCCGGTTGCGGGCAGAATGCCGGGCGTGAGAACGCATCGGGGGGACCCCGGCGAGGACCTGGTGGTCGGCCCGGCCCCCGGCGTCCGGCAGCCGCTGGCCATCCCGGCGGCCGAGCTGCGCGAGCGGTTCAGCCGCTCCTCCGGACCGGGCGGCCAGGGCGTCAACACCACCGACAGCCGGGTCGAGCTGCGCTTCGACGTCGCCGGCTCCACCGCGTTCACCGACGACCAGCGCACCCGCCTGCTCGACGCGCTGGCCAGCCGGCTCGCGGGCACCGAGCTGGTCGTCACCGCCTCGGAGCACCGCGCCCAGCGCCAGAACCGCGCGGCCGCCCGGGCGAGGCTCGCGGCATACCTGCTGGAGGGGCTCGCCCCTCCCCCGGCATCGCGGCGCGCGACCCGCCCCACGAAGGGCTCGCAACGACGGCGGCTGGAAGGCAAGCGGCGCCGCGGCGAGACCAAGTCGCTGCGCGGCCGCGTGCAGGACGGCTGAGCCCGGACAGGGGACGAAGTCCCTGTCCGAGCGGTCAGGGCCGGCGAAGACTGGCTGCGTGAGCACGTACACCGGACATCCCGGAGAGGACCTGTTCATCCACCCGGCCCCGGGGCTGCCTGACGGCCTGAGGGTGCGCGACGAGGACCTGCAGGAGCACTTCTCGCGCTCGACCGGACCTGGCGGGCAGGGGGTGGACACCACTTCGGCCAAGGTCGAGCTGCGCTTCGACGTGCCGGAGTCCCGCTCCCTGAACGCGGACCAGCGGCGCCAGGTCGAGGAGTACCTCAGCCCGCGGCTGCACCACGGGGTGCTGGTCATCCAGGCCCATGAGCACCGGTCCCAGTGGGAGAACCGCGTGGCGGCCCGGGAGCGCCTGGTGCACCTGCTGTGCGAGGCGCTCGAGCCGGCCCCGCCGGACCGCTGGCCGGGGGCGCCCAGCCACGAGTCGGACGACGCACGCATCGCGAGCAAGAAGGAACACGCGCGCACCAAGGCCCTGCGGGCACCGGTGCAGCCGGACGAGGAGTGAGAGGCGTCGGGCGGCATGCGCCCGCGGGAAGGGAGCAGTCAATGTCCAACCAGGGCAACATGATGGACACCGCGCAGGCGCGGCTGGAGTCGGTCAGCCGCGGTTCGGCGATCCTGGTCGGCATCTTCGGCGCCGTCACGGTCGTCGTCGGTGTGCTCGCGATGATCTGGCCCGGCAAGACGGTCGTCGTGCTGGCGCTGCTGTTCGGCATCCAGCTCGTCGTCGCCGGGATCATCCGCTTCGTCGAGGGCCTGGCACGCACCGAGGAGAGCGGTGGCACGCGGACCATGCTCGCGCTGCTGGGCGTGCTCTCGGTCATCGTCGGTGTCTGGGCGATGCGCCACCTCGGCCTGACCGTGCTGACGCTGGCGCTGGTGCTCGGCATCTACTGGATCATCCACGGCATGATCGAGGTCTTCGTCGCCATCACCGACCACGGCGCCGAGTACCGCGGCACCCACGCCGCCCTGGGCGTGCTCAGCGTCCTCGCCGGCATCGTCCTCGTGGCCTGGCCCGGGGTCTCCCTCGCCGCGCTGGCGTGGGTCACCGGGCTGTGGCTGGTCGTGCTCGGCATCGGTGAGCTGGCGCTGGCGTTCCGCCTGCGCCGTCACGGTGCGGCCATGGGTCCGGCCGCGCCGATCCAGCCTCGTCCCGCGTGAGACGAGGCATCCTGGGCCGGCCGGGCTTCGTGCCCGACCGGCCCAGTCCTGTGCGTCGCAGGTGACGGTATGCCTGACGGCCGGGTGGGCCGCGGCGGCCGGAGCCCGCTCAGGTCAGGTCCCAGGCCTCGATGTCGGTCTGGCGGTGGATCAGGCCGTTGTCCGCGACGGCGAGGTGCACGTGCTCGAGCACACGACTGCCGTCGGGCCGGGTGAGCACGAGCCGGAACCACACGTTCGGCCCGCTCATCGCGGTGTCCTCCACCTCCATGCCGTAGTCCCCCGCGCAGACCGAGCGCAGGCCGGCGTGGATGGCGATGTTGCCCTGCATGCGGTGCGGGTGCGACGGCGGCTGGTCGTGCCGGAACTCCAGCCACTCCGCGTCCTCGTCGAAGTAGTCCGACCACCGGTCGGCGTCCTTGGCCCTGACCGCGGCGGTGAAGCCCTGCAGGTCGAACGTGCGCGGCGGGATGATCGTCTGCTGGTGCTGTGCCATCTGCGGATCGTGGCGCCGCCGCCGTGGGGTGTCATCGTCCGCGAGGAGTAGTCCCGGCGGTCAGGCGACGGTGACGGTGATGCTGTGCCAGCCGGTCGCACCGTCGGGCTCGGGCGGGGCCTCCTGCTGGGTCTGGACCTGGCCGTCGGCGTCCGTGGCGCGCACCGTGATCCGGTGGTTGCCCTTCGGGGCGTCCCACTCCAGCACCCACTGCCGCCACGAGTCGATCGTCGGCTCGGCCGCCAGCCGCGCCGGCTGCCAGGGCCCGTCGTCGATGCGCACCTCGACCTTGTCGATGCCGCGGTGCTGCGCCCACGCCACGCCGGCCACGGCCACCCTGCCCGCCCTGACCTGGTCACCCGAGCGCGGCACGTCGATGCGGGACTCGGTCTTGACCGGCCCCTTGGCCGACCAGCCCCGCGGGGTCCAGTAGCCCGCGTCGTCGGCGAACCGCGTCACCTTCAGGTCCACGACCCACTTGGTCGCCGAGACGTAGCCGTAGAGGCCGGGCACCACCATCCGCACCGGGAAGCCGTGCTCCACCGGCAGCGGCTCGCCGTTCATCGCCACCGCGAGCAGCGCGTTGCGCTCGTCGGTGAGCGCCGTCAGGGGCGTCCCGGCGGTGAACCCGTCGACGCTCGTGGACAGCACCATGTCGGCGGTCGGGTCCGGCCGGGCCATCGCCAGCAGCTCCCGGATCGGCCAGCCGGTCCACACCGCGTTGCCGGCCAGGTCACCACCGACCTCGTTGGACACGCAGGTCAACGTGACGAGCGCCTGCCGCATCGGCTTGGCGAGCAGCTCGTCCCAGGTGATCGTCACCTCCTCGCCGACGAGGCCGTGGACGCGCAGCTTCCAGCCGGCCGTGTCGACCTGCGGCACGACCAGGGCGGTGTCGATGCGGTAGAAGTCCGCGTTGGGCACCACGTAGGGCGTGATGCCGGGCAGCTTCAGGTCGGCGGTCGCGGGCACGGTCACCGGGTTGGCCACCGGCGGCACGGCGACCTTGGCCCGGGCCGCTGCCGCGCTGCTGCCCGCCCCACCGACCGCCCGGCCCAGCGCCCCCGCGGTCGCGGCAACGGCCGCCAGGCCCGCCCCGCCGACGAGCAGCCTGCGTCGTTCGAAGCCGCCCGGGCCGGAGCCCGCCTCCTCGGCGCGGGCGTTCAGCCCCCACAACGTGTTCAGGGCCCACAGCCCGGCCAGCACCCCGGCGAAGGTGGGCAGCACGTCCAGCGGCGCGGCGTGCGGCCGGGACAGCACGGCCGCGGCGCCGACCGCACCGAGGACGACGAACCCCACCAGCCCGGCCGTATGCCGGGTCGCGCCGACCGCGCCCAGCACCGCGCACAGCGCGGTCAGGACCACGGCGATGCCCACGAACAGGGCCGCTTTGTCGTGGGTACCGAACGAGCTCACCGCGAGGTTCTTCAGCCACGGCGGGGTGCGGTCGACGAAGGCGCCACCCACGGCCACCACCGGCGACGGCGTCCCCGAGGACAGGCCGGCCCGGACCATGAAGCCGGCGACCAGCTCGGCGACGCCCAGGGTGACGGCACCGGCGATCACCCCAGCCAGGGCAGGACGAGCTCGCTTCACCCTCACAGCCTGTCATTCGTGGCGGCCGGGGGCGTGGATTGGCCGGTGACGCCTCGCTAACGGTTGAGGCCGGCGGCCCGCTTCAGCGCCAGGCGCACGTGCGGCGCCAGTGCCCGGAACGCGATGCCCCGGTGGGAGATCGAGTTCTTCTCCTCCGGGCTCAGCTCGGCGGCGGTCCGGCCGTCCTCCACGACGAGGATCGGGTCGTAGCCGAACCCGTTGGTGCCGCGGGGCTCCCGGGCGACGCGACCCGGCATGCGGCCCTCCTCGACGACGACCTCGCCGCTCGGCAACGCCAGGACCGCGGCGCAGACGAAGGCCGCGGCGCGCTCGTCGTCGGGCACGTCGCCGAGCTGGGCCAGCAGCAGCTCCAGGTTGGCCCGGTCGTCGCCGTGACGGCCGGCCCAGCGGGCGCTGAACACGCCGGGCGAGCCGCCGAGCACGTCGACGGCCAGGCCGGAGTCGTCGGCGATGGCGGGCAGGCCGGTGGCCTTGGCGACGGCGACCGCCTTGAGGGTGGCGTTCTCGGCGAACGTCACGCCCGACTCCACGACGTCGGGGATCTCCGGGTAGGCGTCCAGCCCGACGACCTCCAGGCCGAGCTCCTCGACGAGGCCGTCGAGGATCTGGCCCAGCTCGCGGACCTTGTGTGCGTTGCGGGTGGCCAGGACGAGCCGCGTCACGCCGCGCCCCCGGCCAGCGCCACCTGCTGCAGCTTGGTCAGCTCGGCGCAGCCGGCGCCCGCGAGGTCGAGCAGCTGGGCGAGCTGGGCGCGGTCGAACGGCTCGGCCTCGGCGGTGCCCTGCACCTCGATGATCCGCCCGTCGCCGGTCATCACGACGTTCATGTCGGTGTCGGCGCCGGAGTCCTCGATGTAGTCCAGGTCCAGCACCGGGGTGCCGTCGACGATGCCGACGCTGATCGCAGCCACCGAGCCCTTCAACGGCTGCGCGCTGGCCTTGACCGCACCCTCGCGGCGGGCCCACTCGATGGCGTCGGCGAGCGCGACGTAGGCCCCGGTGATCGCCGCGGTGCGCGTGCCGCCGTCGGCCTGCAGCACGTCGCAGTCCAGGACGACGGTGTTCTCCCCCAACGCCTTCGTGTCGACCACGGCGCGCAGGCTGCGCCCGACCAGCCGGCTGATCTCGTGGGTGCGGCCGCCGATCTTGCCCCGCACCGACTCCCGGTCGGAGCGGGTGTTGGTGGCCCGCGGCAGCATGGCGTACTCCCCCGTCACCCAGCCCTCGCCGCTGCCCTTGCGCCAGCGCGGCACGCCCTCGGTGAACGACGCCGCGCACAGCACCCGCGTGCGGCCGAACTCGACGAGGACGCTCCCCTCGGCGTGGTCGAGCCAGTTGCGGGTGATCCGGATGTCGCGCAGCTGGTCGTTGGCGCGGCCGTCGTGTCGAGTCATGCGCCCAAGGCTAGGCGAGGGCACTCACAGCTCGTAGGCCGTGTCCGGCACGGCCAGCTCCACCTCACCGGGCCAGACCCCGGCAGCCTGGGCACGGCATACCTCCGGGTCGTTCCACGCGGGGATGTGGGTGAGCATGAGGCGCTGCACCCCGCCGGCGTCGAGTGCCGCCCGGGCGGCGCGGCTGCCGGAGAGGTGGATGCCCTCGACGTCGTCGCGGCCGTCGACGAAGGCGGCGTCGGCCAGGACCAGGTCGGCGCCGTGCATGAGCGGGGCGAGCGCGTCGCAGCTGTCGGTGTCGCCGGTGTAGGCCAGCACCGCTCCGTCGGCCTCGACCCGCAGGCCGTAGGCCTCGATCGGGTGGTTCACGCGGTACGGCGTGACCGTGAACGGGCCGACCTGCACCGGCCGGCGCTCCTGCAGGTCGCGGTAGTCGAACTCCGCGGCCATGGCATCCGGCTCGTCCAGCCCGTAGGCCTCGGTCATCCGCGGGCCGGTGCCGGTAGGCCCGTGGACCGGGAGCGGGGTCTTGGCCGCGCCCTCGGGGTGGTAGCGCTGCACCACGTAGAGCCCGCACAGGTCGATGCAGTGGTCGGGGTGCAGGTGGGAGAGCACGACGGCGTCGATGTCGCGCGGGTCGATGTGCCGCTGCAGGGCGCCGAGCGCGCCGTTGCCGAGGTCGAGGACGAGGTTCCAGGTGCGGCCCTCGTGCTCCGACTGGACCAGGTAGCTCGAGGCCGGCGAGGTCGGGCCGGCGAACGAGCCGGAGCAGCCGATGATGGTCAGCTTCATCAGGACGCCACCTCTGCGGCGTGGGCGGAGACGACCTCCGGGCCGAGGAAGCGTCGGGCGAGCCGCTCGAACTCCAGCGGGTCCCCGGTCGTGAGGAACTCGTGCGTGGGCGGGGGCAGGTCGTCGGGGCGCAGGGCGCCACGGTCGGCGAGCGTGCGGAAGACGTCCTTGGCGGTCTCCTCGGCGGAGGAGACGAGGGTGACGTCCTCGCCCATGACGTAGGAGATGACGCCGGTCAGCAGCGGGTAGTGCGTGCAGCCGAGGATGAGGGTGTCCACGCCGTGGGCGGCCACGGGCTCGAGGTAGTCGTGGGCGGCCTGCAGCAGCTCCGGGCCCGAGGTGATGCCGGACTCGACGAACTCGACGAACCGGGGGCAGGGCTGGCTGGTCACGTGGATCTGCGGGGCGGCAGCGAAGGAGTCGACGTAGGCGTGGCTCTGGTGCGTGGCTGCCGTGGAGATGATGCCGACGCGGTTGTTGCGGGTGGCGGCCACGGCCCGGCGCACGGCGGGGCGGATCACCTCGACCACGGGGACGTCGTAGCGCTCCCGGGCGTCGTGGAGCATCGCCGCCGACGCGGTGTTGCAGGCGATGACGAGGACCTTCACGCCACGGTCGACCAGCCGGTCCATGCACTCCAGTGCGTAGGCCCGCACGTCGGCGATGCGCTTGGTGCCGTAGGGCTGACGGGCGGTGTCGCCGAGGTAGACGACGGACTCATGCGGGAGCTGGTCGAGCACGGCACGCGCGACGGTCAGCCCGCCGTAGCCGCTGTCGAAGATCCCGATGGGTGCATCTGTCACCTTTCGAGGTTAGACGCGGTGACGTGACGACTTGCCGCCTTCCGGCGTCACCTCCGTCACACCGGCGGCCGGATTCCCGGTTGGCCGAAAGATTCACCACATCGGGGCGTGGTGAAGCCTTCGCCCTGTCCACATGGTTCGCCTCGGGAGTCCCACGATCCACAGGTGCGCACGCCCGCCTGTCCCCGGGTGCCGGTCTTCGTGATGGTGGGGCGCATGTCGAACCGAGAGCTCGCACGCCACCGGGCCGAGCAGCTGTCCCGTTCACAGGCTGGTGCGGTCAGCCGGAGGCAGTGCCTCGCCGTGGGCATGACCCCCCGCCAGGTGGAGTGGCTCGTCGGATCAGGCCGGTGGCGCATGGCGTTCCGCGGCGTCTACGTCACGCACATGGGCCCGGTCGAGTGGCTCACCCGAGCCGGCGCCGCGCTGCTGGCCTGTGGCGACGGGGCGGCGTTGTCCCACGCCAGCGCCGCACGGGTCAACGGGCTCACGGACCGCGACCCGCCTGGGGTCGAGGTTCTGGTGCCCACCCACCGCCGCGTCGTCGGCCGCTGGGCGGTCGTCGTCAGGACCCGCCGCGACCTCGACCAGAGCGTCCGCCGGGGCACCTGGCCGCCCCGCACCAGCATCGAGGACACGGTCCTGGACCTCACCGCCGCGGGAGACGCCGACGAAGCGGTCTCGTGGGTCGCCAAGGCGTGCCAGCGCAGGCTCACGAGCCCCGCCCGGCTCGGCGCTGCCCTGTCCCGGCGCGGTCGGCACCGGTGGGGCGCCCTGCTCCGCCTTGCGCTGGACGACGTGGCGGACGGCGCCGAGAGCGTCCTGGAACTGCGGTACGTCAACGGGGTCGAGCGGCCACACGGGCTGCCGGCGGCGACGCGACAGCAGCGCGCGATGCGAGCCGGGCGCCGCTGGCGCGACGACAACGCCTATGAGCGGCAGCGTGTCCTCGTCGAGCTCGACGGTCGGGTCGGCCATGTCGGTGAGGGCGCCTTCCGCGACCGGTCCCGCGACAACGGGGCGCTGCTCGACGGGTGGGTGACGCTCCGGTTCGGCTGGCAGGACGTGACCCAACGCCCCTGCCTCGTCGCTGCCGACGTGGCCAAGGTCCTTCGCGACCGGGGCTGGGCCGGACGAGCCAGACGGTGCGGACCCCGATGCCTGCTCCACGCAACCGCCTGAGTGAAGACTTGACCACGCCCGGGTGTGGTCAAGTCTTCACCCAACGCAGGGTCAGGCGCGGCGGGCGGTGACCAGGAGGTACTCCCACTCGGTGACCGGCTCACGCCGGGCCAGCTCGGCCAGGTCGTGGTCGAGGGCGGCCACCCTCTCGGGGTCGTCGGCAATCGCCCGGTAGGTCGAGATCGTCGGGCCGTAGCGGGCCTTGAAGTAGTCGCGGAACTCCTCCGGCGTGGCGAAGTGGTCCACGCGCAGCCGCTGCCGGCACACCTCGACCCCGCTCACCCGGTCACCGAGCAGTGCCCGCACGTGCTCCTCGCTGCCCCACAGCGGCGGCGGCTGCGCGCCCGGCGGCGAGGCCGGGGCATACGGCTTCATCGTGGCGAACATCCGGCCGATGAAGCCCTCCGGGGTCCAGCTGAGCAGCCCGACCGTGCCACCGGGGCGGCAGACCCGGACCAGCTCGTCGGCGGCGGCCTGGTGGTGCGGCGCGAACATCACGCCGACGCAGGACATGACCACGTCGAACGCGCCGTCGGCGAACGGCAGCTCCTCCGCGTCCGCCTCGCGCCACTGCAGCTGGGCGCCCTGCGCGGCCGCGACGCGACGCCCGGTCTCGAGCAGCTCGGGGGTCAGGTCGCTGGCCACCACCTGGGCGCCGCCGAGCGCGGCGGGGATGGCGGCGTTGCCCGACCCGGCGGCCACGTCGAGCACCCGGTCGCCGGGACCGATGCCACAGGCCCGCACCAGGGTCGGGCCCAGCTCGGCGATGATCTCGTCCGCCAGGGCCGGGTAGTCACCCAGTGCCCACATGGCCCGGTGGCGGGCCTTCAGCTCGCGGTCGGCCTGCACCGCGTCGGTCGCTGTCGTCATGTCGTGCTCCTTGCGAGGTCGTCCCCTGCCGTGGCAGTTCCACGTCGACGACGCTAGGAAGGCGCGGTCCCCGCTCCTAGTACGAGATCTGTACCGCGCTTCGCCGCCTTCCTGGGGCTGGTCCCCTGAGCGGGGGCGGCCTAGCCTGCCCGGGTGGGCTCGTCCTACCACCAGTTCTGCCCCGTCGCGAAGGCCATGGAGCTGCTCGACGAGCGCTGGACGCTGCTGCTCGTGCGCGAGCTGCTGATGGGTAGCGACCGCTTCAACCAGCTCCGCCGCGGCCTGCCGCGGATGTCACCGACGCTGCTGTCCCGAAGGCTGCACGAGCTCGAGCGGGCCGGGGTGCTGACCAGAGAGGTCGACGGCACCGAGGTGCGCTACGTGCTGACCCCGGCCGGTGCGGAGCTGCGCCCGGTCGTGGAGGCGCTCGGCGTCTGGGGTGTGCGCTGGGTGCCCGAGATCGGCGACGCGGACCTCGACCCCAAGCTGCTGCTGTGGGACATGCACCGGCACGTCGACCCCGACGCCGTCCCGGCGGGCCGCACGGTGATGCAGTTCCGCTTCCCCGACGCCGCCAGGGGTGCCCGGGACTGGTGGCTGGTCATCACCGCCGCCGAGACCGACGTGTGCGACGTCGACCCCGGGTTCGACGTGACCGTCCGGGTCACTGCGAGCCTGCGCCGGCTGGTCGACGTGTGGCGCGGCGAGGTGCCCTGGTCGGACGCGCTGCGGTCGGGCGGTCTGGAGGTCGACGGCCCCGAGGCCCTGCGCCGGGCCGTGCCGCGGTGGTTCACGCTTTCCCCGTTCGCCGGGGTGCCGCGCCCGGAGCGGCTCAGCGGGGAGGGCACGCTGGCGGGCGCACCGGGGGACGCACCGGAGGGCGTCAGCCCATCAGCACCAGCGTCAGCGACTCCTGCAGCCAGGTGAGGAAGTCGTAGTAGGCCGCGAGCATCGTCTCGATGTCCTGCTCCCCGGCCTGCTCCAGCCGCTCGACCAGGGCGTCGGCGTCCTCGTCGGTCCGCAGGCCGAGCCGCTCCCCCAGCACCAGACGCACGTCGGTGAGCGCCACGACGACGGCCTGGGCCTGGGAGCGGTCGAGGGTGACCTTGTCCCCCGTCATCCCCGTCAGCGCATCGATGGCCGCCTCGAGGTTGGCCGCCTTGCGCTCCCGCAGCCCGTGCTCGGTCAGCCGGCGGAACTCCGAGGCCACCGCGTCGTCCTGCCGGTTGCCGCTGGGCAGCAGCCGGGCCAGCGCCGGGTCCTCCGGCTCCTCGACCGGCCCCGCCTCGTCCAGCCGCGGCACGCCGATGGTGGCGACGAGGTCCTCGAACGCGTCGCCGGTGGCCTCCACCCCCTCGGGCTCGACCAGCTCGAGCACCTGCTGCATGAGGCCGACGACGACCTCGCGCTCGATGTCGTCGAGGCGGGCGACGAAGTGCTCACCCTTGCGCTTGAACGCGGTCGCCACTCACTCGTCCTTCTGGAAGGTCGCCCACAGCCCGTAGCCCTGGAGGGCCTCGGTGTCGTGCTCCATCTTCTCCCGCGGTCCGGTCGACACCACGGCCCTGCCCTTCTGGTGCACGTCGAGCATGAGCTTCTCGGCCTTCTCGCGGGAGTAGCCGAAGTAGCTCTGGAAGACGTAGGTGACGTAGGACATCAGGTTCACCGGGTCGTTCCACACGAGGGTGATCCACGGGCGGTCGAGGTCGGACTCCTCGGCGAGGTCGGTGAGCTCCTGCTCCACGGGGGCGATGGACACGAGCTCCACTCTAGGCTGCTCGTCGTGACGAGTACCGCCCTGCTCACCGACCACTACGAGCTGACCATGCTGCAGGCCGCCCTGCGCAGCGGCGCAGCCGGACGGCGTTGCGTCTTCGAGGTTTTCGCCCGGCGCCTGCCGGACGGCCGGCGGTACGGCGTGGTGGCCGGCACCGGCCGGCTGCTGCGCGACCTGGCCGACTTCCGTTTCGGGGAGGCCGAGATCGAGCGCCTGCGCGGCGCAGGGGTGGTGGACGAGGACACGCTGGCGTACCTCGCGGCATACCGGTTCTCCGGCAGCATCCACGGCTACGCCGAGGGCGAGTGCTACTTCCCCGGCTCGCCGCTGCTCGTGGTCGAGGGGACCTTCGCCGAGGCGGTGCTGCTGGAGACCCTGGTGCTCTCGGTGCTCAACCACGACAGCGCCGTCGCGGCGGCCTCCTCGCGGATGACCGGCGCTGCCGAGGGCCGGCCGTGCATCGAGATGGGGTCGCGCCGCACGCACGAGGACGCTGCCGTGGCCGCCGCCCGAGCTGCCTACGTCACCGGCTTCGCCGCGACGAGCAACCTCGAGGCGGGCCGGGAGTTCGGCGTGCCGACCACCGGCACCAGCGCCCACGCGTTCACCCTGCTGCACGACAGCGAGCGCGAGGCGTTCGAGGCGCAGGTCGCCAGTCTGGGCAAGGGCACCACCTTGCTGGTGGACACCTATGACGTGGCCACCGCGGTGCGCACCGCCGTCGAGGTCGCCGGGCCCGAGCTGGGCGCCGTGCGCCTGGACTCCGGGGACCTGCTGGCCCAGGCCCGGGAGGTGCGCCGGCAGCTGGACGGGCTCGGGGCGACCGGCACGCGCATCGTGGTCACCTCCGACCTGGACGAGCACGCCATCGCCGCCCTGGCCGCCGCACCGGTCGACGCCTACGGCGTGGGCACCTCCCTGGTGACCGGGTCCGGTGCACCGACCGCCGGCCTGGTCTACAAGCTGGTCGCCCGCGAGGACGCCAACGGCGAGATCGTCGGGGTCGCCAAGAAGAGCAAGGACAAGGCCACGGTGGCCGGCCGCAAGTGGGCGCTGCGCCGGCGCAACGCCGCCGGCATCGCCGAGGCCGAGGTGATCGGCGTCGGCGAGCCGCCGGCGAACGACGGCGACGACCGCCCGCTGCTGGTCGAGCTGGTCCGTGACGGCGAGGTCGTGGGCGCGACCACCCTGGAGCAGGCGCGGGCCCGCCACGAGCAGTCGCGCGCCGAGCTTCCTGCCAGGGCGCTGCAGCTGTCCCGCGGCGAGCCCGCGATCCCCACCGTCTACGAGGCCTGAGCCCTCACCGCGTCGCGGTCTGCGGGCCGTAGAGGCGCAGGTCGAAGTTCCCTGCGGGCACCCAGTCCACCCGGGTGCACGGCGCCGTCGGGTCGACCGTGCGGGTCACTGCGAGGGCCTCGGCGGGGAGATCGGGCTCGACGGTGCGGATGTCCTTGCGCGCCACCGCCTCGGCCTCGTCCAGGCTGAGGCAGCCTTGCGAGATGTGCGTGCGCAGGAGCCCGGCGAGCCGGGCCGTCCCGGGATCAGGCACCACCGGGTCCCCGGAGCCACTGTCAACCAGGAGGATGGCGCGCTGGTCCGAGTCGACGACGGCGTGCACGCAGTTCCCCGCCTTCGGCGGCGCGTCCCGCCAGGCCTTGACGGTCCAGTCGGTGAGCTTGAGCCGGTCGAGCTCGGCCTGCGCCCGCGCCTGCTCGTCCGCCTCCTGCGCACAGGTCAAGTGGGACGGACGATCCACGATGTCCTCCATGGAGGCTGAGAGCTCGATGACCCGCTTGTCCTGCACCGACCCGGCGGGCAGCACCGGCTTCCCGTCCGGCACCGTCCCGTCGAGCCGCACGACGATGGCCCGGCCGGAGTCGTAGGCCCGGAGGCCGGCCGGCACCGTCACCCCCTGGCTGCGCCACATGGCGGTGCAGTCCGCGACCGGGTCGCCGCTGACCGGCGGGATGATGGTGTCGACTCCGGGGCTCGTGCAGTCGATGGACGTGCTCTCGTGCAGCCCCTGGTATGCCGCCCACGCGGCTGCCCCTCCCCCGGCCAGGACCAGCCCGGCCAGGCCCGCGACGAGGCCGCGGGTGAGGCGGCGCCGGCGGCGGGTGGGCGGGACGGTGTCAGGTGCCTCGCTGGTGCTGGTCATGGTGATCCCCTCGCGCAGGACGTCGAGCGTCCGCCGGCCGACCCGGCCCGAGACCTCGGCATCGGTGGCCGGGGCTGTCGCTCGCAGCACCTGCATCGCCTCGTCGCGGTCCATCACGCCTCCTTCAGGTCGGAGTGGGCACTCGCCCTACCACCAGGTACATGTCCCGTCACCGAAAACCGTTTCAGGTCAACGCCTTCCACCCGCAGGCCAGCCGCGAGCCGGCCTCGGGCACGGTGCAGCCGCAGCCGCACCACGGCGCGGGTGACGCCGAGCGCGACCGCGACCTCGTCACGGGACAGGCCCTCCCACGCGACCAGCGTCAGCAGCTCGCGGTCGTCCGCCGAGAGCCGGCGCATGGCCCGGCCCACCGCGTCGGCCTCCCCGGTGGACGGTTCGGGCGACCAACCCGACAGGTCCTCGCGCAGCCGGTCGGCCAGCGCGAGCCGGCGCCGTTCGCCGCGCTGGTGGTTCGCCAGCACCCGGCGGGCCACGCCGAACAGCCACAGCCGGGTCTCCTCCCCCGGTGGCACCTCGTCGAGCCGCCGCCAGGCCACGAGGTAGGTCTCGGCGACCACGTCGGCGGCGTCGGCCGGGTCGCCGACCCGGCGCACGGCATACCCCATCAGCGCGGACCTGGTCCGCGCGAACAGCTCCTCGAAGCGCGCCTCGCGCGTCGCCATCGGTCCCCCTGCGTGTCGTTTCCCGCTACCTGACACGTCATGTCCGGTTACCGGGTTAGCGTTTCAGCATGAGTGCGGACCTGTCGCGCGCGTTGATCCTCGTCGACGTGCAGAACGACTTCTGCGAGGGCGGCTCGCTGCCCGTGCCCGGCGGCGCCGACGTGGCCCGCCGCATCAGCGACCACGTGGTCGCCCACGCCGACGACTACGGCGCCATCGTGGCGACCGCCGACTGGCACGAGGACCCCGGCGCCCACTTCTCCGACCACCCCGACTACGTGGACACCTGGCCGGTGCACTGCCGCGTCGGCAGCGACGGCGCGCTGTTCCACCCGGGGGCGGAGCTGGCGTTCGAGCACGTCGAGGCGATCTTCCGCAAGGGCCTGCACGCGGCGGCCTACAGCGGGTTCGAGGGCAGCACCGTGGAGTCGGCCGACCATCGGGTCGGCCTGGGCGACTGGCTGCGCGACCGGGCGATCGAGTCGGTCGACGTCGTGGGCATCGCCACCGACCACTGCGTGCGGGCCACCGCGCTCGACGCGCTGGACGAGGGCTTCGACACCCGCGTCCTGCTCGACCTCACCGCGGGTGTCGCCCCCGCGACGACCGCTGCGGCACTGGAGCAGCTGCGCGCGGCCGGGGCGGACCTGGTCGGGGCACCGGTGCTCGGCTCGACCGAGGAGGTCTCGTGACCCAGGAGCAGACCCCCAGCATCGGCCTGCTGGCCGGCGTGCGGTTCCTCAGCGAGCTGGTGCTCCTGGCCGCGCTGGCCTTCATCGGCGCGGCGATGTTCGACAGCCTGCTGCTCTCGATCGTGGCCGGGATCGCGCTCCCCCTTGCGGCAGCGGCGATCTGGGGCACCTTCATCGCCCCGCGCGCGCCCCGGCACCTCGGCCAGCCGGCGCGCACCATCGTCGAGGTGCTGATCTTCGGCGTCACCGTCGTCGGGCTGCTCGTCTACGGCTACCTCGTGTTCGGCATCGTCCTGGCGGTCCTCTTCGCCGTCGGGAAGCTCTACGACCGCCGCGCCGCCTGAACCTGCGACCGCCTCACGCCAGCCCGAGCGCGACGGCCTCCTCGCGCAGCTCCTCGCGCACCGAGGGGTGGGCGGCGTGGTCGATGAGGTGCGCCGCCTGCGTGCGCTCGTCGACGCCGAAGATCTGGGCCGTCCCCTGCTCGGTGACCACCGCGGTGTGCTGGAAGGACGTCACCGGCTCCTCCACCATCGCCACGATCGTGGAGACGTCGGCCTTGCGGTGCCACGAGCGCAACGCCATCAACGCCTGGCCGCCGGGTGAGTGCAGCGCGCCGACGACGAAGTCGGTCTGCCCACCGAAGCCGGAGTGGATCCGCGCGTTGATCCGGGAGGCGTTGGCCTGGCCGAACAGGTCGACCTGCAGCGCGGTGTTGATGCTCGTCATCGCGGGGTTCTGCGCGATCCGCGCCGGGGAGTTGGTCACCTCGGTGCGCAGCAGCCGCACGCGCGGGTTGCGGTCCATCCACCCGTAGAGCTCCGGGGAGCCGATCGCGAACGAGGCGACGAGCGGCTGGTCGGCGTCGAGCGCCCCGGCCCGGTCCAGGGCCAGCACCCCGTCGCTGAACATCTCGCTCCACACCCGCAGGCCGCGGCGGCTCACGAGCCCGGGCAGCACCGCGTCGGGCACCTCGCCGATGCCCATCTGCAGCGTGGCGCCGTCGCCGATACGGGCTGCGACCAGCTCACCGATCCGGCAGGCCGCGTCGTCCGGCACCGACACCGGGTGCGGCGGCCCGGGCAGCTCGTCGGTCTCCAGGACCCCGTCGAACAGGTCGAGGTCGAGCTCCCCGTCGCCGAAGGTGTAGGGCATCTGCCGGTTCACCTGCGCGAGCACGACGCCGCCGCGCGCCCTCGCCGCCTCGATCGCCGCCGGGAGCACGTTGACCGAGATGCCCAGTGAGACGCGGCCGCCGTGCGGGGCGGAGGTGTGCACGAGCACGATGTCGGGGCGCAGCGTCTGGCCGTAGAGCAGCGGCACCTGCGACAGCCGCGCCGGCACGTAGGACAGGCGCGGGCTGCGCCGCATCCCCGCGCCGACGAAGCAGGTCTCGTGGACGACCCCTTCACGCGCCGGAATGCCGTGGGGCGCGTTCAGCTGGTGCAGCCGGTAGCGCTCGACCGACTCGTCGAGCATCCACAGCAGCCGCCACGGCACGGCGGCGTTGCCACTCGTCACGACACGGGGCTCCCCGCCGGCACGGGCGGCGGCCGAGGCGAGGAGGTCGGCGGTCACGGTGCGCACCCGCCCACTCTCGCGCATCCGCGGCGCCCGGCGCCGGGAAACCGGGACGCCTCACACGCGTGGGGCCGGCCCGCGTGCGCGAGCCGGCCCCACGGCATGCCGGGGTGTGTTGCCTGGCCTAGTGGCGGCCGCCCTCGGAGGCGCCCTCGATGGTGACCGGCGCGCCGTTGCTGACCAGCTTCCAGTCGTAGGTGGAGAACATCGCCGGGTCGATCGTCTTCGTCGCGGTGACCCAGTCGATGATCAGCTGGCGGATCTCGGCCTGGGCGTTGTAGACGACCGGGGCCGTCTTGACGCCCGGGAAGTTACCACCGCCGGACTGGCGGTAGTTGTTGATCGCGATGACGAACGTCGCGGCCGGGTCGACTGCGGCGCCGGCGTAGGCGAGGTTCGCGATCCGCGAGCCCGGTGCCTTGGCGATGTCGATGTCGTAGGTCAGCGGGGCCTCGAGGCCGGACATGATGTCGTAGTTGTAGTCCGGCGTGCCGTTGGGCGCGAGCGCCGTCTTGGCGTTGGTGACCTGGTCCGGGGTGAACGGCCCGGTGCCACTGACCTGCTGGAAGTAGGTGGCCGACCACTCCAGGTAGTCCTTGACCTGGGCACCGGTGAGCTTGATGCCCAGCAGCGTGTTGTCGTAGACGTAGAGCCCGGCCACGTCGCGCACCGTCACGTTGCCGGCGGGGATCGCCGCGTCGGGGTTGAACGGCGCGGCGATGGACAGCACCGGCAGCGAGGCGTCGGCGGTCCCGGCGAGGGCCTTCTTCACGGCGTCGGCCTGGACGTAGTTGATCAGGTCGATCGCGGCGGTGTCCTCGAACCGCGAGGTGGCGCAGGACATCGCCCGGGTCGAGGTGCCGATGACGGAGTTGACGTAGGAGCGCACCGTCTCGTGGTCCTTGGTCAGCAGGTCGCTGATCCGCTTGTCCTCCGGCACCGTGTTGGCGTCGAGCAGGTGCGAGTGCGCCGACGCCACGCGCCAGCGGCCGTGCTCCTTGACCAGGTCGAGGTCCATGACCGCCAGGCGCATGCCCCACTTCAGCGGCTCGACGAGCAGCACCTGCTGGCCGGTGGTCGTGTTCTGCACGAAGCGCTCGGGGATCTCCAGGTGCGCGTGCCCGACGAGGATCGCGTCGATGCCGGGGACCTGCTCGGCGAGCAGCGAGCTGGCGTTCTCCGGCCACGGCAGCGCGTCGCCGTAGGAGCTCGAGGTCGTGGCGCCGGAGTGGCAGGACACGATGACGACGTCGGCGCCGGCCTTGCGCAGGCGCGGCACGAAGACCTTGGCCTGCTCGACGATGCCCTGGAACTTCACCTTGCCCTCGACGTTGGCCCTGTCCCAGATCGCCACGCCCGGCGTGACCAGGCCGAGGATGCCGACCCGGACCTCGTGGCCACCGTCGAGGCGCATCGTCTTGATGACGAACGGCGGGAACGTCGGCGCGCCCGTGTTCCAGTCCAGCGCGTTGGCGCCGAGCAGCGGGAAGTGCAACTGCTTCTGGAACGCCCGCAGCGTGTCCATGCCGTAGTTGAACTCGTGGTTGCCCAGGGCGGCGGCGTCGTAGCCGATGACGTTCATCGCCGCGGCCATCGGGTGGATGGCGCCCTTGGTGATCGGGTCGATCTTGGCGTAGTAGTAGCTCAGCGGCGTGCCCTGGATGGTGTCGCCGGCGTCGAGCATGAGGCAGTTGCGCCGGCCCCGCTCCTCGCGCATCGCGGTGACGAGGGTGGAGATCTTGGCCAGGCCGATGTCGTTGTGCGGCTTGTCGTCGTACTCCGCGTCCTTGAAGTAGTCCCAGTTGAAGACGTTGCCGTGGGTGTCGGTGGTGCCCAGAACGGTCAGTCGGTGGGTCTTGGGGCCGCGCGCCGCGCCCGTGCCTGCGGCGTATGCCGGTGCGCCGCCGGCAATCGCCGCGACGCCGGCTCCCGCGGCACCCACCGCGGCCATGGCCAGCAGCTCACGGCGGGACCGCTGCGCCGCGGTGGCGTCCTCGGTCGCGGGTGCCTGGTTGATGCCCTCGTTGTTCGTCACGCCGCCTCCAGCGTCGTCTGCCCTGCCGCGGGGTCGCCGCGGGTGGGCTCCCCTGAGCCCCGGCGCAGACTAGCCGCGCAAAGCGTCCGATAGCGGGACGAAGGGCAACAAATTGGCAACCGTTCATGCGCGAGAGGGACGTTCCTCGGGGTTTGCGGCGCGAAACCCGGAGGAACGTCCCCCTCGACGAGGTGGTGCGGTCGTCAGTGGCTGCCCTGCGGCAACACCACGGCGCCCTCGAGCCGGACACGACCTGCTGACATCCGGGCAACGGCCTCTGCCAGCTCGAGCTCGGTGCAGGACAGGCCCGCGATGCCGAGGCCCCACCCGGTTCGGACCAGGCAGCGCGCCGCTTGTGCGTTGGGCACTGCCTGGCTGATGGTCTCCGCCCGGTCTGCGTTGGCCTGGACAACCAGCGCCCGGCCCTCGACCCGAGTGTCCATGAGTGCCAGACGCGAGACGTCCAGCCACTCCAGCTCGACCGCATCGGCCCCGTCGTCCAGGACGAGCCCGTAGGCGGTGAGGCGGATGGCACACCGCGGACGGCGGGCCCGCCACCACCGCCGGACGGCCGCACGCAGCCCCGGCAGGCACCGGACCAGAGCCGAGGCCCAAACGGCTGCTGCGCCGGCGCCGAGCACTCCGATCACACCCATGTCGTCGCGCAAGACCCCGCGGACGACTGCGCCCCCTGCCACGGTGACCGTGCAGCCGAGGACCAGCAGCCAGCTCACGCGGTGGCGTAGCTGCTTCCAGGCGAGGGCCCGCTCCAGCCCAGGCGTCGTCACGAGCTCGATCACGTCATCCTGCACGGCGGCAGGCTAGGGCACCGATGCCCGCGTGACGGGATCAGCCTGCGCCATCCACCGACGTGTCGCCGCCATCCCCGGCCCGGCCACCGGTCCAGGTCCAGGCGTACTTGCCGTCGTCGACCGCGCGCCCGGCCTCGCCCAGCTCCAGCGGCCGGAACGTGTCGACCATGACGGCGAGCTCGTCGAAGAACTCCACGCCGATCGAGCGCTCGTAGGCACCAGGCTGCGGGCCGTGGGCGTGACCCCCGGGGTGCAGCGAGATCGACCCCTTGCCGATGCCCGAGCCCTTGCGCGCCTCGTAGTCGCCGTCGACGTAGAACATGACCTCGTCGCTGTCGACGTTGGAGTGGTAGTAGGGCACCGGGATCGACAGCGGGTGGTAGTCGACCTTGCGCGGCACGAAGTTGCAGATGACGAAGTTGTGCCCCTCGAACACCTGGTGCACCGGCGGCGGCTGGTGCACCCGGCCGGTGATCGGCTCGAAGTCGCTGACGTTGAAGGCGTACGGGTAGAGGCAGCCGTCCCAGCCGACGACGTCGAGCGGGTGGTAGGGGTAGGTGTAGACCGTGCCGACGAGGCCGCCCGGGCCGTTGCCGCGGTGCTTGATGTACACCTCGGTCGGCGCGTCCCGGTCCTCGCCGACCTCCTCGGCCAGCAGCGGGCCCTCCGGCGTGCGCAGGTCGCGTTCGCAGTAGGGGGCGTGCTCGAGGAGCTGGCCGAACCGCGACAGGTAGCGCTTGGGCGGCGTGATGTGCGAGTTGGCCTCGATGCAGTAGGCCCGCAGCGGCTCGGTGTATCCCTCGTCGCCCTCGACGCGCGGGATCCACCGGTGGGTGGTCGCCCGCGGGATCACCAGGTAGTCGCCGGTGGCCACCTCGAACGCGCCGAAGACCGTCTCGACGCGGGCGCCGCCGCGCTCGACGTAGACGCACTCGTCGCCGATCCCGTTGCGGTAGAAGGGACTTGGCGTGTCTGCGACGACGTAGGAGATGCGCACGTCGCCGTTGCCGAGGACCAGGCGGCGACCCGTGACCACATCGACGCCGTGATGGTCCCCACGCGGGTCCGTGGCGCTGAAGAGGTCGTGCAGGGTCAGGTGGCGCGGCAGCAGGGGGTGGTTGGGCGTCGTGGCCTGGTCGCCGAGGTCCCACTCGCGCACGTCCTGGATCGCCGAGGGCAGCCCACGGTGGTAGAGCAGCGAGGAGTCGGAGGAGAAGCCCTCCTCCCCCATCAGCTCCTCGTAGTAGAGCCCACCCTCCGGCGTACGGTGCTGGGTGTGCCGCTTCGGGGGCACGTTGCCCCGCAGCTGGTAGTGCGCCATCGGTCCTCGTCTCCCACCGGATGCCCTTCGCGTCCTGTGAGCGGACGCGGGTGTACCTCTCCGAGCACTGTCCAGTAGCCTGCCCACCATGTCAACCAGACCCGACGGGCCGCGCTCCCCCCGAGTGTCCCAGCCGGCCGAACGCGCCCTGTTCACAAGCCTGTTCGACGACGCCGCGGTGTTCCCGCCGGGCCTGGCACCACTGCCCCGGGCGGTCGAGGAGCACCTGGCCCGCCGGTCGGCCGACGTGGCCGACCTGGTCGGCCCGCTGCTCGTGCCCGCCTCCGCCGCCGAGGAGCTGCTGACCCTGCCGCTGCCCGGCCAGACGGGTCAGGCGCTGACCGTCGGGCTCATCGGCCGGCCCGGCGTCGCCGTGCAGGCAGTCGGCGACGCGCTGTCCCGCCTGCGGGAGGACGGACGGGTCGAGGTCGCCGGCGTTGAGGTCGGCTGGGCCGCCGGCTGGGAGCTGGCCCTGGACTGGCAGCTGCCGGTCTCGGTCGAGGTCCCCCGCGGCCAGGACCAGCACCTGGCGCTGCGCGACGTGGCCGCCCGGGCAGGGGGCCACGAGGGCGTGCAGGCCAAGCTCCGCACCGGCGCCACCGCCACGACGGACGTGCCCGCGCCCGGCGAGCTGGCCGGCTTCGTCCGCGCGTGCATCGACACCGACCTCGGCTTCAAGCTCACCGGCGGCCTGCACCACGCCGTGACCGGCACGCACGACGGGGAGCAGCAGTTCGGCTTCCTCAACGTGCTGCACGCCGTCCGCTGGGCGCTCAACGGGGCCGAAGTCGACGAGCTCGAACCCCTTCTGGCACAACAGGATCCCGAGCCCGTGCTCGAGGCGGTCAGCCGCATGAGCATCGCCGACGCGAGCATCACGCGGGCCTTCTTCACGGCATACGGCTGCTGCGGGGTGATGGACCCCATCGGTGAGCTGTCCGCGCTGGGACTGATCGAGGAGACAACCGTATGACGACCAGCTGGCTCGACCTGCCCGCCGACCACCCCTTCGGGCTGGCCACGCTGCCCTACGGCGTGTTCTCCACCGCGGCCGACCCGCGTCGGCGCGTGGGCGTGCGCGTCGGCGACCACGTCCTCGACGCGGCCGCGGCGGCCGAGCAGGCCGGCATGGAGTCCGGCGTGTGCTGGGACCGGCCGAGCCTGAACGACTTCCTCTCCCGCGGGCACCACGCCTGGGCCGCGGCGCGCGCCTGGCTGGTCGAGGTGCTCAGCGACCCGATGTACCGCGACGCGGTCGAGCCGCACCTGCTGCCGGTCGCCGACGTCACGATGCACCTGCCGTTCGAGGTGGCCGACTACGTCGACTTCTACGCCAGCGAGCACCACGCCTCCAACGTCGGGCGGATCTTCCGGCCCGACAGCGAGCCCCTGACGCCGAACTGGAAGCACCTGCCGATCGGCTACCACGGCCGCGCCGGCACCGTCGTGGTCAGCGGCACCGACATCGTCCGGCCGTGCGGGCAGCGCAAGGCCCCGAGCGACCCGGCTCCGACGTTCGGCCCGTCCCGGCGCCTGGACATCGAGACCGAGCTCGGCTTCGTGGTCGGGGGCGCGACGCCCCTCGGCCAGCCGGTGCCGATCGACGAAGCCGTCGAGCACCTCTTCGGCGTCGTGCTGCTCAACGACTGGAGCGCCCGCGACATCCAGGCGTGGGAGTACGTCCCGCTCGGCCCGTTCCTGGGCAAGTCCTTCGGCACGAGCATCTCGGCGTGGGTGGTGCCGATGGCCGCGCTGGAGGCCGCCCACGTCCCGCTGCCCGGGCAGGACCCGCAGCCGCTGGACTACCTGCGCGGCGACGAGGGCAGCGTCTTCGGCCTCGACATCCACTGCGAGGTGCGGGTCAACGGCACCGCGGTCAGCCGGCCGGAGTACGCCGACATGTACTGGTCGCCCACCCAGATGCTGGCCCACCTCAGCGTCAACGGCGCCAGCCTGCGCGACGGCGACCTGTTCGGCTCGGGCACGATCAGCGGCGCGGACAGGCAGACCCGCGGCTGCCTGCTCGAGCTGACGTGGAGCGGCCAGGAGCCGGTGACCCTGGAGGACGGGACCACCCGGGCGTTCCTCGAGGACGGCGACACGGTCACCATCACCGGCTGGGCCCCCGGCCCGGACGGCGCCCGCATCGGGCTCGGCGAGGTGACCGGCACCATCCGCCCGGCCTTCGAGTAATCCCCACCGAACACGCGTCAGCCCGCGTTTCGGGCCCTCACGGGCGCGGAAACGCGGGCTGAGCCGTGTCCGGTCAGGAAGAGACCCGCGACGGAGGGTCAGCGCTTGGGCTGGGGCCCCACCGCGACGTTGGTCTTCGCGGCCTTGTCGTGCCACGCCTGCTTGTTGGGGTCCCACAGCGGCCACAGGTAGTTGAGCAGCCCCGCGATGCTCGCCAGGTTGCCCAGGATCGGGATGAAGCTGAGCAGCTGCAGGCCGTTGATCACCCCGATGCGGCGCCACGCGGCCGACGAGGGCAGCGGCCCCGGGGTCTCCCGCAGCCGGACGCTGATGCCGACGGCCTTCTTGCCCCAGGTCGCACCGGAGTGGGTGAGGAAGAGGTACTCGTAGACCACCGCGACCAGGACGCTGACCAGCGCGACCGGGATGATCCAGACGTACAGCTCGGTCGGCAGGGCGAACGGGGAGGGCTGCGCGCCGCCCTGCGCCTGCTGCACCCGCTTGTCGGCGTAGTCGATGGCGGCCTGGAAGTAGCGGTAGAGGAAGTAACCCGTGAGCGGCAGCGCGATGACGAACGTGATGAAGCCGTCGATGATGCGGGCCAGCACCCGCTTCCACCAACCGGACAGCGGCACGCCGTCGGGGGTGGTGGCCTGCGGGGTGACGTAGCCCTGCTGCTGCCACGTCGGCATCGGAGCCGGCCCCGGGTATGCCGGCCGGTCGCCGGCCGTCCCCTGCTCGCCCCAGGTGGGCTGCGGGGCCATGCCGATCGTCGACTGCTCGAGGGAGGGCGCCTGCTTCGGCGTCACGTGGTCGGTCCAGATCACTCCGTCCCAGTACCGGAGCTTGCTGGGGTCCTGGGGGTCGTCGTACCACCCCGATGGCTGCGTCATGACGCACAGCCTGCCACGTCAGCCCCATGAGGACGGTCACACTCCCCCACGTCCGGGGGCGCGGCCGCGGCGTACCAGCCGGTAACGTCGTCGGGCATGAGTGACGACACATCCACGCAGTCGATCCTGCGGACCAAACCGGTCGAGGACGTCCTGGCCCAGTCCGCCGACGAGGGTGAGGAACACAGCGGCGCCCCGTCCTCGGGCAAGCTCCGCCGCAAGCTCGGCCCGTTCGACCTCATGGGGTTCGGGGTCGGCATCGTCATCGGCACCGGCATCTTCACCCTCACCGGGGTGGAGGCCAAGCAGCACGCCGGGCCGGCCGTCACCATCTCCTTCATCATCGCCGGCGTGGTCAGCCTGCTGGCCGCCCTGTGCTACGCGGAGATGGCCTCCAGCGTCCCGGCGGCCGGCAGCGCCTACACCTACGCCTACGCGACCATCGGCGAGGTCTTCGCCTGGATCATCGGCTGGGACCTGATCCTGGAGTTCGCCCTCGGCGCCTCGGTGGTGGCCCGCGGCTGGTCGGGCTACCTCGCCAACCTCTTCCACCTGCCCAGCGCCTGGTTCGCCGAGGACGGCTCGGTCGTCAACGTGGGGGCCATCCTCATCACGCTGGTGCTCGGCGTCATCGCCGCCGTGGGCATCCGCGAGTCGGCCCGCGTCACCAACGCCCTCGTGCTGGTCAAGGTCGCCGTCTGCGTGTTCGTCATCGTCGCCGGCGCGTTCTTCATCACGAAGTCCAACCTGGTCCCGTTCGTGCCGCACGCCGAGCCGGTCAAGCAGAGCGTCAGCGGCCTGAAGCAGCCGCTGAGCCAGGCCGTCTTCGGCATCTCCCCCTCCGCCTACGGCATGGCCGGCGTGCTGACCGCCGCCGCGGTGGTCTTCTTCGCCTACACCGGCTTCGAGGCGGTGGCCAACCTCGGCGAGGAGACCAAGCGACCCAAGCGCGACCTCACCATCGGCCTGCTGGGCACCCTGGCCCTGTGCACGGTGCTCTACATCGGTGTCTCGTTCGTGGTCACCGGCATGGTCAGCTACAAGAAGATCGACGAGGGCGCCCCGATCGCCAGCGCGTTCGACGCCGTGGGCCAGGGCTGGGCCTCCACCCTGGTCTCCATCGCCGCCGTCTGCGGCCTGACCTCGGTCATCCTGGTCGACCTGGTGGCCATGGGCCGGATCGGCTTCGCCATGGGCCGCGACCGGCTGCTGCCGCCGGCGGTCGCCAAGGTGCACCCGAAGTGGGGCACGCCCTACCGGATCACCATCGCCACGACGATCTTCGTGGCCGTGCTGGCCGGCTTCGTCCCGCTGGCCGCCCTGGCCGACCTGGTCAGCATCGGCACGCTGTTCGCGTTCATCATCGTCTCGCTGGCGGTGCCGGTCCTGCGCCGCAAGCGCCCGGACGTGCACCGGCCGTTCCGCGTGCCGCTGTCCCCGGTGCTGCCGGTCGTCTCGGCGCTGGCCTGCCTCTACCTGATGACCAACCTGACGATGGAGACCTGGCTGCGCTTCGCGGTCTGGATGGTCGTCGGCATGGTCGTCTACCTCAGCTACAGCCGGCGCAAGGCGCGCCTGGCCACCGGCGAGGAGGCCGAGGCTGTCACGGCCTGAGGCCACCCGCACACGGCGACGGCACGGCATACCTGCCCGGTATGCCGTGCCGTCGCCGTGTGTGCTCCCCTCAGGACAGGTAGAGCGGCAGGAGCATGCCCGCCACGGCGAGGCAGGCGCCGCCAGCCCCGCAGGCCCACAGCCGCGTCGGCATCGCTCTCCGCCGACGTTGGGCCTGCAGGAAGCCATGAAGGCCGTACGCCAGCAGCACCCCACCACCCGGCGGGACGATGGCCCCGAGCACCATGGGCCACGGCCCACCGTGCACTGCGACCCAGGCATAGCCCGCGGCGACGAGGACCGAGAGCGAGAGCAGGGTCACCGAGGCGGAGACGACCTGCAGGACCCGGCGGCTGGTCCAGCGGACCGGATGCCTGCCGTCTGCCTCGGCACGGCTCGGGGCGGTCAACGCCGTCAGCCGGCGACGTAGAGCGGCAGGAGCAGCCCCACGACGATGAGCCCCGCACCGCCGCCCATCCGGGCCCAGATGCGCCGGTGCATCGCGAAGCCATGGCGCTCGGCGCGCAGCCAGCGCCAGAGCCCGATGAACATCACGTAGCCGCCGAGCATCATGACCACCACCGCCCACCAGGGCTGCTGGTCATGGCCGGTCAGGCCGCGCCAGAGGTAGGTCAGGGCGGTCAGGCCGGCGATGAGCACCAGTGCTCCTGCCGCGCCGAGGATCGCGAACACCCGCTTGCGCGGCACCCACTGCACCTGCCCGGTCTCGACTGCTGCGTCCGCCGGGTTCGTCGACTCCATGACCCCCGAGGTTATGGGACAAAGCGGACATCCGCTCACGCGGGTGACCCCACGGCATACCAGCGGGTATGCCGTGGGGTCACCGGAAGGGTGAAAGCGGGTCTCAGAGGTTGCCGCGGCGCTCCTGCTCGCGCTCGATCGCCTCGAACAGCGCCTTGAAGTTGCCCTTGCCGAAGCCGAGGGAGCCGTGGCGCTCGATCAGCTCGAAGAACACCGTCGGGCGGTCCTGGACGGGGCGGGTGAAGATCTGCAGCAGGTAGCCGTCCTCGTCGCGGTCGACGAGGATGCCGCGCTTCTGCAGCTCCTCGATCGGCACGCGGACGTTGCCGATGCGCTCGCGCAGCGCGGGGTCCTCGTAGTAGGAGTCCGGGGTCGAGAGGAACTCCACGCCCTCGGCGGTCATCGCGTCGACCGTGGCCAGGATGTCGTTGGTGGCCAGGGCCAGGTGCTGGGCGCCGGGGCCGCGGTAGAACTCGAGGTACTCGTCGATCTGGCTCTTCTTCTTGGCGATGGCCGGCTCGTTGAGCGGGAACTTCACCCGGTGGTTGCCGTTGGCCACGACCTTGGACATCAGCGCCGAGTAGTCGGTGGCGATGTCGTCGCCGATGAACTCGGCCATGTTCACGAAGCCCATCACCTTGTTGTAGAAGGTGACCCACTGGTCCATCTTGCCGAGCTCGACGTTGCCGACGATGTGGTCCAGGGCCTGGAACATCCGCTTCGGGCTGCCCTCGCGCTTGACGAAGCCGGAGCTGCGCGGGACGTAGCCGGGCAGGTAGACGCCCTCGTAGCCCGAGCGCTGCACCAGCGTGTGCCGGGTGTCGCCGTAGGTGGCGATCGCGGCGATACGCACGGTGCCGTGCTCGTCGCTGACGTCGTGCGGCTCCTCCAGCACCGTCGCGCCCATCGCGCGGGCGTGCTCGATGCACTTGTCGACGTCCGGCACCTCGAGGGAGATGTCGACGACGCCGTCGCCGTGGGCGCGGTGGTGGTCGTGCAGCGGGCTGTCCGGGGCCACCCCGCCCTTGATGACGAAGCGGCACGAGCCGCTCTTGAGCACGAACGCCTTGTGGTCGCGGTTGCCGGTCTCGGGGCCGGAGTAGCCCACCAGCTCCATGCCGAACGCCGACTGGTAGAAGTGCGCGGTCTGCGTGGCGTTGCCGACGACGAAGACGATGGCATCCCAGCCGGTCACCGGGAACGGATCCTTGCTCTCGTCGTACTCCACGAGGCCGACCAGCTGCTTGAGCTGGTCCAGGTCGAGGTTGGCGTCGCGCTCTTCGGGCGTCAGGGCGATGGTCTCGGTCATGAGCGGCACTGTGGCGCAGCCGCCCCGACCGGGCAACCATGACCGGAACCGGTGGACAGGTTGCGCAGGTTGTCGGGCTGGACCGGGCACACGGCATACAGTTTGTCCATGTCGATCGACGACCTGGACGCCCTCATCCTCACCACGTTCACCGACGACCCGCAGGTGGGCGTCCTCGGCGCGGCCCGGGCCATCGGCGTGGCCCGCGGCACGGTGCAGGCCCGGCTGGACCGGATGCAGCAGCGCGGCGTGGTCCGGACCTTCGCGCCGCAGGTCGACCCGGCGGCGGTGGGCTACCCGGTGACGGCGTTCATCACCCTGGAGATCCGCCAGGGCCGCGGGCACGACCCGGTGGTGGCCCACCTGTCGGCGATCCCCGAGGTGCTCGAGGCGCACACCATCACCGGCACCGGCGACCTGATGATCCGGGTGGTGGCCCGCGACAACGCCGACCTGCAGCGGGTCATCGACCGGGTGGTCGACGACGGTCACGTGCTGCGGGCCTCGACGGTGATCGCGCTGGCGCGGCAGATCGCCTACCGCACCCTGCCGCTGGTGCAGGCCGCCGCCGAGGGGTCAGCGCAGCGCGGCCGCCAGGGTTGAGGCCGCCGCCTGGACCTGGGGCCCCACCGCGGCCACGTCCAGGGGCACCATCGCCACGACACCGACGGAGGCCTCCAGCCCCGCGACGCCGACCAGCGGCGCCGCCACCCCGTGGGCGCCGGCCTGCAGCTCGCCGTCGGAGACGACGTATGCCGGGTCGCCGGCCCGCGCGCCCAGGATCGCCCGGCCGGCGGCACCGGACTCCAGCCGGTGCCGGCTGCCGACGCGGTAGGCCACGTGGAAGTCGGTCCAGGACGGCTCGACCACGGCGATGGCCAGGGCCTCCCCGCCCTCGACGACGGTCAGGTGCGCCGTGGCCCCCACCGAGTCGGCCAGGGTGCGCAGCGTGGGCATGGCGGCCTCGCGCAGCAACGGCAGGACCGAGGAGGACAGGCGGGTGATGGCCAGGCCCAGCCGGATCCGGCCGTCCTCGCGACGGGTGACGAAGTCGCGGCTCTCGAGGGTCGCGACCAGGCGGTAGACCACCGGGCGCCCGACGCCGAGCGCCGAGGCGATCTCGGTGATCGTCATGCCCCCGGCGTTCTCGCGGGAGCCGAGCAGCTGCAGGACGCCCAGGCCGCGGTCCAGGGTCTGTGAGGTCTCTCCGCCCATGCCCTTGGCGGCGCGCAGCTCAGCCACGGCACCACGCTACCGGCCGGCTCACCGGCGGCCGACGAACCAGGCGCGGATCTTCTCGATCCGCTCCTGGACCTGCTCGGAGCTCGCCTGCTCCAGTGCCGGGCCGCCACAGGTGCGGCGCAGGTCGTTGTGCACCACGCCGTGCGGCGCGCCGGTCTTGCGGGCGTAGGCGGACACCAGCGAGTTGAGCTCCTTGCGCTGGGCGGCCAGGGCCCGGTGCGCCGCGATCGGCGCATCCGCGGCACGCTTGGTGGAGCCCTTCTGGGAGGCCTGCCGCTCGCGCAGCAGGGTGGCCACCTGGTCCGGCTCCAGCAGCCCCGGCAGCCCGAGGTACTCCTCCTCCTCGGCGCTGCCCGACTCGGCGTTGAGGCCGAACTGCTGGGCGTCGAAGAGCACGTGGTCGAACTCGGCGACGGACTCCAGCGCCTCGAAGGTGCCCTCGAGGTCGGCGGTGGACCTGGTGCTGTTGGCCTCGGCGACGAGCTGGTCCTCGGCGGCCCAGAGGTTCTCCTCCTCGCCGGGCTTGACCACCTTGTCCAGGGCGTGGTCGCGCTGCTCCTCCAGCCGGGCCGCGTGCTCCATGATCACCGGCACGTTGGGCAGGAACACCGAGGCGACCTCGCCCCGGCGACGGGCGCGCACGAACCGGCCGACCGCCTGGGCGAAGAACAGCGGCGTGGAGGTCGAGGTGGCGTAGACGCCCACGCACAGGCGGGGCACGTCGACGCCCTCGGAGACCATGCGGACCGCGACCATCCAGCGGGAGTCGCTCTGGGAGAACTCCTCGATCCGGCCGGAGGCCCCGGCGTCGTCGGAGAGCACGACGGTCGGCTTCTCGCCGGTCAGGGCGTGCAGGATCTTGGCGTAGTGCCGCGCGTTGGTCTGGTCCGAGGCGATGACCAGCGCCCCGGCGTCGGGCACGTGCCGGCGCACCTCGGAGAGCCGCTTGTCCGCGGCAGCCAGCACCGAGGGGATCCACTCCCCCTTGGCGTCCAGGGCGGTCCGCCACGCCTGCGCGGTGAGGTCCTTGGTCAGCGGCTCGCCCAGGCGAGCGGCAACCTCGTCGCCGGCGCGGGTGCGCCAGCGCATCGCGCCGCTGTAGGCGAGGAAGAGCACCGGGCGCACGACCCCGTCACGCAACGCCTCGGCATACCCGTAGGCGTAGTCGCTGGCGGACCGGCGCACCCCGGCGCGGTCCTCCTCGTAGCGCACGAAGGGGATCGGGCTGGTGTCGGAGCGGAAGGGGGTACCCGTCAGGCACAGCCGCCGGGCGGCCGGCTCGAACGCCTCACGGATCGCGTCACCCCACGACAGGTTGTCGCCTCCGTGGTGCACCTCGTCGAGGATCACCAGGGTGCGGGCCGCCTCGGTGCGGGCGCGGTGCAGCAGCGGCTTGCTCGCGACGCCGGCGTAGGTCAGCGCCACGCCGTCGAACTCGGTGTTGTGCCGGCCCATGGCGTTGGTGAACTTCGGGTCGATGTTGATGCCGACCCGGGCGGCCGCGTCGGCCCACTGCGTCTTGAGGTGCTCGGTCGGCGCCACGATCGTGACCCGGTCGATGATCCCGCGGCCGAGCAGCTCGGTGGCCACGCGCAGGGCGAACGTCGTCTTGCCGGCGCCGGGGGTGGCGACGGCGAGGAAGTCCTGCGGGCCCTCGCGCAGGTACTGCTCGAGCGCCGCCGCCTGCCAGGCACGCAGCTTGGAGGCCGTGCCCCACGCGGCGCGCTCCGGGAATGCTGGGGGGAGGTGGGATGCCGCGGCAGTACTCATAAGGGGACCGAGGGTAACGAAATCCGTGACCCGACATGCCGGGACCCCGCCACCACGGACGGGGCCCCCGGATGTGTTATCGGCCGGTCAGTCCTCGCCGTCCTGCGGCGCGCGCAGGCCCTCGTAGATCTCCTTGCAGACCGGGCAGACCGGGAACTTCTTGGGGTCGCGCCCGGGCACCCAGACCTTGCCGCACAGCGCGACGACCGGCTCCCCGGACAGCGCGCTCTCGAGGATCTTCTCCTTGCGCACGTAGTGGGAGAAGCGCTCGTGGTCACCCGGCTCCTGGACCTGCTCCTCGACCTGCTCGCGCTCGAGCACGGAGGTCGAGGTCGACGGCCCCGACGGCTGCGCCTGCGGCTCGAACGGGTCGCTCAGCGGGTTGTCGCTCATGGCCCCGAGTCTAAGCGCCCCGGTATGCCGGGTGGCCGGGACGGTGGGGCCACGCACGCTTCCGAGGATCCTCTGAGACGGACCACGCACCCTTGCGGTCATGGCAGCCTCCCCGCAGACCCAGCCCCTGCCCGCGCCCGGACGGGCGCGGCGCCGGCAGCTGCACCTGCGCGGCCGGCGGCACCAGCAGTGGCGGGCCCGCGTCGGCGACCTGCTCGAGCTGCTGGCAGCCAGCCTCCTGGTGGCCACCGTCTCGGTGTTCCTCCGAGACGGTGGCGGCCAGCACCTGGTGACCGGGTCCTGGGGCAGCCGGCTCGTGGCGGTGGGCCAGCTGACCGGCCTGGTCGCCGTCGACCTGCTGCTGGTGCAGATGCTGCTCGCCGCCCGGGTCCCCTGGGTGGACCGCGTCTACGGCTCGGACCGCGCGCTGAAGGCGCACCGCGTCCTCGGGCGGGTCACCGTGCCGCTGGTGCTCGTCCACGCCGAGTCGCTCGTGCTCGGCTACGCCGCCCGGGACGGGATGCCGTGGTGGTCGGGGTGGCTGCGGGAGCCGTTCGCGATGCTCTCCGGCGTCCCGGACATGCTCACCGCCACCATCGCGCTCGCCCTGCTGGTCCTCATCGCAGTGACCTCCGTCCGGGCTGCCATGCGCCGCGTCGGCTACGAGCGCTGGCACCTGGTGCACCTGGGGGCCTACGCGGCGGTCACGCTGGCGATCCCCCACCAGCTGTCCGTGGGCTCAGACATCACCCGGAGCGGGCTCGTGCGTGCCGCCTGGCTGGGCCTGTACGTCCTCGTGGCGGCCAGCATCGCCTGGTGGCGGTTCGCCCTGCCGGTGGTGCGCTCGGTGCGTCACCGGCTCTACGTCGAGCGCGTGGTCCAGGAGACCCCCGACACCTGGTCGGTCACCGTCAGGGGCCGGGACCTGGGTGCTCTGCAGGCGCGGGCCGGGCAGTTCTTCCAGTGGCGCTTCCTGACCCGCGGGCTGTGGGCCGCCGCCCACCCGTGGTCGCTGTCGGCCCAGCCCGACGGCAGGACCCTGCGGCTGACGGTGCGCGAGCTCGGCGACCACTCCAGCCGGCTGGCCGGCCTGCGCCCCGGCACGCGGGTCCTGGTCGAGGGCCCGTACGGCGCGTTCACCACGCACCGAAGGACCCGCCGTCGGGTGCTGCTGCTGGCCGCGGGCATCGGCGTCACGCCGATCCGTGCCCTGGCCGAGGAGCTGGCGCGCGACCCGGCCACGGCTCCCGGGGACGTCACGGTCGTCTACCGGGCCGACCAGGCCTCCCAGCTCGCGCTGCGGCAGGAGCTGGACGAGGTCAGCCGCCACGGCGGGCATCGCCTCCACCTGCTCACCGGTCCCCCGGTCCGCGGGTCGTGGCTGCCCGAGCACGTCGGCCGAGGCGGTGACGACGCCTCGGCCCTGGCCGAGCTGGTGCCCCACCTGAGGGAGCACGACGTCTACCTGTGCGGGCCGCCGGTGTGGATGGACCTGGTCCACACCAGCCTGCGCCGGGCGCGCGTGCCGCGGGCCCACATCCACGACGAGAGGTTCTCCTGGTGAGACTGCTGACCGGCGCCGCGGTCGCCGTTGCCGGCGCGGCCGCGCTGATCACGAGCTGGGAGGCCGGCGCCCAGCAGGGCAACACGCCGGTGGCCGGGGTCCACGTGGCTGCCGCGGCTCCCCCACCGGCGCCCGCCGGCAAGGCCACGCCGCCCGCACCGGGGAAGACCCACGCGGCCGGGACGGCGGTGCCGACGCTCCGGTCGGTGACCGGCGCCCTGGTCTCGACCCCCTATGGCACCGTGCAGGTGAAGGCGGTGCTCGTCGGCTCGCACCTCAAGGACGTGGTGGCGCTCAAGCTCACCGACAGCAGCTCGACGTCGGTGGGCATCAGCGGCCGGGCAGAGCCCGTGCTGCGCCGGGAGGCCGTCACCGCGCAGTCGGCGCGGATCGACTCGGTCAGTGGGGCGACGTTCACCAGCGAGGGGTACAAGCAGAGCCTGCAGGCCGCACTCGACGCCGCCCACGCCTGAGCGGCGCTCGTGCTGCGGGGTCAGACGTTGACGGTGAATCCGAGGTCGTAGTCGCTGGCGGCTCGGCCACCGGCGCCCCAGTTCTCCACAGGGCTCTCCCTGAGCAGGATCGACACGTCGTCGCGCGGGATCCCGATCGCCGCCTCCAGTCGTTCGACGATCTCGCAGTACAGGTGGCGCTTCGCCTCGATGCTACGGCCGGAGAAGCAGTCGATGGTGACGCGGGTGTAGGCGTCAGCCCTTCCGTCCTCGAGCCCGTTCACCATGCGGTGGGGCTCGAAGGTGGCGACTCGGATGTAGCGGTCCTCTGGGGGAATCCTGAACGCTGCGACGAGGCTCTCGTGCACTGCGTTGATGATCGCGACCTCCTGCTCCGGCGTGTAGGGCCTGCGGACTTCGATCAGGGTGCTCGGCATGCGCAAGTGATATCAGCCTCGCGCGCCGTCGACGTGGTTCGCCGGGCGGACGCGTCCCGGTCAGTTCATCGTGGGGTCTTCCGGGAAGCTGGCAACCAGGGCCAGGTTGCCGCGCTGGCGCCGCAGCACCTCCGGCCACAGGGACTCCGGGTCGGCACTGAAGCCGTCGCGGGCCTCGGCGTCCACGACGTACCAGCCGCCCGCCCGGATCTCGTCCTCGAGCTGCCCGGGCGACCACCCGGCATACCCGGCGAAGATGCGCAGCCCGGCGATCTCGGGAGCAACCACCAGCGGCGGGATGTCGAGGTCGACGAGCCCGAGCCCGCCGAAGAGCAGCTTGACCCCCATCGGCGCCTCTCCCCCGCCGGGCACGGAGACCAGGCCGAGGGCGGAGTCGAGCGCCACGGGTCCGCCCTGGAAGACGCGCGCGGGCGGGGTGGCCACCTCCTCCCAGCCGGGCAGGACCGCGTCGACCGTCGCGTCGAGCGGGCGGTTGATCACCACGCCCTGCGCACCCTCCTCGTCGTGGTGCAGGAGCAGGACGACGCTGCGGCGGAACACGTCGCCGCCGGTCTGCGGGGTCGCGACAAGCAGATGCCCGGTGAGGAATGGGGATTCCACACCGGGCATTCTGCCGGTCACGCTGCCGGGACAGGAGGGCCGATCGTCGTGTGACCGGTCACCCCTTCGCGGGCGTCAGTAGCGCGGGGCGCGGAAGCCGCTGCGCTGGCCGCGCGGGCGACCGGGGCCGCCGGGACGGCGGTGCTGACGCTTCTCACCCTCGAGGAGGCGACGGAACTCGTGCTCCGGCACCGGGACGCCACTGGGGGTCCGGGCACCGGTGGCCGCGAGCACGTCGTCCCCGGGGAGGGCGCGGGTCGGCACGGTCTCCAGGCCCGCCTCGCGGGCGAGGCGCTCCATGCCACGGCGCTGGTGCGGCAGCGCCAGGGTGACGACGGTGCCCTTGTCACCGGCGCGGGCGGTGCGGCCCGAGCGGTGCAGGTAGTCCTTGTGGTCGGCCGGCGGGTCGACCTGGAGCACCACGCTGACGTCGTCGACGTGGATGCCACGGGCGGCCACGTCGGTGGCGACCAGGACCGGCAGCTTGCCGTCGCGGAAGGCACCCAGGACGCGGTTGCGGGCGCCCTGGTTCAGGCCACCGTGCAGCGCCGCGGCGAAGACACCCTGCTCGCGCAGCTGCTCGGCGACGCGGTCGGCGCCGAGCTTGGTCCGCACGAACACCACGGTGCGGCCCTCGCGGTTGGCGACCTCGGCGGTGATGACCTTCTTGTGCATCGGTTCGATGAGCAGGATGTGGTGCTCCATCGTCGCGACGCTGGCGGTCGCGTCGTCGGTGGAGTGGGTCACCGGGTCGGTCAGGTAGCGCTCGACCACCGTGTCGATGCCCCGGTCCAGCGTGGCGGAGAACAGCAGTCGCTGCCCGCCGGCCGGGATGAGGTCGAGGATCGCGGTGATCTCGGGCAGGAAGCCCATCTCGGCCATGTGGTCGGCTTCGTCGAGGACGGCGATGTCGATCTCGTCGAGCTGGACGGCGCCGCGCTCGATGAGGTCGTTGAGCCGGCCCGGCGTGGCGATGAGCAGGTCGACGCCCTTCTCCAGCGCCATCAGCTGCGGCGGGTAGGGCATGCCGCCGGCGACGAGCTTGTGGCTCAGGCCGAGGACGTGCACGAGCGGCTGGAGCGCGTCGCTGACCTGCATGGCCAGCTCACGGGTCGGCACCAGCACGAGCGCCTTGGGCTTGTTGGGCTTGGCACGCTCCCCCGCCGCGAGGCGGGTCAGCATGGGCAGGCCGAAGGACAGGGTCTTGCCGGAGCCGGTCTGGCCACGGCCGAGGACGTCCTTGCCGGCCAGCGCATCCGGGATGGTCGCGGCCTGGATCGGGAAGGGCGCGGTGATGCCGTCGCGGGCGAGGCGGGCGACGATCGGGGTCGGCAGGCCGAGGGCGGCGAAGCCGTTGTCGTCGGCGATGGTCACGGGCGTCTCGACGACCTCCTCGCGACGGGCCGGACGCTCGTCACGGTCGAAACGACGCTGCGGCCGGTCGTCCCGGTTGAAGCGCTGGGGACGGTCGTCACGGTTGAACTCCCGACGGGCCGGACGCTCGTCACGGTCGAACCGACGCTGGGGACGGTCATCGCGGTCGAACTCCCGACGCGCGGGACGGTCGTCGCGGTCGAAACGACGCGCGGGACGGTCGTCCCGGTCGAAACGACGCGCGGGACGGTCGTCCCGGTCGAAGCGCTGGGGACGGTCGTCACGGTTGAACTCCCGACGGGCCGGACGCTCGTCACGGTCGAACCGACGCTGCGGACGGTCATCGCGGTCGAACTCCCGACGCGCGGGACGGTCATCGCGGTTGAACCGCTGCGGCCGGTCGTCCCGGTCGAAACGACGCGCGGGACGGTCGTCCCGGTCGAAGCGCTGGGGACGGTCATCACGGTTGAACTCCCGACGGGCCGGACGCTCATCCCGGTCGAACCGACGCTGCGGACGGTCGTCGCGGTCGAACTCCCGACGCGCGGGACGGTCATCGCGGTTGAACCGCTGCGGCCGGTCGTCGCGGTCGAAACGACGCTGCGGACGGTCGTCCCGGTCGAACTCGCGGCGCGCGGGACGGTCCTGGCGCGACTGGGGCGCGCGGTCGTCATACGAGCGGGCGGTCTGGCCGCGGTGCGGCTTCTTGGGGCCCTTCTTGACCTCCGCCTTCTTGGCGGTGGTCCAGCGGGCCTTCTTGGGCGCAGAGGAGCGCCCGGAGTGATTGGTCATCGACGAATCCACTTCGGTACTCGAGGTAGGCACGCCTCGAGCTACCTTCTGCGGTAACGATGAGAACGAGCCTCAGGCGCACCAGGCGCCCGGCGGGCCGGAGGTAACGGTTGCTATCCGGCGTGTCCCTGCCTCAACCGCGCGTGCCAGGTGCACGTGCCGGTCGGCGCGATCTGCGCCGGTCCTTGCAGGGGATGTCCCCAAGTCTACCAGCGGGACAGGGGTGCCCCTGACCAGGCGGCCCTCCGGGGGGGTCCTAGCGCCGGTCCCGCGTGGCCGTCCGGCTGGTCGGCTCGCTCGTGGGTGACGTCGTCCCGCTGGGGCTGCCGGACGGGTCGGTCGTCGACGTGCACGAGGTCGTCGGGCCGTCCGTGCTGGTCGTCGACGAGGTGGACGTCGTGCTCGTCGTCGAGGGGTCGCTGGCGCACGTCGTGCTGGTCGGGCTCGACGTCGTGGACGTGGACGTCGACGGCTCGCTCGTGGTGCTGGTGGACGACGTCGGCGACCCGCTCGTGCTGGTGGAGCTCGTCGGCGTGCCGGTCGTGCTGGTCGACGACGAGCTCGACGACGTCGAGGTCGTGCTCGTGCTCGTGGCCGGGCCGGAGGTCGTGGACGTCGCCGGCCGGGACGTGGTGGTGCTGGTGGTCGGGTGGCTGGTCAGCGAGGGCGGCATCCCGGGCGTCTCGACGGTGCTCCACGGCTGGTGCGGCGACCCCGGCGTGACCGTCGAGGTGCTGTCCAGGACCGACTGCGTGCCGTCGCGGTAGGCCAGGCCCCAGGACAGCACTGACCGCAGGTAGTCGACCGAGTTGTTGTAGCGCAGGATCGCGCGGGCCAGACCGGCATCGGTGGCCAGGTCCAGCGACCCCGAGCACAGGTAGCGCCCGGCGGCGAGGGACGCGTCATACACGTTGTCGGGGCTGGCGACGCCGTCGTGGTTGCCGTCCGAGGCGTAGCTGGCCCAGGTGGCGGGCACGAACTGCATCGGCCCCACCGCGCGGTCGAAGCGGGTGTCACCGTCGAGGCTGCCGCGGTCGGTGTCACGGATCACCGCGGTGCCGGGCATCGAGCCGTCCAGGACCGGACCCAGGATCGCGCCACGAGTGGTGCCGTTGGCGTCGACCCGGCCGCCGGCCGCGTGACCCGACTCGATCCGGCCGATCCCGGCGAGGACCCACCACTGCAGGTGGCACGAGGGGTCGGACACCGCGAGCGAGGACGCTGCCCGGCGGTAGGAGTCGAGCACCGTGCGCGGCACGGCGAAGTCCTCGACCGGTGCGTCCTGGATCCGGGCCGCGACCAGGGCGACCTTGGCGGTCTTGCGGGCGCTGACCCCGTCCACCGCGCCCGAGCCGTCGCCGAGGGTGCCGTCAGGGCCGAACCACGCCTCGAACCGGGCCAGGTCGTCCGGGCCGGTGGCCGGCTTCTGGGCGGTGCCCTGCACCCGGTCAAACGCCCCGGCCGGTGGCCCGGTGAGGGCCCCGACGACGCACGCCGCGACCACGGCAGCGCTCAGCAGGGTCAGGCCGGCACGGCGTGGGAAGCGGATGCGGATCACGGTCGGTGCGGTCATGGCGTCTCGGCGGTCGTCCTGGTCACGGTCGGGAGGTTCGGTGTGGTGCGAGTGGTCGAGTCAGACCGGGCAAACCCGTTGCGGGCCAACAACTACGCAACCACGAAGCGCGATAAGAACCCTACGGCCCACGGCGTAGATCCGCTCACCCAGACCCCGCAGGAGGACATCGTCACCAAGGACGACGACGCGCCGCGGCCGGTCGGCGGGAGAGGCGCCCGCCGACCGGCCGCGACCGGCTCACGCCTCGATCGGCACGACCTCGGATCCGGCCTCGGCTCCCGCTGCGCCGGCGGCCGCCTCCTTGGCCCGGAGGGCGGCGGCCTCGACCGCGGCGGCGACCACCTTGGTGACGTCGGGGTGGAACACGCTGGGCACGATGTAGGCGGGGTTGAGCTGGTCGTCCGTGACCACGCCGGCGAGGGCGTCCGCCGCCGCGAGCAGCACGTCGTCGGTGACCGACGTGGACGCCGCGTCCAGCAGGCCGCGGAACACCCCGGGGAAGGCCAGCACGTTGTTGATCTGGTTGGCGAAGTCCGAGCGCCCGGTGGCCACGACTGCGGCGTGACGGGCCGCCTCGGCGGGGTCGACCTCGGGCTCGGGGTTGGCCATGGCGAACACGATGGCGCCCGGGGCCATCGTCTCGATGTCCTCGCCGGTGAGGATGTGCGGCGCCGAGACGCCGATGAACACGTCCGCGCCGGCCAGGGCCTCACGCAGCGTGCCGGTCAGCCCGCGCTCGTTGGTGTGCGAGGCGATCCAGCGCAGGTTGTCGTGGCCGTTGTCGACGATGTCCTCGCGGTCGGCGTGGACGACCCCGTGGAAGTCGGCGACGACGACGTCGCGCGCGCCGGCCTTGAGCAGCAGCTTGAGGATGGCGGTGCCCGCCGCCCCGGCGCCGCTCATGACGATGCGCACGTCCGGCAGGGCCTTGTGGACGCAGCGCAGGGCGTTGCGCAGGGCGGCCAGCGCCACGATCGCGGTGCCGTGCTGGTCGTCATGGAAGACGGGGATGTCCAGCTCCTCGCGCAGCCGCGCCTCGACCTCGAAGCAGCGCGGCGCGGAGATGTCCTCCAGGTTGATCCCGGCGAACACCGGGGCGATCGCCTTGACCGCGGCCACGATCTCGTCGGTGTCCTGGGTGTCCAGGCAGATCGGGAAGGCGTCGATGTCGGCGAACCGCTTGAACAGCGCCGCCTTGCCCTCCATGACCGGCAGCGCGGCCAGCGGACCGAGGTTGCCCAGCCCGAGCACGGCCGAGCCGTCGGTGACCACGGCGACGGTGTTGCGCTTGATGGTCAGGCGCCGCGCGTCGTCGGGGTTCTCGGCGATGGCGGTGCAGATCCGCGCGACGCCGGGGGTGTAGATCAGGGACAGGTCGTCACGGTTGCGGATCGGGACCTTGGACTCGATCTTGAGCTTGCCGCCGAGGTGGACCAGGAACGTGCGGTCGCTGACCTTGCCGATCTGCACGCCCTCGACGGCGCGCATCGCCTCGACGATCTCGTCGGCGTGGGAGCTGTCGCGGGCAGCCGCGGTCACGTCCACGCGCAGCCGCGACGGCCCGGACGCGGTGACGTCGAGTCCCGTGACCAGGCCGCCGCTGCGCTCGATCGCGGTGGTGAGCTCACTGACCGCGGTGGCACGGGCCGCGAGCTCGAGGCGGACGGTGATGGAGTTGGAGACCGAGGGCGCAGCTGGCATGCGCCTCATCTTTCCAACTACTCGCCGGTATGCCGAACCAGGCCCTTGCGCCGGACGACACCGATGGCGACAATCACCGCCGCCAGCACGACGCTCAGCTCGAGCTCGAGCCGGTGCTCCGGGCGGATCACCATGAGCACGAGCACGCCGACGATGAACACGATCGTGGCCCAGGTCAGCGTCGGGAACAGCCACATCCGCACGGCCGGCCGGTGCCCCTCGGCGTCCAGGCGGCGGCGCATCACCAGCTGCGAGCAGGCGATGACGAGGTAGACGAACAGGGCGATCGCACCGGAGCTGGCCAGCAGGTAGCCGAAGATCTTCTCCGGGAGCAGGTAGTTGCCGGCGACCCCGAGGAAGCCGACGACCGAGCTGGCGATGATGGCCTTGGCCGGCACGCCGCGGCGGGTCGTGGTGGCCCAGCCGCTGGGCGCGTCACCGCGCTGCGAGAGCGAGAACGCCATGCGGGAGGCGGTGTAGAGCGCGGAGTTCAGGCAGGACGCGACGGCGGTCAGGATGACCACGTCCATGACCGGGGCGGCCCAGGTGATGCCCATCTGCTCGAGGGCGAACTGGTAGGAGCCCTTGTCCGCCAGGCCCTTGGCGTTCCAGGCGACCAGGGAGACGACGACGAGGATGGAGCCGAGGTAGAAGAGGCTGATCCGCGAGATCACCGAGTTGACGGCCTTGCGGATGCCGGCCTCGGGGTTGGGCGACTCGGCGGCGGCGATGGTGACGATCTCGGTGCCCATGAAGGTGAACATCGTCGTGAGCATCGCGGCGAGCACGGCACCGAAGCCGTTGGGCATGAAGCCCCCGTTGCTGAACAGGTGGCTGACGCCGGAGGTGTGGGAGCCGGGCAGCACGCCGGCGATGGCCAGCACGCCGAGCACGATGAACGCGACGATGGCGACGACCTTGACCAGGGCGAACCAGAACTCGAACTCGCCGTAGTTCTTCACCGAGAACAGGTTGGTGACCATGAGCAGGCCGGTGATGAGCAGGGCGAAGACCCATGTGGACACGCTCGGGATCCACCCGTTGAGGATCTTGGCGCCGGCGGTGGCCTCGATCGGGATGACCAGCACCCAGAACCACCAGTAGAGCCAGCCGATGGAGAACCCGGCCCAGCGCCCGAGGGCGCGGTCGGCGTACGTCGAGAAGGACCCGGTGTCGGGCTGGGCGGTGGCCATCTCGCCGAGCATGCGCATGACGAGGACGACCAGCGTCCCGGCGAGGGCGTAGGCGACGAGGACCGCCGGCCCAGCGGCCGCGATGGCGGTCGAGGACCCGACGAACAGGCCTGCTCCGATGACGCCCGCGATGGAGATCATCGTGATGTGGCGGGGCTTGAGGCCGGCGTCGAGGGTGCCCGACTCCGGAGCCTCGATGGTTCTCTCGGCTGAGGTGGTCATCGGAGCACCATGGACGCAAGGGCAGAAAGGCCGCAAATCGTCGCGTTGTCAAGGGCGCTGGTCACAGCGCCTGCACAGCCCCCTCACAAGGGGCTGCCCGACGGTCAGCGGGCGTGGGCCCGCCGGCGCCGGCGCAGGCGGATGACCACCAGGCGCTCGGCGATCCGCTGCCCGTTGCGCGCGAGCCAGAGGCACACGGCCGCCAGCGGCACCTCGACGAGGAGGGCCATCGGCAGCGACAGGGCCAGCTCCTTGAGGCTCGGGGCGGTCACCACGTCGAACCAGGCGTCGACGAGGAGCATCATCGCGGTCATCGACGCCGACACGGTGAGCACGGGTGAACGGCGGAAGGCCGACCACGCGGTCCACGTGAGCATGGCCAGGAGCGCGAGGTCGAAGCCGACCCAGGCCAGGTCGTAGTGCGCGGCGGTCTGCTTGCTGGGCAGGGTGACCGCCAGGAAGACCGTCCACGGCACCATCGCGGCGGCCAGCACGGTGAACACCGGCCCGGCCCAGGCGGCGCGACGCCCCGCGCGGCCGAGCTCCCGGTCGGTCACGCCCTCCTCGGCCGGGACGGCCCGGTCGACCGCACGGACCGCGTCCTGGGCGACCTCGGCCGCCTGGTCGACCACCGACTCCTCGCTCATGGGCACACTCTCGCACGCGCCTGCCGCCCGACCTGCACCTTCGCGGGAAGCACGCCGGCCCCGTCGCCGTTGTACCCCACGAACACCCGCTCCCGACGAAGGACCGATCCCATGGCGACCACCGCCCTCACCGCGCAGACGTTCGAGCCGACCGTGCTCCAGGACGGCATCGTGCTCGTCGACTTCTGGGCCGAGTGGTGCGGCCCGTGCCGCATGTTCGCGCCCGTGTTCGAGAAGGCCTCCGAGACCCACCCGGACATCACCTTCGGCAAGGTCGACACCGAGGCCGAGCAGGCGCTGTCCGCCGCCGCCGGGATCAGCTCGATCCCCACGCTGATGGCCTTCCGCGACGGCATCCTCGTGTTCGCCCAGCCCGGTGCGCTGCCGGCGCCGGCCCTCGAGCAGGTCATCACCGCGGTCCGCGGGCTCGACATGGAGGACGTGCGCGCGCAGGTCGCCCAGGAAGAGGCTGCGCGCGCCGCGAAGTGACAGGCTGAGGCGCATGGACGCCGACGCCTGGAACGCCCGGTATGCCGGGTCGGAGCTCGTCTGGTCCGCCGGCCCCAACCAGTGGGTCGAGTCGGAGCTGGCAGTGCTGCCGCCCGGCCGCGCGCTGGACCTGGCCTGCGGTGAGGGGCGCAACGCGTTGTGGCTGGCCGGCCTCGGCTGGCAGGTCACCGCCTCCGACTTCGCCGAGCAGGGCCTGGCCAAGGGCCGCGCCGCCCAGGCACGCCTCGAGGCGACCGGTCGGCCGTTGGCGGTCGAGTGGGTCTGCGCCGACGCGACCGCCGTGACCTGGCCGCCGGACGCCTTCGACCTCGTCGTGATCAGCTACCTGCAGCTGGTGGCCGACCTGCGCCGCGAGGCCACCCGCCGGGCGGCCGCCGCGCTCGCCCCCGGCGGGACCCTGCTGGTCGTCGGCCACGACACCAGCAACCTGGCCGACGGCTGGGGCGGCCCGCAGGAACCGGCGGTGCTGTTCTCCACGGCCGACGTCGTGGACGACGTCGTCGGCCTGGGACTGGAGGTCGTGCGCGCCGACCGCGTCGAGCGGCACGTGGAGACCGCGGACGGCCCGCGGGTCGCCCTGGACGCGCTGGTCCGGCTGCGTCGGCCGGGCTGACCCGCCGGGTCAGCCGCCCAGGACCTGGCGCACCTGCCGGGCGATCTCCACGTCCTCCCGCGCCCGGACCACGAGGACCCGGGCGTCCCCCGCGCCGATGTCCGCATCGGTCCCCCCGTCCGCGATGTCGTTGGCGTCGTCGTCGACCCGCACGCCGAGGAACCCCAGCCGGGCGGCGACCAGCCGGCGTACGGGCGCCGCCCGCTCCCCCACCCCGCCGGTGAACACCAGCACGTCCAGGCCCCCGGCCGCCCCGGCCATCGCCCCGACCCCGGTCACCACACGGTGCACCCACGTGTCCAGCGCCAGCGCGGCGTCGGCGTCGCGCTCGGCCGCGCGTCGTAGCACCTCGCGCATGTCCGCGGTGCCGCACAGGCCGAGCAGGCCGGACCGGTGCTCCAGGGCATCGGCCACCTCCTGCGGGGGGATGCCCTCGTGCTCCTCCAGCCACAGCAGCAGCCCCGGGTCGACCGTGCCGGAGCGGGTGCCCATCACCAGCCCCTCCAGCGGGGTGAAGCCCATGGTCGTGTCCACCGCGCGGCCGTCGACCACCGCCGACAGGGAGCAGCCCGAGCCGAGGTGGGCCACCACCACCCGCAGCCCGGCACGGCCGCCGGCCAGCTGCGCGGCCCGGGAGCTGGCCCAGGCGTGGGAGAGGCCGTGGAAGCCGAACCGCCGCAGCCCGTAGCGCTCCCGCCACTCCCGGGGCAGGGCGTAGGTGGCCGCCCCCGCGGGCAGGCCGGCGAAGAACGCCGTGTCGAAGCAGGCCACCGCCGGCGCCCCGGGCAGCGCCCGGCCGACCGCGTCCAGGGCCCGCAGGGACTTCGGCTGGTGCAGCGGGGCGAGGTCGACCAGGGCGCCGAGCTCCTCGCGCACCCGCGCGTCGACCCGGACCGGACCGGTCAGGTGGTGGCCGCCGTGCACGACCCGGTGTCCGACGGCGTCGATGCCGTCCATCCCGCGCAGGGCCTCGGCGAGGCGGTCCTCGTCCAGGCCGTCGCCACTGACCTCGAGCTCCTCGGCGGCGAGCGCCTCGTCCCCGGCGAGCACGGCGAGCTTGAGGCTGCTGGACCCCGCGTTGACGGTCAGCACCCTCACCGGCCGGCCTCATCCTCTGCCGGCCACGGCCACTCCCAGCTGCTGATCGCCGGGTCGTCCTCGCCGTGGTCACGCGTCCACTGCCGGGCCGCGAAGCGCCGGTCGACCATCTCCTGGCGCAGCCCCGCCGCGCGCACGCCGAGCCCGGGCACCCGGTCGATGACGTCCATGACCAGGTGGAAGCGGTCGAGGTCGTTGAGCATGACCATGTCGAACGGCGTGGTGGTGGTGCCGTTCTCCTTGTAGCCGCGCACGTGCAGGTTGGCGTGGTTGGTGCGCCGGTAGGTCAGCCGGTGGATCAGCCAGGGGTAGCCGTGGAACGCGAAGACGACCGGCCGGTCGGGGGTGAAGAGCTCGTCGAAGTCGCGGTCGGGCAGGCCGTGAGGGTGCTCCGCAGTCGGCTGCAGACGCATGAGGTCGACCACGTTGACCACCCGGACCCGCAGCTCGGGCAGGTGCTCGCGCAGCAGCGCCACCGCGGCCAGGGTCTCCAGGGTGGGCACGTCCCCGGCACAGGCCATGACGACGTCGGGCTCCTCGCCCGCCGAGGTGCCGGCCCACTCCCACACGCCCAGCCCCCGGGCGCAGTGGGCCCGGGCCCGCTCCAGGGTGAGGTAGTCCAGCGCCGGGTTCTTGCCGGCGACGATGACGTTGACCTTGTCGGTGCCGGCCAGGCAGTGCTCGGCCACGGCCAGCAGGCTGTTGGCGTCCGGGGGCAGGTAGACCCGGACGATCTCGGCCTTCTTGTTGACCACGTGGTCGATGAACCCGGGGTCCTGGTGGGAGAAGCCGTTGTGGTCCTGGCGCCACACGTGCGAGGAGAGCAGGTAGTTCAGCGACGGGATCGGCCGGCGCCAGGGCAGGTCACGGGTGACCTTGAGCCACTTGGCGTGCTGGTTGAACATCGAGTCCACGATGTGCACGAACGCCTCGTAGCAGTTGAACAGCCCGTGCCGTCCGGTGAGCAGGTAGCCCTCCAGCCAGCCCTGGCACAGGTGCTCGGACAGAACCTCCATGACGCGCCCGTCCGGCGCGAGGTGGTCGTCCCCGGCATACCGGTGGGCCATCCACGTGCGGTCGGTGACCTCGAACAGGTCCTGGAGGCGGTTGGAGGCGGTCTCGTCCGGGCCCATGACCCGGAAGCGGTCGGCGTTGTCCTGCATGACGTCCCGCAGCCACCCGCCCAGCACCTGTGTTGCGGCGCTGGCTCCGCGGCCGGGGTGGACGACCTCGACGGCGTGACCGGCGGCGTCGGGCAGGTCCAGCGGTCGCATCAGCAAGCCACCGTTGGCGTGCGGGTTGTCGCTCATCCGGCGTTGCCCGCGCGGTGCCGCCCGCCAGATCGCCTCGACCGGGGCGCCGTCGTCGTCGAACAGCTCCTCGGGCCGGTAGGAGCGCAGCCACTGCTCGAGCATCGCGAGGTGCTCGGGGTTGGTGCGCACCGCGGAGAGGGGCACCTGGTGTGCGCGGAAGGTGCCCTCGACCGGCACGCCGTCCACCTCGCGCGGGCCGGTCCAGCCCTTGGGGGTGCGCAGCACCACCATCGGCCAGGTGGGCCGCTCGACCGTCTCGTCGGGACCGGCCGAGCGGGCCCGGTCGCCGATCGCGGCGATGATGTCGACGCACTCCTCCAGCGCCTCGGCGAGGGCCACGTGGACCTGCTCGGGGTCGTCGCCGGTGACGAACCGCGGCTCCCAGCCGGCGCCCTCGAGCAGGCGGCGCAGCTGGTCCTCCGGGATGCGGGCCAGCACCGTCGGCCCCGCGATCTTGTAGCCGTTGAGGTGCAGCACCGGCAGCACCGCGCCGTCGGTCAGCGGGTTGAGGAAGGCGGTGGAGTGCCAGCTCGCCGCCAGCGCGCCGGTCTCGGCCTCCCCGTCGCCGACGACGCAGGCGACCAGCAGGCCGGGGTTGTCGAAGGCTGCCCCGAATGCGTGGGCCAGGGAGTAGCCGAGCTCACCACCCTCGTGAATCGAGCCCGGGGTCTCGGGGGCGACGTGGCTGGGGATGCCACCGGGGAAGCTGAACTGGCGGAACAGCCGGCGCATCCCCTCCTCGTCCTGGCCGACCTGCGGGTAGACCTCGCTGTAGGTGCCCTCGAGCCACGTGTTGGCCACCACCGCGGGCCCGCCGTGCCCGGGGCCGGCCACGAAGATCGCGTCGAGGTCGCGCTCGCGGATGAGCCGGTTGAGGTGGGCGTAGACCAGGTTCAGGCCCGGGCTGGTGCCCCAGTGCCCGAGCAGCCGGGGCTTGACGTGCTCGGGGCGCAGCGGCTCACGCAGCAGCGGGTTGTCCAACAGGTAGATCTGGCCGACGGCGCAGTAGTTCGCGGCGCGCCACCACAGGTCGACGGCTTGCAGGTCCGGGTCGAGCGCCACGGGTGGTTCCCCTCATCGGTGCTGCACGGCATACGTGCTGACCACGCTCGCCGACCCGTCTGCCCGCCGCAACCGGTTCGCACCCACGGGGGGTCCTTGGGGCCCGCCCAAGGGGACCTTCGGCCCAACCTGACCCGGCACCGCCCGACACGCTTCGTGAGGTGAAGGCGTGGATCGTGGACCAACCCGGCCCCATCGCCACGGGGCCGCTGCGCGAGGTCGAGCGCGAGGCGCCGGTGCCGGCGCCCGGGCAGGTGCGGGTGAGGGTCCTGTGCTGCGGGGTGTGCCGCACCGACCTGCACCTGGCCGAGGGCGACCTGGCCCCACGGCGGCACGGCGTCATCCCGGGGCACGAGGTGGTGGGGGTCGTCGACGAGCTCGGGCCCGGGGCCACCCGCTTCGCGCGGGGCGACCGGGTGGGGGTCGCGTGGCTCGGGGCCACCGACGGGACCTGCCGCTTCTGTCGGCGTGGCGAGGAGAACCTGTGCCTGTCGCCGACGTTCACGGGCTGGGACGTCGACGGTGGCTACGCCGAGCAGTGCCTCGTCGACGAGCGGTTCGCCTACGCGCTGCCGGACAGCATCAGCGACGACCAGGCCGCGCCGTTGCTGTGCGCCGGGATCATCGGCTTCCGGGCGCTGAAGGCCACCGCGGTCCGACCCGGGGGCGCGCTCGGGATCTACGGCTTCGGCGGCAGTGCCCACCTGACCTCCCAGATCGCCCTCAGGCAGGGCATCCGGGTGCACGTGCTGACCCGGGGCGACCGCAACCGCCGCCTGGCGCTGGCGCTGGGCGCGGACTCCGTGGGCGGGCCGACCGACGAGCCGCCGGAGAAGCTCGACGGGGCGATCCTGTTCGCCCCCAGCGGCGAGCTCGTGCCGGTGGCGCTGCGGGCCCTCGACCGTGGCGGCACCGCGGCGGTCGCCGGCATCTGGATGTCCGACATCCCCTCGCTCAACTACGACCGGGAGCTGTTCGAGGAGCGGCGGCTGCGCAGCGTCACCGCCAACACCCGGGCCGACGGCGAGGAGCTGCTGACCCTCGCCGCCCGCCTCGGCGTGCGCGCCACGACCCACTCCTACCCGCTGGCGTGGGCCGACGGCGCGCTGCGCGACCTGGCCTCAGGGGCGTTCGACGGCGCGGCGGTGCTGCACCCCTGACCGCGCGGGTGAACCATGGGGGCATCCCCCTCGTGGTGGCGGTGGGAGGTGTGGTGAGCGAGACCCCGGACCAGCTGATGCAGGCGCTGCACGCGGAGCACGCGGGCGCCCTGTGGGGCTTCTGCCTGCGCCTGACCGGCGGCGACCGCGCCCGGGCCGAGGACGTCGTGCAGGAGACGCTGCTGCGGGCGTGGCGCTCGCCGAAGGTGCTCGACCAGTCCGGCGGCTCAGCCCGCGCCTGGCTCTTCACCGTCGCGCGGCACATCGTCGTGGACGAGTGGCGCTCGGCCCGCAACCGCCACGAGCTCGCCGTCGACGAGCCGCCCGAGGTGCCCACCGCCGACCGCACCGACCAGCTCCTGCAGTCGTGGCTGGTCGCCGACGCGCTGGCGCAGCTCTCGCCCGAGCACCGTGCCGTGCTCCTGGAGTGCTACTACCGTGGCCGGTCGGTGGCCGAAGCCGCCCGGATCCTCGAGGTGCCGGAGGGCACCGTGAAGTCCCGCACGCACTACGCCCTGCGCGCCCTGCGCCTGGCCCTGCAGGAGATGGGGGTGACCTCGTGAGCACCGACGCCTACGCCGAGTACGACGCCGCCTACGTCCTGGGGGCCCTGTCGCCGGAGGACCGCCGCGACTACGAGGCCCACCTGGCCACGTGCGAGGACTGTGCCCGCGCGGTGCGCGAGCTCGCCGGTATGCCGGGCCTGCTCGCCCGGGTGCCCCGCGAGGAGGTCGAGGGCCCGGTGCCCGAGGTCCCGCCGACGCTGCTGCCCCGGCTGGCCCGCGAGGTGCGCCGGGAACGCGTCCGGCGGCGGTGGGCGCTGGGCGGTGCCGGCGCCGCGGCTGCCGCGCTGCTGGCCGTCGCCGTCGCCGGCGGGGTGGCGCAGGTCGGGACCCCCTCCACCGCGCCGGCGCCGGTCGGCACCGCGATGAGCCAGGTCGCCGTGACCCCGCTGCACGCGAGCGCCCGCCTGGTCGGGGTCGCCTGGGGCACCCGGATCGAGCTGACCTGCACCTACGACACGCGGTACTACGGCAGCTCCGACGTCTCCTACGCGCTGTTCGTCGTCGACCGCTCAGGGCACGCGGAGCAGGTGGCCACGTGGGCGGCGGTGCCCGGCAAGGTCTCGCAGGTGACCGCGGCCAGCGCCACCCGGTCGGCCGACATCGCCCGGGTTGAGGTCCGCACCGCCGCGGGCACCCCGGTCCTGACCCTGGCGTCCTGACCCCGGCGCCCCGGCCTCCTGACCCTGACGTCCGGCCCCGTCTCTCGACCGGACACGGCTTGACCCGCGAATCGAGGTGTCTGGGCGTCCGATTCGCGGGTCAAGCCGTGTTCAGTGGATGGGGGTCAGGAGCCGGGGACGCGCCGGTCAGTAACCCCCGCGGACGCCGCCCGAGCTCGACGGGGCGGTGGTGACCGCCTTGCCGGCGGGCGAGACGGCATACCAGGTGCCACCGAAGCTCTTCATGCCCTGTCCGGTGACGTCGCCGGGCTTGCTGTCCTGGACGAACGTGTACAGCGGCCACCCACCCGCCGTGAGCGCCTTGCCGCCGGCCATGGTCGCGGTCGTGCCGATCGTGGCGGTGATCCCCGGCAGGGACGTCGGGGTGGACGCGCCGGGCGGCACCGCGGGCCAGTAGCTCAGGCAGCTCGACGCGCAGCTGGAGTGCCCGGGGGTGTCGGCGGTGAGCAGGTAGACGGTGCGGCCGCGGGCGTCGACGAGGACCGGGCCGAGGGACGTGGTGCGGACCGCGAGGGTGCCGGTGGCGGCCGGGGTGGATGCTGAAGGCCCGCCCGGGTTCGAGGACGCCGGACTGCCGGCGGTGGTGGTGCTGCCGCAGGCCGCGAGGCCCAGGACGGCAAGGGATCCGACTGCAGCGATGACGCGCATGGTGACCTCCAGGTGGACTCACTGCAGTCACGACCCACAGGGCTGTGGCGTTCACACCGTGGGGGTGGTGGAGGTCAGGCGCCCGGCCCTGGTGAGGTCCCGGGTCGGCGCCCGGGGGCGATCACGTCGTGGGTCCGGTCGTCGGCACCGTCGTCGTGGTGTCGGTCAGGGACGTCGACGCCGCGGTCGTCGACGTCGTCAGGCTGGTCGTCGGCGGGTCCGTCGTGGTCGTGGTCGTGGTCGTGGTCGTGGTCGTGGTCGTGGTCGTCGGCGGGTTCGTCGTCGTGGTGGTGGTGGGCGGGTTCGTCGTGGTCGTGGTCGGCGGGTCCGTCGTCGTGGTGGTGGGCGGGTTCGTCGTGGTGGTGGTCGTGGTCGTGGGCGGGTCCGTCGTCGTGGTGGTCGGCGGGTTCGTCGTGGTGGTGGACGTCGAGGTCGACGTGGTCGGAGTCGTCGGGGTCGTCGTCGGCGACGTGGTCGGGCCGGTGGTGGTGGTCACCGGGGTGGTCGGCGTGCCGGGCCCACCGCCGGTGGGCCCGCCACCGGCGGTGCCCGGTGGCCGCCCGCCGAACGTCGGCGGGACGACGACCAGGTGACCGCCACCGCGCGGCGTCGCCGAGCTGACCTGGCCGCTCGCCGAGGTCCGCAGGAACGGAGGTGCGACGTAGGCCGCGGTCGCCCCGGCGCCAGTCGCCAGGACACCCGTCCCCGGTGCCGGCGTGGGCTGGGCCAGGCGCGGCACGGTCAGGCCCCAGGGGTCGAACAGGCTGAGCGAGGGGCCCTCCTGCCCGGTCCCGCCGAGCAGGCTCGGGGTCGGCCCGGTGCTGACGAGGGCCCCCTGGGCCGCGGGCTCGCTCTGCTGCGCCGCGACGACGAACGCGCCGACGACGAAGGCGCAGGCAGCCCCCAGCAGCCCGGCCCGGCCGATGACGATGACGCGTGGCGACAGCGCGAGCTTTCGCGGCGCCTCGGTGTCGCCCTCCGCACCGGCCGCTGGGGCCCCCACACCCCAGCGGTCGGGGCGCCCCGCCGGTTGCGGGAGGGGTGTTGCCGGGTTCTCAGCAGTCATGACCCTCGTCCGATCGACCTGCCGCGGGCGAGCGCTCCCCTCACCTCGCGGGGCGTTGTGACGCCGCTTTCGAGGCTACTGAGCAGGGTGGATCGACATCTCCCGCAAAGGGACGAGGCGCGACCGGCGCCGGGCACGCTGTCTGTGGCGTGCCCGCCCCTGGCGGGCACGACGAAGGGCCCGACCAGGTGGTCGGGCCCTTCGTCGTGAGGGTGAAGCAGTGCGACGTACCCATGAGTGGTGGAGGTGGCGGGAATCGAACCCGCGTCCGCTGACGTGAATCCAGGGCTTCTCCGGGTGCAGTGCGCTGTGGAGTTTCTCGGCCCCAGAGCTCGCGCGCACACGTCCTCTGACAGGCCCAGTCGAGTAAGAGTCCCGCGCAGTCCCCCGACATGACTGCGCAGCAAGCTACCTAGCTGACGCCAGGATCTCGGTCAGTAGCAAACCGAGGCTGACGGACTTCGGGGCTCGCTCAGGCGGCGAGGGCGAAGTCGGTGCGCTTGGAATTGGCACCTATTGGTTTACAGGGAGCGTTAACGAGATAACCCTGCGTCCTCGACCCGCTTCCCCTGGAATGACGACCAACGTCGAAACCGATCACCCCCATGGGGTGGCTACGTCGCACTGTTCACTTCTCAACCTGCTGCCGGCTCGGTGCCGGTGCACCAAGCCTATCCGTCCAACGGACGGGACCGCCAAGCCATTCCCGGTATGCCGGGTGGCCGTCCCGCGTGCCCCTCCCCCGGGGGAGCCGGGACATGGGTCTCTGGTCGCCGCGGCACGGCGCGGCTTGGCTCGTCGGCATGGACAGCCAGCAACACGGCATACCGGCGGGTGGGGCGGTCGGTGTCGCGCCGCAGCGGGCCGCGAGGCCGCTCCGCGCCGAGCCGGTGCTGCGCGCCGAGCACCTCGTGCGCCGGTTCGGGGACCGGATCGCCGTCGCTGACGTCGGGTTCACGGTCGCCCCCGGGGAGACGTACGGCCTGCTCGGGCCCAACGGCGCCGGGAAGACCACGACGATCCGGCTGGTCTGCGGGCTGCTGACCCCCGACTCGGGACGGGTGACCATCGGCAGCCACCTGATGGACGGCGGTGGCACGGCGGCCAGGGCGCTGGTCGGCTACGTACCCCAGGAGGTCGCGCTCTACCCGGACCTGACGGCGCGGGAGAACCTGCGCTTCTTCGGCCGGCTCTACGCCCTGCCCCGGCGGGTGCTGCAGCAACGCGTCGAGGAGGTGCTGGACCTGGTCGACCTGCGCGACCGCGCCGAGGACCGGGTGGACTCCTTCTCCGGCGGGATGCAGCGCCGGCTCAACATCGGGGCCGGTCTGCTGCACCGGCCGACGCTGCTGGTGCTGGACGAGCCCACCGTCGGGGTCGACCCGCAGAGCCGGCACGCGATCCTGGAGAGCGTGCGCCGGTTCGGTGCCAGCGGGATGGCTGTGCTCTACACGACGCATTACATGGAGGAGGCCGAGCGGATCTGCGACCGGGTCGGGATCATCGACCACGGCCGGCTGGTCGCCGAGGGCACCCGGCGCGAGCTGGTCTCCCGCCTCGGGGAACGCGACCGGATCACGCTGACGGCCACCGGTGACCTGACCGCGTTCGCGACCGCCTGTCGCGGGCTGGCCGGGGTCGACGGCGCGGACGTCTCCGGGCCCGAGGTGCACCTCGTCGTGCGCGAGGGGCGCCACCTGCTGCCGGCCGTGCTCGAGGCCGCCGACCGGGCGGGCGCAGCGGTGAGCTCGGTCGACGTGGCCGAGCCCGACCTCGAGGCGGTCTTCCTGCACCTGACCGGCACCGCGCTGCGGGAGTGAGGGTGCCGGTCGCGCTCGTCATCGCGCTGAAGGACCTGCGGCAACGGCTGCGGGACCGCTCCGCGGTCGTCATCGGCTTCGTGGCCCCGCTCGCGGTGGCGGGCCTGATCAGCCTGGCGTTCGGCGGGGTGGACACCTTCCACGCCGACGTGGCGGTCGTGGACCACGACACGGGGCCGGTGTCTGCCGGGTTCACCGCCTTCCTGACCAGCCCGGAGCTCGCGGACGTCGTGACCGTGCGGCGGGTCGACTCCGACGCCGCGGCCACCCGGATGGTGCGGGACGGCACCGTCGGGGCGGCCTTCGTGGTGCCCGCGGGGTGGTCCGGGGCGATGCACGGCAGCGGCCCGGCCCCGGACATGACCGTTCTCGCCAACGTCGACTCCCCCGTGGCCGGTCAGGTGGCCGCGTCACTGGCCGAGGCGTTCTCGGCCCAGCTCGACGCCGACCGGCTCTCCGTCGCCGCTGCCCTGGCCGCCGGCGCCGCACCGACCCGCACCGCCGAGCTGGCCGCCGCTGCGGCACAGGGCCGGCTGCCGGAGTCCGTGGTCGAACGCCCCGCCGGCACCAAGGTGCTCTCGGCACGCAGCTACTACGCCCCGGCGATGGGCATCTTCTTCCTCCTGTTCTCCATCGGCTTCGGTGCGCGCAGCTTCTTCCAGGAGCGCAGCGCGGGCACCCTCGACCGGATCGCAGCGGCGCCGGTGGGGCCCGGCGCCATCCTGCTGGGCAAGTCGCTGGCCACCTTCGCCTACGGGGCGATCAGCCTGGGCACCGTCGCCGTCACCACGTCGCTGGTCTTCCACGCCGACTGGGGCCCACCGCCGATGGTCCTGGCGCTGGTGCTGGCGCTGTCCTTCACGCTCGTCGGGCTGACCGCCCTGGTCATCACGGTCGCCCGGACCGAACGGCAGGCCGACGGGATCGCGGCGATGCTGACCTTCGGCCTGGTCCTGCTCGGCGGCAACTTCATCTTCATCAGCGCCGCACCGCCCGCCCTGCGCACGCTGTCCCTGTTCACCCCCAACGGCTGGGCCCTGCGCGCCTTCACCGACCTCGCCGGTGGCGCCGGCTGGACCGCGGCGCTGCCGCCGCTGCTGGCGATCCTGGCCTTCGGTGCCGCGGCGATGGGCGGCGCGGTCCTGCTGCGCCGACGGGTGCTGGCATGAGTGCGGACCCGGGCCGGCGGCGGCCGTGACCGCCGCCCTGGCACTGGCCGGCGCCGAGCTGCGGCGGGTGGTGCGCGACCGGACCGCCCTGTTCTTCATGGTGCTGCTGCCGGTGCTGGTCATCCTGCTCATCGGCGCGACCGTCTCGGGCAACACCGCGACCCGGGTGGGCATCGTCGGCGGCGGCTCCGGCCCCCTGGCCGGCCGGCTCGCCCAGGACCTGGGCCAGGCCCCCCGGCTCGAGACCCGCGCGTTCTCCTCCCGCGCCGACAGCGTGGCGGCCCTGCGCCGCGGCGAGGTCGCGGCGGTCGTCGACCTCCCGTCGGACCTGGACCGCAGCCTGGCCAGCGGCGGGTCCGCGACCGTCGCGGTGGTGACCACCTCCGCCGTGGCCCAGTCGGCACAGGGGGCCCTGTCGACGGTGCGGGCCGTCGTGGCCCGGCACGCCGCCACGGTGCAGGCGGCCCGCTTCGTCACCCAGCACAGCGCCGTGGGCCTGGACGACGCCCTGACGCTGGCCCGGACCGTCGAGGCGACCTCGCCGCCGACCCAGGTCAGCACCACCGTCGTGAACAGCACGGCGAACACGCTGCCGCTCGGCTTCAGCTACAGCGCGCCGACCATGCTCGTGCTGTTCGTCTTCGTCAACGCCCTGGCCGGCGGGGCGGCCATGATCCAGACCCGGCGCACGGGGGTGTTCGCGCGGGCCCTGGCCGCGCCGGTCCGCCCGCGGGACATCGTGCTGGGCGAGGGGCTGTGCTACCTGCTCCTGGCGCTGGGCCAGGCGGCCCTCATCGTGCTCGTCGGGGCGCTGCTGTTCGGGGTGAGCTGGGGCAACCCGATCGCCGCGGTCGCACTGGTGGGGACCTGGGCGCTGGTGGGCACCGGCGCCGGGATGCTCTCCGGCACGCTCTTCCGGACCCCGGAGCAGGCGAGCGCCATCGGGCCGGCGGTCGGCATCGCCTTCGGCATGCTCGGCGGCTGCATGTGGCCGCTGGAGATCGTGCCGCCCGCCGTGCGGGCCCTGGGCCACCTCACCCCGCACGCCTGGGCGGTCGACGCCTGGGTGGTGCTGCTCTCCCGCGGCGGAGGGCTGCTGGACATCCTGCGCCAGCTGGCGGTGCTGCTCGCGTTCGCCGCGGGGCTGCTCGTCCTGGCGTCGCTGCGCCTGCGCCGCTCACTGGCGACCTGACCCCCGGCGGGCGCACGGCATACCGCACCGGGGGTGAGCACCCTCACGCCCGCTGGCGGAAGGGTGCCCGGCCCCGCATGGTTGCCTAGGGAGGCCCGACCCGGGCCCCGACCCACCCCCCCCAACCTGAAAGGGCGTCCTCCCCCATGACGACCAGCCGCGAGTGGCACCTGACCCGGCGACCCCACGGGGAGCCCGTCGACGAGGACTTCGCCCTCGTCGATGTGGAGCTGCCCGAGCCCGGCGCCGGACAGGTCGTCGTCCGCAACACGTTCCTGTCGGTCGACCCCTACATGCGTGGGCGGATGAACGACGTGAAGTCCTACGTCCCGCCGTTCGAGCTCGACAAGCCCATGGACGGCGAGGCCGTCGGCGTGGTCGAGGCCGTCGGCGAGGACGCCGTGGACGCCACCGGCGCGCCGATCTCGGTGGGCGACACCGTGATCCACCCGCTCGGCTGGCGCACTCGCGCCCTCCTCCCGGCCAAGCACGCCCGCGTCCTCGACACCGACCTCGCGCCGGCACAGGCCTTCCTCGGAGTCCTGGGCATGCCGGGGCTGACCGCCTACGCCGGCCTGCTGCGCGTCGCCGAGTTCACCGAGGGCGACGCGGTGTTCGTCTCCGCCGCGGCCGGTGCCGTCGGTTCGCTCGTGGGCCAGATCGCCCGGCTCAAGGGCGCCTCCCGCGTCGTCGGCAGCGCCGGCGGGCCCGAGAAGGTGCAGTGGCTCCAGGACGACGCCGGCTTCAACGCCGCGGTCGACTACAAGGCCGCCCCGATCCGCCAGGGCCTGGCCGAGGCCGCTCCCGAGGGCATCGACATCTACTTCGACAACGTGGGCGGTGACCACCTCGAGGCCGCCATCGGCGCCCTGCGGCAGAACGGTCGCGCGGCCCTGTGCGGCGCGATCTCGGTCTACAACAACACCGAGGCGGCCCCCGGCCCCCGCAACATGGCGATGATCATCGGCAAGCGCCTGACGCTGCGCGGCTTCATCGTCTCCGACCACCGCGACCTGCGCCCGCAGTTCGAGGCGGAGGTCGGCCAGTGGCTCGCCGAGGGCAAGATCGCCTGGCGCGAGACGGTCGTCGACGGCATCGAGAACGCCGTCGAGGGCTTCCGCGGCCTGCTCACCGGTGGCAACACCGGCAAGATGCTGATCCGTCTCTGACGGCTGGCAGCGTCACCGGACACCGCCTGGCCCGCGTTTCCCCGCCTGTCGACGAGGGAGACGCGGGCCAGCGCGTGTCCGGTGCGGTTGGCCGCCGGCGCGTCCGGTCCGTCCGGCCGCTCAGCTGGCCCAGGTCGGGCGGATCGGCATGTGCGCGTCGCCGTCGGCGCCGACCTTGACCCCGAGCACCTGGTGCAGCTGGATGCTGTTCTCCTCGAAGGACAACCGCGACCCCGCGAGGTAGAGGCCCCACACCTTGGCCGTGCCCGGACCCACCTCGGCGACGGCCTCGTCCCAGCTGGCGCTGAGGTTGCGGCACCAGTCGCGGGTGGTCATGGCGTAGTGCTCGCGCAGGTTCTCGGCGTGGCGCACCTCGAACCCGACGTCCTGCATCACGGTGATGATCGAGCCTGAGCCGGTCAGCTCGCCGTCGGGGAACACGTAGCGGTCGATGAACCCGCCGCGCGTGATCCCGGGGTGCTTGTTGTCCGTCCGCGTGATGCAGTGGTTGAGCAGCCGGCCTCCCTCGCGCAGCCGCGCCTTGAGGAAGCGGAAGTAGCCGGGGTAGTTGCGCACCCCGATGTGCTCGGTCAGGCCGATCGAGCTGACCGCGTCGAACCCGGTCTCGGTGACGTCCCGGTAGTCGAGGTGGCGCACCTCGGCCCGCTCGGAGATCCCGTCCTCGGCGATGGCCTTGGCCGCCCAGCGGGCCTGCTGGTCCGACAGCGTGACGCCGAGCGCGGTGACGCCGTAGTGCTTCACCGCGTGGCGGACCATGCCGCCCCAGCCGCAGCCGACGTCGAGCAGCCGCATGCCGGGCTGGAGGCCGAGCTTGCGGCAGACCAGGTCGTACTTGTTGGCCTGCGCCTCCTCCAGGGTCGCGTCCACGCTGGGGTAGCACGCGCAGGTGTAGGTCATCGACGGGCCGAGGAGGATCTCGTAGAACCGGTTGGACACGTCGTAGTGGTGGTGGATCGCGTCGGCGTCGCGCGCCTTGGAGTGCCGCAGCCCGTGGACCATGCGGCGCCACGGCGCAGGCGTCTCCTGCGGCGGGAGCTCCGGCGGGCGAAGTCCCTTGAGCCCCAACGACTTCAGGATCTCCGGCAGCTCGTTGACCTTGGGCACGTGCGGCTCCACCTCGTCGCGGAACGTGCGCAGCAGGTCGTAGGGGTCGCCCGGGTCGGCGCCCTCGATGCTGAGGTCGCCGGCGACGTAGGCGCGCGCCAGGCCGAGCTCGCCGGGCGCGGTGGCGATGTAGCGCACGGCCCGCTCGTTGGCCAGGTGGATGGTGAACCTCGAGTCCGGGTCGCCCGCCGAGGACCCGTCGTATGCCGTGAACCGCACCGGTGTGCCGGGGTCGAAAACCCGGTCCAGCATCTGCCCGATGGTCAACGTCATCTGCGTCTCACCGCCTTGTCGTAGAGCGAGGGCAGCCGGCCCTCGGGGTCGTAGTGCGCCTTGACCGCGTGGTAGGTCTCGCCGCCGTAGTGCGCCCAGAAGTCAGCCTCGTCGTAGTAGGCGTCCGAGTAGAGGGACTTGTGCCCGCCCACGTCGTGCACCTCCCGCTCGATGGCCCGGTTGACGTCGCCGTCACGCCGACCGTCGGCGATCGGGACCGTCGACCAGAACCCCACATTGACGTAGGTCCGCCCGGGTTCCAGGGGGTAGAGCGGCCAGCCCGCGCGGCTGACCGCGGTGTCGCGAAGCGCCAGCGGGCACAGCCAGATCGGCTCGATCGGCACCTCGCGCAGGAACCAGCGCAGGAACTCCGCGGTGCGCTCCAGCGGCACCTCCACGTCCTGCACGACCCGCTCCGTCGGCGGCCGGCCGCGGCGCTCGTCGAGCCGGGCGAAGACGTGGTGGCGGTTCTCGAACGCCACGAGCTTCCAGTAGACGTCGCTGCGCAGCAGCCGTCTCGGCCACAGCCGGCGCACGACCGGGTGCTGCGCCCCGAACGCCCGCGAGCACCAGAACCAGTCGGTGTCCCAGCGCCACAGGTAGTCCCGCACCGTGAGGAAGTCCACGGACTGCTCGCGGATCGAGCGGTAGAACACGCGCTGCCCGGTGTAGTCGCTGGTGAACGGCGCGTGGTCCTGCCAGTCGCCCAGGACCAGGTAGCTCTCGCCCGCCGAGAACACCACGCCGTCAACGAAGTCGACGGGTTCGCCCTCGTGCACCCGCGTGCTGGTCACCCGCCCGATCGCGTCCTGCAGCGCGTCGAGGTCGGTGAACCGCACGTGCCGGAGCCGCACGTAGGGATGCACGCGCTCGAGCTCGATCCGCAGCCGCAGCGCGTAGCCCAGCGAGCCGTAGGAGTTGGGGAACGCGCGGAACAGGTCGGCGTGCTCGCCCTCGGGCGTGGCCGTGACGATGTCGCCGTCCCCGGTGAGGATCTCCATCTCGAGCACCGACTCGTGCGGCAGCCCGCTGCGGAACGAGGACGCCTCGATGCCGAGCCCGGTCACGGCCCCGCCGAGGGTGATGGTCTTCAGCTGCGGCACGACCAGGGGCATGCAGCCGTGCGCCAGCGTCGCGTCGACGAGGTGCTCGTAGGTGGTCATCCCCTGCACGTCGGCGACCAGGGCGTCGGGGTCGACCGAGAGCACGTGGGTGAAGTCGCTGACGTCCAGGCCGGGGGCGCCGGTCGCCTCGCGGGGCCGGAACAGGTTGGACGTGCGCTTCGCCAGGCGCACGGGGTGACCGGGCGGCATACCGGCCAGCTGCGCCCGCAGCGCATCGCGCGCGGCCTCGTGCGCCGCGCCTCCCACCGCCTGGACCTGTGCCTGTGCCATGCGCCTCCCCAGCTCGGGGCCAGATTAGGGCGGCATCGCCTCCGCGGCATCCGCTCGCGGGTCTAGGCTCGGCGCTCCCGGGCCGGACTGTGGCCAACATCCCGTATGCCGGGACACGGGTCTCGCAGTACGGTCGCCTCACTAGGCTGTCCCCGACCTGACGGCCCAACCCCCGGTGGGAGGCGTTCGTGTTTCGCAAGGTGCTCGTAGCCAACCGAGGAGAGATCGCGGTCCGCGCGTTCCGCGCCGCCACCGAGCTCGGCGCGACGACGGTCGCGGTGTTCCCGCACGAGGACCGCAAGAGCGAGCACCGGCTCAAGGCCGACGAGGCCTACGAGATCGGCGAGCCGGGCCACCCGGTCCGGGCCTACCTCGACCCGCAGGAGGTCACCCGGGTCGCGTCCGAGGCCGGCGCCGACGCGATCTACCCCGGCTACGGCTTCCTCTCGGAGAACCCCGCGCTGGCCGAGGCCTGCGCCGAGGCTGGCATCACGTTCGTCGGCCCGCCGGCGTCGGTGCTCTACCTCACCGGCAACAAGGCGCGAGCGATCGCGGCGGCCAAGGAGGCGGGCCTGCCGACGCTGCGCAGCGCCGAGCCGAGCGACGACGTCGAGACCCTGCTCGCCGCTGCGGACGAGGTCGGCTTCCCGATCTTCGTCAAGGCGGTCGCCGGCGGTGGCGGTCGTGGCATGCGCCGGGTCGAGCGGCGCGAGGACCTGCGCGAGTCGCTTCAGGCCGCGATGCGCGAGGCGGAGTCGGCCTTCGGTGACGCCACAGTGTTCCTCGAGGAGGCCGTGGTCAGCCCGCGGCACATCGAGGTGCAGATCCTCGCCGACGGCTCGGGCAACGTCATCCACCTGTTCGAGCGCGACTGCTCGGTGCAGCGCCGGCACCAGAAGGTCGTCGAGATCGCGCCGGCGCCGAACCTCGATCCCGAGCTGCGCCAACGGATCTGCGCCGACGCCGTGGCGTTCGCCAGGGAGATCGGCTACGTCAACGCGGGCACGGTGGAGTTCCTGCTGGCCCCCGACGGCCGCTACGTGTTCATCGAGATGAACCCGCGCATCCAGGTCGAGCACACGGTCACCGAGGAGGTCACCGACGTCGACCTCGTCAGCGCCCAGCTGCGGATCGCCTCCGGGGAGACCCTGGCCGACCTCGGCCTGTCGCAGGACACCGTGCGGCTGCGCGGGGCAGCGCTGCAGTGCCGGATCACCACCGAGGACCCGGCCAACGGGTTCCGTCCGGACACCGGCCACATCACCGTCTACCGGTCCGCCGGTGGCGCGGGCGTGCGCCTGGACGGCGGCACGGTGTTCGTCGGCGCGGAGATCGGCGCCCACTTCGACTCGATGCTGGTCAAGCTCACCTGTCGCGGGCGTGACTTCGGCACCGCGGTGCGCCGGGCCCGCCGGGCGCTGGCGGAGTTCCGGATCCGTGGCGTGTCCACCAACATCCCGTTCCTGCAGGCGCTGCTGGACGAGCCCGACTTCGTCGCGGGGCGGCTGTCCACCTCGTTCATCGACGAGCGTCCCGGCCTGCTCACCGCCCGCACCCCGGCCGACCGCGGCACCAAGCTGCTGACCTACCTGGCCGAGGTCACGGTCAACCAGCCGTACGGCCCCTCGCGCACGAAGGTGTCCCCGCGCAGCAAGCTGCCGGCCATCGACCGTGACGCTCCCCCGCCGCCCGGCGCCCGTGACCTGCTGATGCGGGTCGGCCCGGAGGAGTTCGCGCGGGCCCTGCGCGCGCAGGTGCCGGTGGGGGTCACCGAGACCACCTTCCGCGACGCCCACCAGTCGCTGCTCGCCACCCGGGTGCGCACCCGCGACCTCATGCACGTCGCGCCGCACGTGTCCCGGCTGACGCCGCAGCTGCTCAGCGTCGAGGCGTGGGGCGGTGCGACCTACGACGTGGCGCTGAGGTTCCTGTCCGAGGACCCCTGGGAGCGTCTCGCCCAGCTGCGTGGGGCGATGCCGAACCTGCCGTTGCAGATGCTGCTGCGCGGGCGCAACACCGTCGGCTACACGCCCTACCCGACCAAGGTCACCGACGCGTTCGTCACCGAGGCGGCGCGCACCGGCATCGATATCTTCCGGATCTTCGACGCGCTCAACGACGTCGACCAGATGCGACCGGCCATCGACGCGGTGCGGGCCACCGGGACGGCCGTGGCCGAGGTGGCCCTGTGCTACACCGGCGACCTGCACAGCCCGTCGGAGACGCTCTACACCCTCGACTACTACCTCAAGCTGGCCGAGCGCATCGTCGACGCCGGCGCCCACGTGCTGGCGATCAAGGACATGGCCGGCCTGCTCCGGGCCCCGGCCGCGCGGACCCTCGTCACGGCGCTGCGCGAGCGGTTCGACCTGCCGGTCCACCTGCACACCCACGACACCGCCGGCGGCCAGCTCGCGACCCTGCTCGCGGCGATCGACGCCGGCGTCGACGCGGTCGACGTGGCCAGCGCCTCGATGTCCGGCACCACCAGCCAGCCGTCGATGTCGGCCCTGGTCGCCGCGACCGACGGCACGCCGCGGGCCACCGGGCTGGACCTGCAGACCGTCTGCGACCTCGAGCCCTACTGGGAGGGCGTGCGCCAGCTGTATGCGCCGTTCGAGTCCGGGCTGCCCTCCCCCACCGGCCGGGTCTACACCCACGAGATCCCCGGCGGCCAGCTGTCCAACCTGCGCCAGCAGGCCATCGCCCTCGGCCTGGGCGACCGGTTCGAGTCGATCGAGGACATGTACGCCGCGGCCAACCGGATCCTGGGCAACGTCGTCAAGGTGACGCCGAGCTCGAAGGTGGTCGGCGACCTCGCCCTCGCCCTCGTCGGCGCCAACGCCGACCCGGCCGACTTCGAGGCCAACCCCACGAAGTACGACATCCCCGACTCGGTCATCGGCTTCCTCAACGGCGAGCTGGGCGACCCGCCCGGCGGCTGGCCCGAGCCGTTCCGCACCAGGGCGCTGGAAGGGCGCACGGCCCGGCCCCGGGTCACCGAGCTGACCGAGGAGGAGGAGGCCGCGCTGGCGGCCGACCCGCGGCATACCCTCAACCGGCTGCTCTTCCCCGGGCCGACCAAGGAGTTCGAGGCCTCCCGCGACGCCTACTCCAACCTGTCGGTGCTCGGCACCGGGGAGTTCCTGCACGGGCTCGCGGTCGGCACCGAGCACGAGGTCGACCTCGAGCCGGGCAAGCGGCTGCTGCTCGGCGTGCAGTCGGTCAGCGAGCCGGACGAGCGCGGCTTCCGCATCGTCATGTGCACGGTCAACGGGCAGCTGCGTCCGGTGCAGGTGCGCGACGAGTCGATCGCGGTCGACGTGCGGGTCGCCGAGAAGGCCGACCCGAGCCAGCCCGGCCAGGTGGCGGCGCCGTTCGCCGGCGTGGTGTCCCTGTCGGTGGAGTCGGGCCAGCAGGTCGAGGCCGGCGCGCAGGTCGCGACGATCGAGGCGATGAAGATGGAGGCCGCGATCACCACGCCGGTGGCCGGCACCGTGCAGCGCCTCGCCATCGGCGGCCAGCAGCAGGTCGAGGGCGGCGACCTCCTCCTCGTCGTCAGCTAACGCCAGCTTCCCTCCCGCTGAGAGGGACGTTCGTCAGGCTTCAGACCCCGCCCAAGCCTGAGGAACGTCCCTCTCGGCGGGAGAGCAGCAGGGATCTCACCGCCGCCAGCGTGTTGTCGACGGCCAGCAGCCCATGGGCGTCGACCTGGAAGACCACCCACCCGAGCTCTCGCAGCCGGTTGTGCCGCCACAGGTCGCGGCTGTGGGTGGCGACCTCGCGGTGGTGGTCACCGTCGTACTCGATGCCCACGCGCTCCTCCTCCCAACCGAAGTCGAGCCGGCCGACGAAGCACCCACGCGGGTCGAGTACGACCAGCTGTGAGGTCGGTCGGGGCAAACCGAAGTCGAGCATGTGGACCCGCAGCAGCGACTCCCGCGGCGATTCGGACCGGGGGTCCAACATCGCGGCCACGTCACGTGCCTGACGGATCCCCCTGCGCCCCCGCACCCGTTGGGCCTCGGCCATGACGTGAGCGGGGTCAAGCGCGGTGACGCGAAGCAGGTGGTCACAGGCGGCAACCGCCCACTCCCGTCCCGCCCCGCAAGCCAGGTCAAGGGCCGTGCGCAACGGTGAGGTCGCGAGCCCGAAGTCAGTCTCGACCACCTCATCCGGTCCCAGCTCACGGTGATGTACGCGGACCGAGGGCCGGCACCGCTTCTGGTGCGCGGTGCTCACCCGTATGTCAACCGGCGCGCGCGGCGATGCCAGCCGTGAGCCGAGTGCCCACGCCGCGCTACGCCCGACGAAGACCGCTTGCTCCCCCAGGGCCAGACGCGCAGCATGCATCAGGTCGCCGTGGTCCCGGGGGACGTCGAGCGGTTCACGGCACTCATGGACCCCACGCATGACCCGGTCGAAAGAAGGACCGTAGAGGACGCCCCGGGTGAGCGACGCCAGACCCTCCTCCGTGCTGAACGGGCCGAGGGCCAACTGAGTGGGGATGACCTGCCGTCGGTTCGCCATGACCGCCACGGTCGGCGCCCATCCCGCGAACGACCACCACCCACGCCACCTCTGTGGACGACGGGACTCGGCTACGACCCCCATGTGGACAACCCAGCCAACCCGCCGGGAGGGACGTTCCTCGGGCTTCAGACCCCGCCCAAACCCGAGAAACGTCCCTCTCAGCGGGAAAGAGCGGCACGGCCGCGCCGGGGCTCACCAGGAGCCGGAGCCACCCCCGCCGCCACCGCCGCCGGAGAACCCGCCGCCGCCGAAGCCGCTCGAGCCCGAGGAGCCCGGCGTCGAGGTGAACGTGCCGCTGGCCGTGGTGGAGAAGCTGTCCACGCCGTTGGCGATGTCCTGGAACCCGCCGAAGCCGCCCGGCCCGAAGACGTACCAGCTCGGCATCACCATGGTCTGCCCCGCGGCAGCCGCTGCCTGGGCGACGTCGGCGAAGACCTTGGCCCAGCGGTCGGCCACCCCGAACACGATCGCGAAGGGCAGGTAGCGGCTGAAGATGTTGGCGGCCTCGTCGAAGGCGATCTGGTTGGCCTCGGCGGTCAGGAGGTACTGCTTGAACCCCAGCGACTGCGCCAGGACGGCGCTCCCGGTGGCGGTGCGGGCGGCCATCCGCCGGCCGAGCAGGTTGACGATGAGGCCGGCGACGACCAGTCCGGCGGCGAGGATGATGCCCGACGGGATGGGCAGCCCGAGCCCGGCGCGCGCGTCCACCGCCGAGCTGTTGAGCCCGAAGAACCAGCCCGACCCCACGCCGACGATGACGAGCGCCATACCCAGACCGGTCCACACCCGCCGCTGGCTCTGCGGGGACTTGCGGAACCACCCGCGCCGGACCACCTCGGCGTACATGTCGGACTGCACTGACGACAGGATCGGCGCGAAGTGGTTCTTCAGCGCCGAGAGCATGACCGGGTTGGACTCGCGGAAGATCCCGCCCAGCAGGACCTGCTCGTAGGTCAGCAGCTCCTCACCGGCTGGCGGCGGCAGGGCGGTCAGCTCCCAGTCGGTGCGGGAGAACATCCCCGTCCCGGGCACCTCGCGCACCGTGAGGAACCCGCGCACCGCGAGGTCGACGACCGTCGCGCTGACGTCGATGGTGTTGGCGGTCTCGTCGATGATCGTGCCGACCATCCCCGGCTGCACGCCCTGCGGCGGCTGGAACTGCACCGCCACCGCTCCCGGCCGCGACCCGCGCACGACCTGGCCCTCGGCGCCGCCGGCGGGCGTGAGGCCCGGCGTCAGACCGGCGTACTGCTCGTCGCGCCCGCGGGTCCACACGAGGAAGCCCATCAGCGCCGCGGCCAGGACCGGGACGGTGATCCCGGCGCCGACCCCGAGCAGGCTGACCGTCCTGGCCGCGCCCGGCGACAGCGTCGAGCCGCCCTCGGAGAAGCTGCCGCTGGTGTCGGTGCCGCCCGAGCGCAGGTCGGGGCTGGTGTTGGTGAAGACCGTGGTCGGGAACGACGAGACGACACTCACCTGCTGGTATGCCGGGATCGGGCCGGCGCTGAACGTCGCCGTCGCGCCGGGCTGGGCCGTGCACTGGGCCTTGGAGCCCTGCTCGCCGTAGTAGCAGGCCGCCTTGGTGACCGCGGCTGGCCCGTGCACCGTCACCGACACCTTGTCGGTCGGGACGGAGGTCTGGTCCCCGGTGACGTTCCAGAAGAGCTCGACGTGGTCGGGGAAGCCGTTGACGACGTGGGCCAGGTGGTAGCGGATGACGTAGGTCTGGGTGCCCTGGACGGTCTGGTTCGGGTCGCCGACGCGGATGACCGTGTTGGCGCCGAGCTGCGAGACGTCGACGTCGGCCGGCGCCCCCGACGGGCTCGACGCGCTGACGTCGCTCATCTCGTAGACGCGGTGCTGGGTCGTGCTGTTCTGGTAGCCCTGCGAGGTGATGACGTAGCGCTTGATGCCGTGGTGCTCACCGCCGCCGAAGTCCCAGACGAGGGTCTCGGTGACGTCCATGCCGCCGTCGGCCTGCACGTCGTAGGCCGCGGTGAACGACACGATGTGCTCGGTGTCCGCGGCCAGCGCGGCCGTCGGCAGCCCGAGCAGGACCCCCAGCGCCACCAGCACCCCGAGCAGCGCCCGCAGCCTCCCCCGTGTGCCCACGCGCGTCACCTCTCCGTTCGGTGCGACATCGCGCGCTGTGCCTCGCGGTTGTCCTGGCGCTCGCGCAGCGCGTGACGCTTGTCGTACTGCTTTTTGCCCTTGGCGAGCGCGATCTCGACCTTGGCCCGGCCGTCCTTGAAGTACAGCGACAGCGGCACGATCGTGTGCCCGGCCTCACGGGTCTTGATGATCAGCTTGTGGATCTCGTCCTTGTTGAGCAGCAGCTTGCGCCGGCGCCGGGCGGCGTGGTTGGTCCACGTGCCCTGGGAGTACTCGGGGATGTAGACGTTCTCCAGCCAGATCTCGCCGTCGTACTCGCTGGCGAACCCGTCGATGAGGGACGCCCGGCCGGCCCGCAGCGACTTCACCTCGGTGCCGGTCAGGACGAGACCGGCCTCGAAGGTGTCCTCGATGAGGTAGTCGTGACGCGCCTTCCGGTTGCTCGCAACCAGCTTGCGCCCCTGCTCCTTGGCCACCGTCGCCGTCCCTTCCTCGCGTGCCTGAACCGCGGGGTAACGCTACCTGCCCGGGAGGGCAGGCAGCGACGGCCTTTCGCCGGTATGCCGAGTGGCCGGCTCCCGGCCTCAGAGCCAGGTGCGCGGGTTGACCGGGTTGCCGTCCTCCCGGGTCTCGAAGTGCAGGTGGCAGCCGGTCGACATGCCGGTGGTGCCGGAGTAGGCGATGACCTGCCCGCGACTGACGTGGCCGCCGGTGACGACCCAGCTCGACAGGTGGTTGTAGGTGGTGGTGAGGTCGACGCCGCGGACGATGCCGTGGTCGACGACGAGCTGGTTGCCGTAGCCGCCGGAGGCCGACTCGGGCACCGCCATGATCACGTCGCCGGATGCCGCCGCGTGCACGGGCGTGCCGCAGTTGACCGCGAAGTCGAGGCCGGCGTGCAGCTGGTAGCGCTGGGCGACCGGGTCGAAGCGCATGCCGAACTCCGAGGAGGTCGGCCCGTCGACCGGGTAGCTGAGGAACCCTCCGCTGGACGGGATACCCGGCGCGGGCGCCTGGTTGGCGCGGCGGCGGGCGGCCGCGGCGCGCGCGGCGGCGAGCTTGGCCGCCCGGGCCCGCGCGGCCAGGATCGCGGCCAGCTTGTTGGACTGGGCCTGCATCTTCTGCAGGTTCTCGGTCTCGCGGGCCTTCTTGACCGCCACGGCGGCGGCGTACTTCTTCTGGGCCGCCTGCAGCAGGTCGAGCCGCTGCTTGGCCGTGGCCGCCACGTCGCGGGCGGACTGGGCCGCAGCCACGGCGTTCTCGGCCTGGATCTTGAGGATGGCCACCTGGCGGCGCACCGCGGACAGGTGGGACTGGACCGCCTTGCCCTCGGCCTCCTGCGTGGACAGCCGGCGCAGGGCGCCGTTCTGCAGGCGCATCACGGTGTCGACGAGCACCACCCGGGTGGCGAAGTCGTCGGGGCTGGTGGCGTTGAGCGCGACGGAGAGCTCGCCCATCCCGCCCTGCTGGTAGGTGCGGCGGGCCAGGTCACCGATGAGGTCGCTGGTCTGCTGGGTGTCCTTGGCGTTGGTCGCGAGCACGTCGACGGCCTTGGCCTCGTTGGCCTGGGCGACGGCCAGCTGCTCGGCGACCTGCTGGTTGTGCTGCTCGGCCGCAACGACCTTGGCCTGTGCGGCGGTCAGCTCACGCTGGGCGACCGGCAGCTCGGCCTGGGTCCGCTTGAGCGCGATGTAGGCGTCGGCGAGGTCCTTGGTGGTCTCGCCAAGCTGGCTGCGCAGGGCGGAGATCTGCTTGTCCAGCCGGGCCTTGTCACCCCGGGTGTCGGCGTTGCCGACGGGGGCGAGGGCGAGCCCCGCGGCGGTCGCGAGGACCGTCAGCAGCACGACCCACCGGCCACGGCGGAACCGTCGGGTGGGCGTCGTCTCGGGGGGTAGCGCGCTCATCGGCAACATTGCTACCACAGGTCACACCAGTCACAGGGGCATTCGCCCGGCGAGTTGACGATCTCGTGACCCCGCCCGGCCGGGCACCCGGCATACCGGCCCGGCCGGCCGAGCGGGACGGTGGCTCAGACGCGCAGGTAGCGGCGCAGGGTGAACCAGGAGGTGACCATCGCCAGGGCCGCACCGCTGCCGACCAGCCACGGCGTCATGGCCCACACGTCGCCGACCCCGACGAACCCGATCGGCAGGATCGTGGCCAGGAAGCCGGTCACGCCGTAGTGCACCGTCGCCCACAGCAGCCCGACCGCGAGGGCGCAGCCGACCAGGGTGGCGATGACCGTCTCCATGATGAACGGCAGCTGGATGACGAAGGCCGAGGCGCCGACGAGGCGCATGATGCCGGTCTCGCGGCGTCGGCTGAACGCCGTCTGCCGGATCGTGGTCACCATGAGCAGGATGGCGCACAGCACCATCGCCCCGGACAGGCCGACCGCGCACAGGCTCATGATGTTGAGCGCGGTGAAGAACTTGTCGAGCAGCGCGCGCTGGTCCTGCACCTGCTCCACCCCGGGCGCACCCTGGAAGGAGCTGGAGATGACGGCGTACTTGCTCGGGTCCGACAGCCGCACCCGGTAGCTCTCGGGCATCTGGTCGGGCTTGACGTTGTCGACGATCGGGCTGTTCTTGAACTGCACCTTGAACCGCTGGTAGGCCTCCTGCGGCGACTCATGGAAGACCTCCTTGACCAGCGGCTTCATCTCGTCGAGCTGGCTCTTGATCTGCTGGCGCTGCTCGTCGGTGACCGGTCCGGCAGCACACGAGGGCGTGTCGGAGTTGTTGGTGCACAAGAAGATCGAGACCTGGACGCGGTCGTACCAGTAGTCCTTCATGGTGTCGACCTGGCTGCGCGCGAGCAGGCCGAAGCCGAGGAAGAACAGCGACACCATCGTCACCAGCACGACCGAGACGGCCATGGACATGTTGCGGCGCAAGCCGATCCAGATCTCGCTGAGGATGAACTGCAGTCGCATCAGGGTGTTCGTCGCTTCCGGTTCGGTCGGGTGCGGGGAGGTATGCCGGGTGCGCGGCTAGCGCTGGACGCCGTAGACGCCGCGGGTCTGGTCGCGCACGAGCGTGCCGTGGTCGAGCTCGACGACCCGCTTGCGCAGCTGGTCGACGATCTCGTCGTCGTGGGTGGCCATGACGATGGTCGTGCCGGTGCGGTTGATCCGGTCCAGCAGGCGCACGATGCCCAGGCTGGTGGTCGGGTCGAGGTTGCCGGTCGGCTCGTCGGCGATCAGGATCGCCGGCTTGTTGACGAAGGCACGGGCGATGGCCACGCGCTGTTGCTCACCGCCGGAGAGCTCGTGCGGCAGGCGCTTCTCCTTGCCCTCCAGGCCGACCAGCTCGAGCGTCTCGGGCACCAGGGCCTTGATGTCGTGGCGGCTGCGGCCGAGCACCTGCAGGGCGAAGGCGACGTTCTGGAAGACGGTCTTGTTGGGCAGCAGCCGGAAGTCCTGGAAGACGGTGCCGATCTCGCGGCGCAGCGCCGGGACCTTGCGGGAGGGCAGCGAGGCCAGTTCGCGTCCGGCGACGAGCACGTTGCCCGTGGTGGCGGCCTCTTCCTTGAGCACCAGGCGCAGCAGCGTCGACTTGCCGGAGCCGGACTGGCCGACGACGAAGACGAACTCGCCCCGCTCGACCTCGAGGCTGATGTCCGTCAGCGCCGGGCGCGAGGACCGCGGGTAGGTCTTGCTGACGTTCTCGAAGCGGATCATGCGCGGGAGGTGCCCTTGCCTGCTCGGGGACGGAAGCGGCATACCCACCCCGGCAGCGGGGCCGGACATGCGCTCCCGAGCGTAGGGCCCCGTCCCCCGTTTTGCGGGGACTCGCGCGATCTCGGCGTGTGCGGCGCCGGCCGCACCCGGCCGGGCCGCTCCCCCGGGCTACGCCTCGTCGCGCTCGGCGGCGCGCTTCCAGCGGATCCCGGCCTCGATGAAGCCGTCGATGTCACCGTCGAAGACGCCACTGGTGTTGCCGACCTCGTACTCGGTGCGCAGGTCCTTGACCATCTGGTACGGGTGCAGCACGTAGGAGCGCATCTGGTCGCCCCAGCTGGCCTTGACGTCGCCGGCGAGCGCCTTCTTGGCGGCCTGCTCCTCGGCCTGGCGCTGCAGCAGCAGGCGGGACTGGAGCACGCGCAGGGCGGCGGCGCGGTTCTGGATCTGGGACTTCTCGTTCTGCATCGAGACGACGATGCCGGTGGGGATGTGCGTCATGCGCACCGCGGAGTCGGTGGTGTTGACCGACTGGCCGCCCGGGCCCGAGGAGCGGAAGACGTCGACCTTGATCTCGTTCTCGGGGATCTCGATGTGGTCGGTGGACTCGATCAGCGGGATGACCTCGACGGCGGCAAAGCTCGTCTGGCGCCGGCCCTGGTTGTCGAACGGGCTGATCCGCACCAGGCGGTGGGTGCCGGCCTCGACCGAGAGGTGACCGAAGGCGTAGGGCACCTTGACCTCGAAGGTGGCTGACTTCAGGCCGGCCTCCTCGGCGTAGGAGGTGTCCAGCACCGAGGTCGGGTAGCCGTGGCGCTCGGCCCAGCGCAGGTACATGCGCATGAGCATCTCGGCGAAGTCGGCGGCGTCGACGCCACCGGCGCCGGCGCGGATCGTCACGACCGCCTCGCGCTGGTCGTACTCACCGGCGAGCAGGGTGCGGACCTCGAGCTCGCCGACGGCCTTGCGCAGCGAGACGAGCTCCTTCTCGGCCTCGGCCAGGGTCTCGGCGTCGCCGCCGTCCTCGGTGGCCATCTCGACGAGCACCTCGAGGTCGTCGATGCGCTGGTCCATGCCGGTGATGCGCTCGAGCTCGGAGTTGAGCCGCGACAGGCTGGAGGTGACCTCCTGTGCCTTCTCCGGGTCGTCCCACAGGTCCGGGGCCGCCGACTTCTCCGACAGGTCGGCGATCTGCGACTTCAGCCGGTCGAGGTCGGTGACCTGGCGCACCGACTCCATCGTCGTGCGCAGGTCCTTCAGCTCAGATGCAAAGTCGGTGGTCGCCACGAGTTGAAGGGTAGTCGAGCGCGACGTCGCCTCCGACACGGCCGTGGAGGGGACCATCGGCTCTGCCGGGGAGACCGTGGCGGCCCGACGATGTTGCCACGTCAACCAGCCGGTCTCCGGGGGTGTCCCATGAGGGTCGTCCGCAGGCTTCTCGTCCTCCTCCTCGCCCTCGGGGCGGCCCTGCCGCTCACGGCTCCCGCCGCCGGGGCAGCCACCCCGACGGTGCCCACCCTCGTCGGCATCCGGGCGGCGCACCACCCCACCTATGACCGGGTGGTCTTCGACTTCGCCGGCGGCCTGCCGGCCAGCCGACAGGTCACGTGGGTCACCCAGCTGGTGGGCGACGCCTCGGGTCTGCCGGTGCCGGTCGCCGGCCGGGCGATCCTGCAGGTGCGCTTCGCCGCCGCGAACGCACACGACGCGGCGGGCCGGGCCACGGCGCCCTCCCGGGTCGCGTTCGCCCTGCCCAACGTGCTGACGGTGGTCCAGTCCGGGGACTTCGAGGCGGTGACGACCTACGGCATCGGCGTGGCCAGCCGGCAGGCCGTGCACGTGTCCACGCTGACCAGCCCCAGCCGGGTCGTGGTGGACGTCGGCGCGGCGTTCCCGACCGTGTGGCGCCAGGTGTGGCTCTTCAACCAGCTGCGGTTCGTCGCCAACGCCGAGCCGTTCTTCACCCCGGTGCTGCGGCCGGTGCTGCCGCTGACACCGGCGACCGGGCTGATGGACCGCATCTTCGCCGGCCCGACCACCACCGAGCGCGCCGCCGGCCTGCGGCAGCTCTCCTCAGGTGCCACCGGCTTCCGGGCCCTGAGCATCTCCGGCGGGATCGCGCGGGTGCAGCTCACCGGTGGTTGCAGCAGCGGCGGCTCCACGGTGAGCATCGCCGGGGAGATCCTGCCGACGCTGCGTCAGCTCTCCACCGTCGACTGGGTGAAGGTCTACGACCCGAGCGGTCACACCCTCTCCCCCACCGGCAACCGGGACTCGGTCCCGGCCTGCCTGGAGCCGTGAGCCCGCTCAGCCCATGTGCTCGCTGGCGATCAGCCACTGGTCGCCCTGCCGGACGAACGTGAACACGTGCCGCTCGGACGAGGTCGACCCGTCCTGGCGCACGTAGGTCAGCCGTGCCGTGGCCGTGCGACCGGAGGCGTCGGCCTGCACGCCGCCCACCCGGACGGCGGAGATGGTCCGCCAGAACTGGTCGTAGCCCGAGCGCCCGCCCGCGGCGGCCTGCATGCCGGAGGTCAGCTCCGGCCAGGTGACGTCGCGGTTGCCCGTCACGTTGGCGAAGTAGGACCGGACGAACTGCGACAGGCTGGCGTCGGTGGCCGGCGCCGGTGCCGAGGTGGTCGGTGACGAGGTGGGGGTGGTCGATGACGGGCTCGGCGAGGGCGAGTCCGACGTGGTGGCGCTGGCCGAGGGCGTGGACGCCTTCGGGGACGAGGACGGCTTCGGCGGGGCCGCCGTCCCGGTCCCGGAGGACGTGCTGCGGTGGCTCAGGGCGTAGCCACCCACGAGCAGCAGGAGCACGAGCACCAGCGCGAGGACCGGGAGCGCCTTGCCCCGGCGACGGGTGTCGATCACGTCGCTGTCGTCGGACACCCCGGAGCCGTCGGCGGCGGAGGATGCAGGCGCCGCTGCCTGACGGGCGGTCGGGACCGCGTCCTGCCGGGCAGTCGGCGCGGCGGGGGTGGCGCTCGAGCCGGCACGGGCGGTGTCCGCGCCGGCCGCTGCGGCGCCGGAGGAGGCGGCAGGCGCCGTGCCCTGGGCCGTCGCCGGGGCGGCGTTCGCCGCAGCGGAACCAGCGGCAGCGGCACCGGCCGCTGCAGCACCGGCAGCCCCGCCGCTGGCCGGGGCCTTCCAGGGCCGGGTCGGCTCGCCGACGTCACTGACCGGCACCGCGGGCTGCACCCGGGTGGGCGCCGGGGTCACCGCGGCCTGGCCGTCGCGGGCGATCCGGGCGAGCTGCTTGGACGCGGTCGCCATGTCCCAGCGCTGGTCCGGGTCCTCGTGCATCATCGCGGCGAGGGCGGGCTCGAGCGGGCCGGCGTGCTCGGTCTCGCGCGGGCGCTGCGTGGCGATGGTCTGCAGCACGGCGATCGGGTTGGGCCGCGACTCATAGGGCCCGCGCCCCTCCACGGCGGCGTAGATGGTGGCCGCCAGCGCCCACACGTCCGAGGCCGCGTCCGGGTCGCCGCCGCGGGCCAGCTCGGGTGAGAGGTAGCCGGGCGTGCCGGTGACGAACCCGGTCTGGGTGAGCTGGTCGTCGCCGTGGCCACGCGCGATACCGAAGTCGCTGATCTTGGGCCGACCCCACCGGTCGATGAGGACGTTGGCGGGCTTGATGTCGCGGTGGACGATGCGCCGCTCGTGGGCGCGCGAGAGCGCGCTGGCCAGCTGGGAGCCGATGTCGGCCGCGCGCTGGGGCGAGAGGCGTCCCTCGCGGCTGATCTCCTCGGCGAGGGTGTGCCCGTCCACGAACTCCATGACCAGCCACGGACGGTCGTCGTGGTCGACGACGTCGTAGACGGCGACGGCGTTGTGGTGGTTGAGGGCCGCGGCCGCGCGGGCCTCGCGCATGGCCCGCTTCTTCTCGACGACGGACTCCCCTGGCAGCGCGCCGATCTGCTTGACCGCGACCTCGCGGCCGAGGACCTCGTCCCGGCACAACCAGACCGTGCCCATGCCGCCGCGACCAATGGCTCGCACCACGTGGTAGCGGCCGGCGATCCGCTGCCCTTCCATGGGGTCCTCTCTCTTGGTCTCAGTGGGCCAACCTTAGTTGGCCGCCCTCGCGGGGCCGGACCCGCCCTCGGAGTTCGGGAGGACCCCGGATGTGTGTGCTGGCAACGCTCGCGGCGCCCGCGCGCGCCCGCTCAGCGCACCTCTGCGCGGGCGCGCGACTGGACGGTGATGGTGATGCTGTCACCCAGCGCGGACACCACCGAGGACAGCAGCGGGACCTGCGCGGTCCCCTGCAGCCGCACCACCGCGGACTGCCCGTCCGGGCTGCCCGTGCCGGGCAGCAGCTGCCAGTCGGTGACTCCCTGCGGCCGGCCCTGCACCTGCAGGTATGCCGTCGCCGCGGCGCGCACGTCCCCGTCACCGACCCGTAGCGACCGGTCCACCCCGTGGCGGTAGGTGCCGCCGCGGTCGAGCTCGTCGGCGGAGGCGAGGGCCGCGCCGTCGGCGGCGTCGGTCAGCCGGATCCGGGCCAGCTGCAGCGCCGTGACGTCCACCGCCCCGACGACCAGCAGCAGCGCCACGACCGTGAACCCCAGCACCAGCAGGAGCACCTGGCCGTGCTCGCCGTCCCGCCGGAGCCGGCCCAGCAGGCGGCACCACCGGGTCGTCGCCGGTCGCATCATCGCCGGCCGCATCATCGCCGGCCGCCGAAGCGCTCGACGGTCTCGGTGTGCGTGGCGGTGACGGGCACGGACGTGGGCACCACCCCGGACAGGAACGAGGGCACCAGCGGCAGCGGCACGCTCACGCCGGTGGTGACCGCGACCCGACCCTCGGGCCGCAGGCACGGGTCACCGTCGCAGCGCAGCGAGAGCCGGGTGTCGTGGGTGAAGCCCTGGTCCTCGAAGGCGAGCCCGGCCGCCGCGGCGGCCCGGGCGGGTGCCTGCTGGGCCACCGGTGCGGTCACGTAGGCGCGGCCGGCCTCGCGCGCGGCGGCGGACACGGCATACGCGCCGGCCTGCAACCTGGCCATGACCATCACCAGGTAGGCGATGGGCACCATGAGCAGCACGGCCAGGAAGACGAACTCGACCACCGCGCTGCCGCGGTCGGCGACCAGTCGCCGCCGGCGCCGGGCCCGCACCGCGCCCACCGCCCTCACTGCCTCTCGGCGAAGGCCCGGCCGCGCACGGCCAGGGCGCCGGACGGTCCGAACCACCCGAGCACCGGCAGCGGTGCGGCCACGTCCACCTGCACCACCCGGACGCCGCCGACCGGGCGCTCCGAGGCGCTGACGCCCTGCGCCCAGCGGCTGGAGAGGCTGGCGCTGATCAGGGCTCGGGCACGGGCCGCACCATCGTCCGGCGTGGTGTCGGCGCGGGCACCGAGTCGCGCCCCCTCAGCGGCGCAGGCGATCAACGTGTTGCGCACGTGCAGGGCCAGCCCCACCTGGAACACCGCCAGGAACAACGAGCTGACCAGCACGGACACCAGCACGAAGTCGACGACGGCCGAGCCGCGGTCCCCGCGCGTCCGGGCTGGGCGGCTCACCGCGGCCCGGTCACCGAGGCCATCGCCTGGGTGAACATCGTCTGCAGCTGGTCCCCGGCCAGGGCCCACAGCACCGTGACCAGCCCGGCGGTCATCAGCGTGATCAGGACCCACCCGGGCACGTCGCCCCGGTCCGGGGCGCCGAGCCGGGCGCCTCCCCGGTGGCCCAGCTGCCGCACCAGGCCGCGCAGCCGCGCCGTCATGGACCGTGTGTCCGTCATCGTCTTCTCCCTCGTTCGGTGGAACGGTCGGTGGTCAGATCGAGAACTCCAGGAAGGCCACGCCCGGGTAGATCGCGAAGAGCACGGTGACCGGCAGCACCAGGAAGACGACGGGGACCATCATCGCGATCTCCTTGCGGCCGCCCTGCTCCAGCACCGCGCGCCGGCCGGCCTCGCGTGCGTCCTGGGCCTGGGCCCGCATGACGTCCGCCAGCGGGGTGCCGCGCTCGACCGCGATGACGATCCCGTCGACGAAGCGAGCCAGGCTCGGCAGGCCGGTGCGGTCGGCCAGCCCCTGCAGCGCGTGCGGGAGCGTGGCCCCGGCACGGGCGTCGGCCAGGCAGTGACGCAGCTCCGCGGCCAGCTCCCCGCCGGAGAGCCGGCACACCCGCTCGAGGGCGCCGACCGTGCCCTCGCCTGCGCCGATGGCCAGGGCGAGCAGCTCGGCGACCGTGGGGAACTCCCGCAGCATGCGGGCCTCGCGGCTGTTGGCCTGGTGGCTCAGCCGCTGGTCGCGTGCGACGACCCCGGCCGCGACCGCGAGAACCACGAGGAGCACCAGCGCGGTGGCGCTGCCCTTGCCGCGCCACCACAGCGTCGCCGCCAGCGCCAGGCCCGCGAGCCCCGCGGCGGCGCCCCACAGCACCTGCTCCGCCCGGAATGCCTCGACGTCCGGGCGGCGGCCGGCCCGCTCCAGCCGTCGCCGCACCGACGTGCGACCCCCCAGGACGCGGTCGACTCCGGCGGCGAGCCGGGCCACCAGCGGCACGAGCAGGGCCGGAAGCCCCGACGCGTGGCCGCCCGCGCCGAGCAGTCGCGAGGGCCGCGGCGTGTCGCGCAGGTAGGGCGCCAGGCGCTGCTCCAAGCCGGGGCGCCGTCGCAACGGCAGCCCGGCGACGACCAGCGCGGCGCCCGCAGCCCAGGCCAGGCCCAGGACCGCACCGGCCCAGGACCAGCCACCGCTGAGCAACGCGTCCAGGCTCATCGCAGCACCCTGGGGTCCTCGGGCAGGCGACCGATCCGCACCATGACGCGGTAGGCGACAAGGCAGACCACCCCGCCACCCACCAGGACCGCCACACCGGCCGGACGGCTGTAGGCCGCCAGCGAGCCGGCGCGGGAGGACATCATGGCGAGCACCAGCCACGGCGCGGCCACCGCCAGCCGTGCGGCGTTGACCGTCCATCCCTGGCGGGTCTCCAGCTCGGCCCGGGTCCGCGCGTCGTCGCGCAGGAACGTCGACAGGGTGCGCAGCAGCCGGCCCAGGTCACTGCCGCCGACATCGCGCGCGATGCGCAGGGACTCCACGAGCCGGTCGGCGACGGGGTCGCTGAGCCGCTCCTTGAGCCGGTCGAGGCAGGTCTGGAAGTGGCCGGTGGCGCGGTAGTCCTCCGCGAAAGCCGCGAAGGCCGGACGGAGCTCCTCCGGCCCTCGGACCTGCAGCTGGCCCAGCGCCTCCGGCAGGGCCAGGCCGGCGCGGACCCCCGAGGCGAGGTTGTCGACGGCGTCCGGCCACAGCTCACGCAGCACCGCCCGACGGCGGCGAGCCCGGGCGCGCACCAGGCCGACCGGGGCCCGGGCCGTCATGAGCGCGAAGCACGCGGCCACCGGCAGCACCCGGGTCGTCGCCCAGAAGCCGGCCAGCACCACGGCACCCGCGGCGGTCGAGCCCAGCACCAGCGCCGCCGGGCGCACGCCGTCGAGGCCCGCCTGGACCAGCTCGTCGGCGAGGCGGGTCCGCCGTCGTGCGTGCGCACGCTCCGGGGCCGGCGGCCTCGTCCAGCAGGACCACCAGATGCAGAAGAGCCCGGCACCGAGCAGCAGCCCCACGACCAGGCCGGTCATGACGCCTCCTGGGCCAGCAGGGTGACCAGGTCGTAGCCGGCCCGCTCGAAGCGGTCCGGGTGGGGCGGGAAGCCGTCCGCCCGCCGCAGCTGCCCGTCCCGGCGGACAAACAGGTCGGCGATCTCCACCACCCCGGCCTCGACCCGTCCAGGGACCGCGGCGACCTCGCGGACCCGGCGCACGCCGTCGCGGTCGAGGCCGAGGTGCACCACCACGTCGACCGAGCCGGCCACCGTCGGCACGACGAACCGGCTGCCGACGTTCTCGCCGGCCAGCAGCGGCAGGGTGCACATCTTCGTGACGGCCTCGCGGGCACTGTTCGCGTGCAGGCTGCACATGCCCGGCAGGCCGCTGTTCAAGGCGATCAGCAGGTCCAGGCTCTCGGCCTGGCGCACCTCGCCGACGATGATCCGGGAAGGTCGCATCCGCAGCGCCTCGGTCACCAGGCGGCGCAACGGCACCTCGCCGGTGCCCTCGAGGCTGGGCTGCCGACACTGCATCGAGGCCACGTCGCGCAGCGGGATCTTGAGCTCGAAGACCTCCTCACAGGTCACCACCCGCTCCCGGGGAGGGATCGCCGCGGCGAGGCAGTTGAGCATCGTCGTCTTGCCGGCCTGGGTGCCGCCGGCCACCAGGATGTTCAGCCCGCTGACGACCGCGGCGTCGAGGAAGCGCGCAGCCTGGCGGGTCAGGGTCCCGAGCCGCACGAGGTCGTCGAGGTGGTCGGCCTTGACGACGAACTTGCGGATGTTGACCAGCCAGTGCTCCCGCGTGATGTCGGGGATGACCACGTGCAGGCGCGACCCGTCCGCCAGGGTCGCGTCGACGAACGGCGAGGACAGGTCGACCCGGCGGCCCGTGGTGCGCAGCATCCGCTCCACGAGGTCGCGCACGTCGGCCGCGGTCAGGATGGTCGTGGTCAGCTCGGCCACGCCGTCCCGCGCCACGAACACCTTGCCCGGCGCGTTGATCCAGATCTCCTCGACCCGGGGGTCCTCGAGGTAGCCCTGCAGCGGACCGAGTCCCGCCACCGCGTCGAGCACCGACTTCGCGGCCGCGTCGAGGTCGGCGAGCGCCGGCAGGCCACCGTGCAGCGACCGCTCGTCGTAGTCGGCCACCGCGTCCCGCACCAGCTGGCGCACCTCGCGGGCGTCCCGGGCCGGGTCCAGCCCGGAGCGCCGGATCAGCTCGCGCACCTCGCCCTCGACCGTGCTCACCGCGTCCACGCCGCGTCCCCCCGAACGTCGCTCCGGCGCCGGGCGTGACCCGGCAGCTGACCGGACCGAGGGTAGGGCGGCGGCGTGAGCCCGCGCCGGGCCGGCGAACCTGCCTGTGGACAACGCGGCGACCGGCCCGGGAACCCTGTGGACGCAGCCGTTCCGGGCCTCGATGCCCAGCACAATGCCAACGAGCGACCCGAACCGCGGGCGCCACCGCGAGGGGGTGCGGCCATGGAGATCCGTCTGTCCGTCGTCGCCCCGGCCGGTGCCGGCGTGCCCGTCGACGTCGCGGTCCGCACCCCACCGGGTGCGACCGCCGCGGACCTCGGCCCCGCCCTCGCCGAGGCCAGCGGGTATGCCGGCCGGTCGCCGGCCCTGTTCGTCGACGGCATGGCCGTCCCCGGGGACCACCCCGTCGGCAGCCCACCGCTGCTCGAGGGGTCGCTGGTGACGCTGGACGACCCCGGGATGCGCGACCGCTCGGGCGTGCCCGGCGTGCTCGAGCTGCACGTCGTCGGCGGCCCGGACTGCGGGCAGGTGCACCGGCTGCCGCCGGGCGAGCACGTCGTGGGTCGCGGCGCCGAGGCGGCGATCCACATCGAGGACCCGGACCTGTCCCGCCGCCACGCCCGGATCACGGTCCGGCACGCGGGGGTCACCGTCGAGGACCTCGGCTCGACCAACGGCACCGTCGTCGACGGCGACGCCCTGGCCGGGCGGCCGCATCCCCTGACCACCGGCAACCGGGTCGCCCTGGGCTCGAGCACGGTCGTCCTGCGCGTCCCGGGGAGCGCACCGGCGGCGGTGCACGAGGACGGGCTCGGACACCTCCTGGTCAACCGCAGCCCGCGGATCCTGCCGCCTCCGGAGCCGGTCGAGGTCTGCCTGCCGGCCCGCCCGCAGCAGCGGGACGCCCCCCGCATGCCGTTGCTGGCCAGCGTGGTGCCCCTGGCCGTCGCCGTCCCCATGGCGGTGCTGACCCACTCGCCGGTCTACCTGCTGTTCGCCCTCATGGGGCCGGCGATGATGCTGGGCAACGTCATCGGGGACCGGCGGTCCGGGCGCCGCTCCCATGCGCGCGCCCGCGCCGACCACGAACGCGAGCTCGCCGCCGCCCGGGCGCGGGTCGCCGCCGCCCTGCTCGAGGAGTCCGCGCGCCGGCACACCCAGCTGCCGGACCTCGCCGAGCTGCTGGCCACCGTCGAGGGCCCGCACGCCCGCCTGTGGGAGCGACGGCGGACCGAGGAGGACCTGCTGCTGCTCCGGGTCGGCACCGCCGACCTGCCGTCCCGGGTGACGGTGGTCGACCCCGACGAGGCCCACCGGCGCGCCACGCCCGAGGTGCCGCGGGTGCCGGTCGGGGTGTCCCTGCCCGACGTCGGGGTGCTCGGCGTGGCGGGCGCCCGGGGACCGGCGACCGGCCTGGTGCGCGCCCTCATCGCCCAGGCCTGTGGCTGGCACTCCCCTCGGGACGTGCGCCTTGTGGTGCTCGCCGCGGACGGGGGCCGCGCCGCGGACCTGGCCTGGACGGCATACCTGCCGCACTGCCGTCCCGGTCCCGGGGAGGACTGCCGCGCGCTCCTGGGGGTCCTCTCCCCCACAGGTGACCAGGTGCGCCGCCGGATCGCCGAGCTGACCGGGCTCGTCGCGGAGCGCCGCGCGTCGGCACCCCACGACGGGCGCCCATGGCAGGGCCCCAGGGTGGTCGTCGTGCTCGCCGGGGCCCACCGGCTGCGCACGGTGCCGGGGGTCGCGGCGCTGCTCGAGGAGGGGCCGGGCGTCGGCGTCCACTTCCTCTGCCTGGACGACGAGGCGGCCCGGCTGCCGCTGGAGGCCCGAGCCACGGTGCACCTGGTCGGGCAGGTCAGCCCACGCCTCCGGGTGCAGGTGACCGGCGCGCCGGCCGTGCCCGACGTGGTGCCCGACCAGGTCGCGGCCGCCTGGGCCGAGCGTTTCGCCCGCGCGCTGGCCCCACTGCGCGACGCCACCCCCGAGGACGACACCGCCGAGGTGCCCGAGCAGGCCCGGCTGCTCGACGTGCTGCCCTTCGACGCCACCGACGCGGATGCGGTGGCGCGACAGTGGTCGCGCCAGCCCCGCTCGACGATGGCGCTGCTCGGGGTCGCGGCCGAGGGCCCGTATGCCGTGGACCTGCGCCGCGAGGGACCTCAGCTGCTCGTCGGGGGCACCACCGGTGCGGGCAAGTCCGAGCTGTTGCAGACGGTGATCGCCTCGCTGGCGCTGGCCAACCGGCCGGACGAGCTCGGCTTCGTCCTCGTCGACTACAAGGGCGGCGCGGCGTTCAAGGACTGTGCTCGCCTGCCGCACACCCTGGGCCTGGTCACCGATCTCGACGACCAGCTCGCCGAGCGGGCGCTGGTCTCGCTCCGCTCCGAGCTGACCCGGCGGGAGCGCGTGCTGCGCGACGCGGGGGTCAAGGACATCGACGACTACCACGCCCTGACCATCCGCCCCGGCCCTGCGCTGCCGCGGCTGGTGCTCGTCGTGGACGAGTTCCGGGTGCTCGCCGAGGAGCTGCCGGCCTTCCTCGACGGCGTGCTGCGCGTCGCCGCGGTGGGTCGCTCCCTCGGGGTGCACCTCGTGCTGGCGACCCAGCGCCCCGCCGGCGTCGTGACCGCTGACATCAAGGCGAACGTCGCGCTGCGGATCGCCCTGCGGGTGCGTGACCGGGTGGACTCCGAGGACGTGATCGAAGCCCCCGACGCGGCCGCGATCTCCGAACGCACCCCGGGACGGGCGGTGCTGCGCAGCGGGTCCGGCCCGCTCGTCGCGTTCCAGACGGCCCGCGTCGGCGGACGGGAGTCCGCCCCCGAGGTCGCGGGAGTCGAGGTGGAGGTCCAGCAGCGCGACCAGCTCGGGGACCCACCCGCCCGGCGCCCGGTCGGCGCCCGCGCCCAGGGCCCCACCGACCTGGCCCGCGTCGTGGAGTCGGTGCGGGACGCCGCGGCGGCGACGGCGCTCGACCCGGTCACCCGGCCGTGGCTGCCGCCGCTTCCCTTCCAGGTGCTGCTGGGCGACCTCGAGCCCACCACGGGTCCGGGGGTGCCCTACGCGGTGGCGGACCGGCCCGACCGGCAGAGCCAGGAGGTGCTGTCCTGGCAGCCCGGCCGTGACGGGCACCTCGCCTTCGTCGGCGCCGCCCGCAGCGGGCGCACCAGCGCGCTGCGGACCGTGGCCGGGTCCCTGGCCCGTCGCCACTCCCCCGCCGAGCTGCACCTGCATGCCCTCGACGGGGGCTCCGGCGGGCTTCAGGCGCTGGCCGCGCTGCCCCACACGGGCACGGTGGTGGGCCGTGAGGACGTGCCCCGCGCCGCCCGCCTCGTCAGCCGCCTGGTGCAGGAGCTCACCCGGCGTCAGCAGCTGCTCGGCGAGCTCGGCGTGGGCTCGGTCCAGGAGCAGCGCGACGCCTGCCGCGAGGCAGAGGGCATGCCGCTGCCCTGGCTGGTGCTCCTGGTCGACGGCTGGGAGGGGCTGACCCAGGCGTTCGAGGGCGTGGACCACGGCCGGCCCACCGACCAGCTGCTGCGGATCCTGCGCGAGGGCCCGGCCGCAGGGATCTCGCTCCTGCTCGCCGGGGGTCGGGACCTGCTGCTCTCCCAGGTGTCTTCGCTGGTGCCGGACAAGCTCGTCCTGCCCCTGACCGACCCGACCGACCTCGTCATGGCCGGGATCCCGCCGTCCGCCGTGCCGCACGAGCCCCCGCCGGGCCGGGCCGTCCGGGCCCACGACCACGTCGAGCTGCAGCTGGCCCTCCTGGCGCCTGGTGGCGCGGCCGAACAGGCGCGGGCGCTCGGCGAGGTGGCCGACGGCTGGTCGGGTCACGCCGGCGACGCAGCAGCTGTCGCCACGCCGCTCCGCATCCGGCCGCTCCCCGACACCGTGGTGGACAGCACCCTGCCGACCACGCCGGTCGGCGACCTCGCCGCCGCCGACTGGGCACGGCTCGGCGTGGGAGGGGACGCGGCGGAGGCGGTCGGTGTCGACCTGCGCCACAGCCCCGCGGTCCTGGTCGCCGGGCCTCCCGGCAGCGGTCGGTCGACGACGCTGGCCGCCATGGCCCGTCACCTCGCCGCAGCCGCCCGGCCAGTCGCCGTGGTCGCACCGCGACCCTCACCAGTGACGGACCTGTCGGCCGACGGTGTGGCCGAGCTGGTCGACCCGCATGACCGGGAGGCGATGCTCTCCCTGGTCAAGCGACACGACGACCTGGTGGTCCTGGTCGACGACGCCGAGCTGCTGCTGGACACGCCCGTGGAGGAGACGCTGGTCGAGGTGCTGCGCTGCCGTCGCGGACGCGTCGTGGTGCTCTGCGCGGGCGCCACCGACGAGCTGTCGGCGACCTTCCGCGGGCTGACCACGGAGGTGCGCCGTCACCGCACCGGGGTGTTGCTGCGACCGGCCGGTCTGGCCGACGGCGACCTGCTCGGCGTGCGGGTCCGCGCGGCGGAGCCGGGCCCACCCGGGCGCGGCCTGCTGGTCGAGCAGGGCGTCGTGACCCCCGTGCAGGTGACGACTCCCGGCTGAGCGGCAGCCCTGCGGCTCAGGCGGTCTCGCGTCCCGAGAGGACGGTGGCGCCGATGCCGACGACGACGGTCAGGAGCACCACCGCGCCGATCAGCGCCACCCCCGACTGGAACATGCCCCACGCCACGGGCAGCAGCAGCGCGAGCCAGACGACCGCCGGCGTCCGGGCCCACCGCAGGCCGTGCCACAGCCCCCAGGCCAGCAGGCCGAGGAACGCGATCGCGATGACGAACAGCACCATCGACATCACGGCGCGGCTGCTGTTGCTGGTCTCGCCCCGGACCAGCTCCACCAGGTAGAAGACCGTGAAGCCGAGGATGGCGAGGGCCTGCACGACGAGGACGCCGGCGGCGACGCGGGCGGCCCGGCGGGTGGTGGGCTCGGGGGTGGTCGTCACGCGGACGAGGGTATCCGGCGGGGCCTCCCACCCGTGATGGCGGCGTCGGTGGCGCCCCACCACACGACACCCCCCGTGACCGGCGTGACAGGGTGGTGTGTGACCATGCGAGATGCCGGACGACAAATGTCAGTCACGGCTCTTGTCGCGGGTGCACGCGATCTGTGACTCTGGTCTCCCGGAACACGGCAGCGGCCGAATCCGTTGGCCAGAACGCACCACCTGCCCAAGAATGGACTCGGGCCTGACACGGAAGTTACGACTCGGTAGCATGGGCACTTGTGCCTGCGGCCGATCACGGACCGACACGGCCCCCCGTTCACCCAACGCCTGACCCGACGCCTACGACGCTGACCCACGGCCACGATTCAAGGAGCACGATCCTGATGGACTGGCGCAACCGCGCTGCCTGCCTGGAAGAGGACCCCGAGCTGTTCTTCCCGATCGGGAACACCGGTCCGGCACTTCTCCAGATCGAAGAGGCGAAGGCTGTCTGCCGACGGTGCGAGGTCGTGGACACCTGCCTGAAGTGGGCCATCGAGACCGGTCAGGACGCCGGTGTCTGGGGTGGCCTGTCCGAGGACGAGCGCCGCGCCCTCAAGCGCCGCAACGCCCGCGCCCGCCGGGCCGGCTGAGCCCCGGGAGCCTGTCCCACGACGTCATCCGTCCCCGCGAGGACGAAGCCGCGCGACGAACCGCACCGTGGTTCCGCGCGGCTTTGCGCGTTCCCAGGTGATGCGGCCGCGCATGTCCTGCACCAGCGAGGTGACGATCTGCGTCCCCAGCCCTGAGCGGCCCGGGTCGAAGTCCTCCGGCAGGCCGGCGCCGTCGTCGGTGATGGTGACGCTGAGCACCTCCTCCTCCCCCTCGGTGCTGCGCCGGGCGTCCACCGTCAGCTGACCGCCGTGCGCGGCGAGCCCGTGCTCGACGGCGTTCTGCACCAGCTCGCTGACCACCATGGCCAGCGCGGTCGCGTCCTCGGCCCGGAGCCGGCCAAACGACCCGGTGCGCACGGTGCGCACGGGCACCTCGCGGGTGGCCACCTCGACGACGCTGGAGAGCCCGCGCGCGGCGATCTCGTCGAAGTCGACCGTCTCGTCGAAGCCCTGGCTGAGCGTCTCGTGCACCAGCGCGATCACCGCCACCCGGCGCACCGCCTCCTCCAGCGCGGCCTTGCCCTCGCTCTCGGGCAGCCGGCGCGCCTGCAGCCGCAGCAGGGCGGCCACGGTCTGCAGGTTGTTCTTCACCCGGTGGTGGATCTCGCGGATCGTCGCGTCCTTGGTGAGCAGCTCCTGCTCGCGCCGGCGCAGCTCGCTGACGTCGCGCAGCAGCACGATCGCGCCGATCCGGTGCCCGGCCTCCATCAGCGGGATCGCCCGCAGCGAGACGCTGGCCCCACGGGTCTCCACGTCGGTGCGCCACGGCGCCCGGCCGCTGGTCACGAGCGGCAGCCCCTCATCGACCGGGGACTCGTCGTGCAGCACCTCGGAGATGATCCGTGACAGCGACGACCCGACCACGTCGCCGACGTGCCCGAGACGGTGGATCGCCGAGACCGCGTTGGGGCTGGCGTAGTTGACCGTGCCGTCCGGGTCGAGCCGGATCACCCCGTCGCCCACCCGGGGTGCGCCCCGGCGCTGCCCGGTCGGCGCGGCCCCCCGGGTGGGGAACTCCCCCGAGGCCACCATCCGGGCCAGCGCGTCGGCCGTCGCGAGGTAGGTCAGCTCCAGCCGGCTCGGCGTCCGCATCGTGGCGAGGTTGGTGTGCCGGGTCAGCACCGCGATCGGGCGCCCCTCCCGCACCACCGGGATGGCCTCCTCGCGGATCGGCATGTCGTCACGCCACTCCGGGTCGCGCTCCCGGATGATCCGGACCCCGTCGAAGGCCTGGTCCAGCAGCGGCCGGCGGCCCGAGCCCACCCGGCGCCCGACGTAGTCGTCGAAGAACACCATGGGGCCGGTCGTGGGGCGCACGTGCGCCACCGCGACCCAGCCGCGGTCGCGCGAGCGCGCCCACAGGACCAGGTCGGCGAAGGACAGGTCCGAGAGCAGCTGCCAGTCCCCGACCAGCAGGTGCAGCCACTCGACGTCCGCGGGCGTCAGGTCGGTCTGCTCCCGCAGCACGTCGGTCAGGGTCGGCACACCAGCGAGCCTAGTCGGCAGCGGGCCGCCGGCGACGCAGGTGCCCGCGGATCGGAAGCCGTTGGCACGACTGCCGATCCGCGGTCACGCGCGACGTCAGACGGTGGCGGCTCCGCTGCGGATGACGCCACGCAGCGTGCGCAGCGCCACGGAGAGTGCCGAGATGCCGGGGTGTTCCAGGCGCTGGATGCCCGAGAGCGCCACCCGGGCCCGGGACAGCTGCTCGGCGTTGGCCGCCGACCACGCGTCGATCCGCTCCCGCGGGGTCCCACCCGGTTCGGTGCCCTCCAGGACCGACTTGGTGAGGGCCTCCAGCACGGCATACAGGTCGTCGCGCAGCGCGGCGCGGGCCAGGGCGTCCCACCGGTCGTCGCGGGGCAGCATCGTGACCTGGCCGAGCATCGCGTCGATGCCGAACCGCTCGGAGAGCGCGAAGTACAGCGGCGCGACCTCCGCAGCCTCGCGGCCGGTGTCGGCGGCGATCTCCACCACGTCCAGCAGCGAGAACCGGTCGAGGAGGCCGGCGGCGTCCGTCGCCATGGCGCCGGGGGCACCGACGTGCTCCAGCTCCCGGGCCCGGCGCTCGAGCCGCTTGCGCTCGTTGCCCTGCAGCAGCTGGGGCACCTGGGGACCGAGGTGCTCGACGACCCCGCGGAACCGTTCGACCTCGGCGGCCACGTCCAGCGTCGCCGGACGGTTCTGCAGGAACCAGCGCACCCCGCGGTCCAGCAGTCGGCGGAACTCCAGGTAGAGCGCGGTCTGGGTCGCCGTGGAGACGACGTTGTCGAGGTCCTCCACCGCGGTGACGTAGTCGCGCAGGTTGAACACCTCGCGGCACACGACGTAGGCCCGGGCGACCTGCTCCGGCGTCGCCCCGGTCTCCTCCGAGGCCCGGAAGGCGAAGGTGATGCCGCCCCGGTTGACCATGGAGTTGACCACGGCGTTGGTGACGATCTCGCGGCGCAGCGGGTGGCTGGCCAGCTCCTGCTGGTAGTGCTCGCGGATCGGCTCGGGGAAGTAGTCGGTCAGCGTCGCCTGGAACCACGGGTCGTCCGGCAGCCCGGTCGGCAGCAGGTCCTCCTTGAGGGCCAGCTTGGCGTAGGCCACCAGCACCGAGAACTCCGGCGACTTCAGGCCCAGGCCGGCGTCCTGACGGCGGTCGATCTCGCTGTCCGAGGGCAGGAACTCCAGCTCGCGGTCGAGGTCGCCGCGCTCCTCCAGCCAGTGGATGAGGCGCTTGTGCACCGGCAGCATCGCGTGCTCCTGCGCCCGGGCGTTGCCCAGCAGGACGTTCTGCTCGTAGTTGTCCCGCAGCACCTGCTGGGCGACCTCGTCGGTCATCGAGGACAGCACGGCGTTGCGCTGCTTCAGCGTCAGGTCGCCGTCGCGCATCAGCCCGGTCAGCAGGATCTTGATGTTGACCTCGTGGTCGGAGGTGTCCACCCCGGCGGAGTTGTCGATCGCGTCGGTGTTGACGCGCACCCCGGCGAAGGACGCCTCGATGCGGCCGAGCTGGCTCAGGCCGAGGTTGCCGCCCTCGCCGATCACCTTGCAGCGCAACGCGTTGCCGTCGACACGGATGGCGTCGTTGGCCCGGTCGCCGATGTCGGCGTGAGACTCCGAGGAAGCCTTGACGTAGGTGCCGATGCCGCCGTTCCACAGCAGGTCGACCGGCGCCAGCAGGATCGCCTTCATCAGCTCGGCCGGGGTCATCGTGCTCACCCCGCGCGGCAGCCCGAGCGTCGCCGCGGCCTGCTCGCTGATCGGCACCGCCTTGGCCGAGCGCGGGAACACCCCGCCGCCCTCGCTGATCAGGCTGCTGTCGTAGTCGGCCCACGACGAGCGGGGCAGGTCGAACAGCCGGCGGCGCTCGACGAAGGACGTGGCCGAGACCGGGTCGGGGTCGAGGAAGATGTGCCGGTGGTCGAACGCGGCCACGAGCCGGATGTGCTCGGAGAGCAGCATCCCGTTGCCGAAGACGTCGCCGCTCATGTCTCCCACGCCGACCGCGGTGAAGTCCTCCTTCTGCGTGTCGACGCCCATCTCGCGGAAGTGCCGCTTGACCGACTCCCACGCACCCCGGGCCGTGATGCCCATGGCCTTGTGGTCGTAGCCGGCCGAGCCACCGGAGGCGAACGCGTCGTCGAGCCAGAAGCCGTAGGACTGCGCCACCCCGTTGGCGATGTCGGAGAAGGTCGCGGTGCCCTTGTCGGCGGCGACCACCAGGTAGGTGTCGTCCTCGTCATGGCGGACCACGTGCTGCGGCGGGACGGCATCGGTGCCGACGAGGTTGTCGGTCACGTCGAGCATCCCCGAGATGAACAGCTTGTATGACGCGACCCCCTCCGCGAGCCACGCGTCGCGGTCGACGGTCGGGTCGGGCAGCGCCTTGGCGAAGAACCCGCCCTTGGACCCGGTGGGCACGATGACGGCGTTCTTGACCATCTGCGCCTTGACCAGGCCGAGGACCTCGGTGCGGAAGTCCTCACGCCGGTCGCTCCAGCGCAGGCCACCCCGGGCGACCTTGCCGAAGCGCAGGTGCACGCCCTCGACGCGAGGGCTGTAGACCCAGATCTCGAACATCGGCCGCGGCGCCGGCAGGTCCGGCACCTTCTTGGGGTCCAGCTTGAAGCTGACGTAGCTCTTGGCCGACCCGTCGGCGTCGGGCTGGAAGTAGTTGGTGCGCAGCGTCGCCCGGATGACCCCGAGGAACGCCCGGATGATCCGGTCGTGGTCGAGGCTGGCGACCTGCTCCAGCGCGGACTCGATCGCCTCGCCGACGGCCTGCTGGGCGTCCTCGCGGGCCTGCACGTCCGTGCCGGCGGCGGGGTCGAAGCGCGCCTCGAACAGCGAGACCAGCTGCGCGGCGATGGCGACGTTGGAGACCAGGGCGGCCTCGACGTACTCCTGGCTGAAGGTGGACCCGGTCTGGCGCAGGTACTTGGCGACGGCGCGCAGGATGACCACCTGGCGCCAGGTCAGCCCGGCCTCGAGGACGAGGGCGTTGAAGCCGTCGCTCTCGGCGCGCCCGTCCCACACCGCCGAGAACGCGTCCTGGAACAGCTCGCGCACCCCGCCGTCGCCCGCACCGCCGGCCCAGGCGTCCGAGCGCGGCGCGACCAGGCCGAAGTCGTAGACGTAGACGGTCACCCCGTCGGCGCGGTCGATCTCGTAGGGCCGCTCGTCGACGACCTCGACCCCCAGGTGGGTGAACAGCGGCAGCACCGCGGTCAGCGACAGCGGGCCACGGCGGTAGAGCTTGAAGCGGCGCTCCTGGGCCGGGCTGCCCGGCTCCTGGTAGAGGTTGAGCCGCACCGAGTCCGCCGACTCCAGCGCCTCGATGTGGCGCAGGTCGACGATGCCGACGCGGGGGGTGAAGTCCTCCTTGTAGGCCTCGGGAAACGCCTTGCCGTACAACCCGATCAGGCGGGCGGCAGCCTCCTCGCCGTGCTCGGCGCGGGCGACCTCGCCGAGGTCCTCGTCCCAGGTGCGGGTGGCGTCGACGATCTGCTGCTCCAGCAGCGCCTCGTCCACCTCGGGGATGGCCTCGCCGGAGCGCACCCGGACGACGAAGTGCAGCCGGGCGAGCACCGACTCCGACACCCGGGTGGTGTAGTCGACGCTGGCGCCGTGGAACGCCGCGCGCAGCAGCGCCTCCATCTTCAGCCGCACCGCCGTGGTGTAGCGGTCGCGCGGGATGTAGACCAGGCACGACATGAACCGGCCGTACTCGTCACGGCGCAGGAACAGCCGGGTCCGCCGGCGCTCCTGCAGGTGCAGCACCGCGGTCGCGATCTCGGTCAGCGCCTCGGTCTCGGTCTGGAACAGCTCGTCGCGCGGGTAGGTCTCGAGCACCTCGAGCAGGTCCTTGCCCGAGTGGCTGTCGGCCGTGAACCCGGTGCCCTGCAGGACCTTTCGGACCTTGTTGTCGATGATCGGCACGCGCAGCACCGACTCGGTGTAGGCGCTGGAGGTGAACAGGCCCAGGAACCGGCGCTCACCGGTGACGTTGCCCTGCTCGTCGAAGGTCTTGACCCCGACGTAGTCGAGGTAGGTGGAGCGGTGCACCGTGGCGCGGGAGTTGGCCTTGGTGATGATCAGCAGGTGGTTGTCGCGGGCCTTGGCGCGGGCCTCGGGCGTGAGCCGGCTGAAGCTGACCGACTGCGGCTGGTCGTAGCGCAGCAGGCCCAGCCCGGTGCTCGGCACGGCGCGCAGGACGTCGTCGCCGTCCTCGCTGGTCAGGGCGTACTCGCGGTAGCCGAGGAAGGTGAAGTGGTTGTCGGCCAGCCAGGTCAGCAGCCGGCGCGTCTCGGCGACCTCCTCGGGGTCGACACCGACCGGCGGGTGGGCCGTGAGCGACTCGGCGATCTCCGAGCAGGTGCTGCGCATCTTGGGCCAGTCCTCGACGGCCTCGCGCACGTCGGAGAGCACCTTGGACAGGCCGGCGGCGATGGCCGCGCGCTCGTCCTCGTCGCTCTCGCGGTCGACCTCCACGTGCATCCACGACTCGACGCCCTGGCCGAACCCGTCGTCGTCGAGGCTGTCGACGTCGAGGATCTCCTCGAGCTCACCGGCGGCGTCACGGCGGACCGTCAGCTGCGGGTGGACGACGAGGTAGACCGAGCGCTCCTGGCGGGACAGCTCGGCGGTGACCGAGTCGACCAGGAAGGGCATGTCGTCCGTGACGATCTCGATGACCGTGTGGCCGCTGGACCAGCCCTGCTCCTCCACCGTCGGGGTGAACACCCGCACGTTGGCGGTGCCGACGGGACGGGACTGGGCGAGCTGCTTGTGCGACAGGGCCGCGCCGAGGAGGTCCTCCGGCGCGCGGGCGAGCAGGTCCTCGGTCGCGACGTGCCGGTAGTACCGGCGCAGGAACCGCTCGAGGGCCTCACCCCCCGCCCGTTCTGCGAGCTCCGCTGCGGAGCGGAGCAACTGCGACCGGGACTGCTCAAGCGACGCCGACATGGCTGAAATTTCCTCACCCAGATAAGCCCTGGCGCACGCCGTTGTGCGCCCGGCCCGAGCCTAGCGCTGCCACCCAGCCGCACGTGGCCGGGTTCGGGCACCCGGCCACGCGGCATACCGGCCCGGGGTATGCCGCGTGCTCACCTCACAGCGCGCCGCGCATCTCCCACAGCAACGGGTAGAAGCGCATCGGCAGCCGGCTGCGCAGGTAAGGGGCTCCGGAGGAGCCACCGGTGCCCGACTTCGTGCCGATCTGGCGCTCGACCATGGTCACGTGGCGCGCCCGCCACGCCGCCTGCTGCTCGTCGTGCTCGAGGAGCACCTCGGCGAGCTCCCAGATATCGCCGTAGGTGCCGCGGTCCCGGGCCACGGTGACCAGGCTGGCGCTGACCTCGGCGTCGTCGCCGGTGGGCAGGCCGGCCCGGGCGAGGACCCCGACGAAGGCGTCCCACAGGGTCGGCTCGGCCAGGCGCCGGTCGAGGCGCGCGCGCTCCTCCGCGGACAGGCCCTTGAACCGCTGGAGGAAGCCCGGGTCCTTGTGGCCGGAGAGGAACTCCAGCTCGCGGAACTGCACCGACTGGAAGCCGCTGGCCGGCGCCAGCCGGTGCCGGAACTCCAGGAAGTCCTGCGGGGTCATCGTCTCCAGGATGTCGATCTGGTGGACGAGGACGTCCTCGATCGTGCCCACCCGGCGCAGCAGGTGCCGGGCCCACCAGAGCCGGCCCTCGTCCATGGCGTTGCGCGCGGCCTCGAGCTCGTGCAGCAGCTGCTTGAACCACAGCTCGTAGGCCTGGTGGATGACGATGAACAGCAGCTCGTCGTGCGCCGGCGGGCTGGTCTCGGGCACCTGCTGGGACAGCAGCTGCTCGACGCGCAGGTAGCTGCCGTAGGTGAGCCGGGCCCCTTCCTCCCCGAACTGGCGGTCGCCCTCGGCGCCCTCGGCGACGGCCGGCTGCGACCGCGAGAAGTCCACGAACTCTTCATCCATGCGCGCACCCTAGCCGCGCCACCCCGGCGCCTGTGGGTAACCCGGGCGGTGCGGGCCCGGCGCCGTAGGCTCGGTGGCATGGCAGCCCAGCCGAGCGTCGACCCCGCCACGCTGCTCGCGGTCTCGGAGCGGCTGGCCCGCGCACGGGAGGAGGCGTTCGCCCTCTCCGGCGAGCTGCTGGACCACTACGTCGAGACCGGCGACACCCTCACCCAGCACGCGGTCGACCAGCTGGTCGAGCAGGCGGCCGACACGCTGCGGGCGCTGACCGACTCCTTCGGCGAGAGCACCCGGGCCCTGCGCGAGGCCGCCGCCCGCTACACCGAGGCGGAGCGCACCGCCGCGCCCGGCGAGGGCGCACCGTGACCGACCCTCTGGTCCTCGGCGACCCGGCCGGCTGCTCCCGCCTCGGGGGCGCGATGCGGCGGGAGGCCGCCCACCTGACCGAGCGGGCGGCCACGCTGGCCCGCTCGGGCGCCGGGCTGGCCCAGTGGCGTGGGCCGGCCGGCTCGGCCGCGCGTGACCGGGTGACCGGGGCACTGACCGGCATGGCCGCCACGGCACGGGCACTGGACCAGGCCGGCGCGGCCCTGCAGCGCTACGCCACCGAGCTGGCCGAGGCCCACGAGCAGGGGCGCCGAGCCGCCGACCGGGCCGCCCGGGACGGGCTGCGCGTCGTCGACGGCCGGGTGCTGGAGGCGTGGGGGCCGGCGACCTCCGAGGAGGCCGAGCGCCGCCGGGCGCTGGTGCCCGAGCACCAGGCCCGGGTCGACCGACAGTCCTCGGCGCTGGGCCGGTCCCGGGCCCAGCTGCAGCGCACCTGCGAGGAGCTGACCCAGGTGCTGCGGGCCCAGTCCCGGGCGCTGCGAGATGCGCCACCGCCGCGACACTGAGCCACCGTCGCGCCACTACGGTGGGCCGCATGAGGATTCGCGCCACGATCGACTACGACGCCACCCCCGACGAGGTCTTCACCATGCTCGCGGACAGCGACTTCCAGGACCGCAAGGCCAAGGCCACCGGTGCCCTGGAGCACGAGGTGTCCATCACGACCCGCGGCGAGCAGACCGAGATCGTCAGCAAGCGCACCATGCCCACCGACGAGTTCCCCGACTTCGTCAAGGGGATGGTGGGCGACCGGCTCCCGGTGACCGAGACGCACACGTGGGGCCCGGCCGCGGCCGACGGCTCCCGCCGGGGTGAGATCACCGTCGCGGTCGGCAACCTGCCGGTCGGGCTCAAGGGCACCCTCGCCCTCGCCCCCCATGGCGAGGGCACCACCCAGTCCGTGGACGGGGAGCTCAAGGCCCGCATCCCGCTCATCGGCGGCAAGGTCGAGAAGGCTGCCGCGCCGGCCATCGAGGCCGCCATCGACATCGAGCGCACCACCGGGCGGGCCTGGCTCGCCGGCTGACCGGCCTCCCACAGCGCGACGGGAGGGTATGGCGACCACTCGCCATACCCTCCCGTCGTGCGTTCGCGGGGCTCAGCCCATGTGCGGGTACGCGTGGGTCTTCGGCGGGACGAACGTCTCCTTGATGGAGCGCGCGCTGGTCCAGCGCAGGAGGTTCTGCGCGGCGCCGGCCTTGTCGTTGGTGCCCGACGCGCGGCCGCCACCGAAGGGCTGCTGGCCCACGACGGCACCGGTGGGCTTGTCGTTGATGTAGAAGTTGCCGGCCGCGAAGCGCAGGCGCTCGGTCGCGTCGGCGATCACGCCGCGGTCCTGGGCGATGATCGAGCCGGTCAGACCGTAGGGCGCGAACGACTCCATCTGGTCCAGCACCTTGTCGTAGGTGCGGTCGGGGTAGACGTGCACCGACAGGATCGGGCCGAAGTACTCGGTGCGGAAGGACTCGTCGGTCGGGTCGTCGATCTCCAGGACCGTCGGGCGCACGAAGTAGCCCTCGGAGTCGTCGTACTTGCCGCCGGCGACGACGGTGATGCCGGCCGTGGCGTGAGCCCGGTCGATGGCGTCCTTGTGCTTGGCGAACGCCCGGTCGTCGATGACGGCGCCCATGAAGTTGGACAGGTCGGTGACGTCACCCTGGGTCAGGCCCTCGGTGATCGAGACCAGGTCGGCCTTGATCTGCTTCCACAGGCTGCGCGGCACGTAGGCGCGGGAGGCGGCCGAGCACTTCTGGCCCTGGAACTCGAAGGCGCCGCGGATCATGGCGGTGCGCAGCACGTCGGGGTCGGCGCTGGGGTGGGCCAGGATGAAGTCCTTGCCGCCGGTCTCGCCGACGATGCGCGGGTAGCTGCGGTAGCTCGGCAGGTTCGCGCCGACCTCCTGCCACAGGTGCTGGAACGTCGGGGTCGACCCGGTGAAGTGGATGCCGGCCAGGTCGGGGTCGGCCAGGGCGACCTTGGAGACGTTGAGGCCGTCACCGGTCACCATGTTGATGACGCCCGGGGGCATGCCGGCCTCCTCGAGCAGCTCCATCGTCAGGGACGCGGCCAGCTGCTGGGTCGGCGAGGGCTTCCACACCACGGTGTTGCCCATCAGGGCCGGGGCCGTCGGCAGGTTGCCGGCGATGGCGGTGAAGTTGAACGGCGTGATCGCGTAGACGAAGCCCTCGAGCGGGCGGTGGTCGGTGCGGTTCCAGATGCCCTTGGAGTTGGCCGGGGGCTGCTCGGCCAGGATCTGCCGGGCGAAGTGGACGTTGTAGCGCCAGAAGTCGATGAGCTCGCAGGCGGCGTCGATCTCGGCCTGGTAGGCGGTCTTGGACTGGCCCAGCATCGTCGCGGCGTTGAGCGTGGCCCGCCACGGGCCGGAGAGCAGCTCGGCGGCCTTGAGCAGGATGGCGGCGCGGTCGTCGAAGGACAGGGCGCGCCAGCCGGGGGCCGCGTCCTTGGCGGCCTTCACGGCGGCCTCGGCGTCGGCCACCGTGGCGTTGCGCATGGTGCCCAGGACCTTCTTGTGGGCGTGCGGCTGGCGCACGTCGATCTTCTTGCCCGCGCCCATGACCAGCTCGCCGCCGATGGTGTGGGGCAGGTCGACCCGCTCGCTGCCCAGCTTGGCGAGCGCCACCTCGAGGGTCGCGCGCTCGGGGCTGCCCGGGGCGTAGTCGAGGACCGGCTCGTTCACCGGCGCGGGGGTCTGGGTCACAGCATCCATCGCGGGTCTGGCTCCTTGTGGGAAGAGGTCGTGGACGACCCGCCTATGGTGGCACGCGCGCCGGGCGCGCTCCCACACAGCGGCCCGGGGGCAGCCTCACCCCCGGTGCAGGTATGCCGTGCGCCTCACCACGCGCCGACCGCCCCGGCGCCTACGATGCCCGGGTGGCTCCCTTCACCGGCACGGCCCTGCCATGATCTCGACCGCCAGCCTGACCGTCCACGAGCTCGGCGACGCCGAGGCGGTCGGGACCCTGGTCCTGCTGCACGGTCTGACCGACTCCGGGCTGTGCTGGCCGGATGCAGTGCGGCGGTGGGGTCCGTCGTACCGCCTGTTCGCGGTGGACTTCCGCGGGCACGGCACCTCGCCCCGGTTCACCCGCGCCCAGCTGGAGGCGGACCCGGGCGACCTGCTGCTGGCGGACACGGTGGGGCTGGTCGAGGACGTGGTGCAGCTGACCGGGTCGCCGGTGGTCCTCGTGGCGCACTCGATGGGCGCCGGGCTGGCCGGCGCCGCCGCCGCGCTGCGCCCCGACCTGGTCCGGGCGGCGGTCCTGGAGGAGCCGGCGTGGGGCATCCGCCGCGACGAGGCCGAGGTCCAGCGCCTGGCCCTGGAGCGGACGGCGTGGGTCCAGGAGTTCCGCGACGACCTGTCGGCCGCGATGGCCAGGGGCCTGGTGGAGAACCCGACCTGGCCCGTGGCCGAGCTCGACCCGTGGGCCCGGTCCAAGCAGCAGGCCGACTCCGGCTTCCTCGCCCGTGGGGTGGCGTGGCCGAGCCTGCCGTGGGACGAGTTCGCGCGGCGCATCGCCGTGCCGACCCTCGTGGTCACCGGTGACCGCGAGGTGATCGTCGGCGAGCGCACCCGCGCGGACATCGCCGCGCTGGCCAACTCCCACCTCGAGGTCGCCGTCGTGCCCGGGGCCGGCCACTGCGTCCGGCGCGACCGGGGCGAGGAGTTCCACGCCCTCGTCGACCCCTGGCTCGCCAAGACGGCGGCGTGACCGCCCTGGCGCGCCACGAGCTCGGCCTCGCGGCCGGCCCGACCCTGGCGCTGTTCCACGGCAACGGCGACTCGGGCCTGTGCTGGCCCGGGGCTGCCCGGCGGTGGGGCACGGCATACCGCGTCTGCGGGGTGGACGCCCGAGGGCACGGCGCCTCGCCCCGGTTCGCTGCGGCCGAGGTGGACCGGGCCGGCGAGGTGTTCGCCGACGACGCGGAGCGGACCCTGGAGGACCTGGCCGCCGACGGCTCCCCCGTCGTCGCGGTCGGCCACTCGCTCGGGGCTGCCTCGCTGACGGCGGTGCTCGCGCGCCGCGCGGACCTGCTCGCCGGCGCGGTGCTCATCGACCCACCGTGGGACACCCCGCTCGTGCTGGGTCCCCGGCCGGAGGTCGGCGCCGAGCGCGTGGGGCTGATCCGCGGCTACCAGGCCGACCCCGACGCGGCGCTGGCCGGGCTGCGCGAGCGCCAGCCGGACTGGGCCCCGGACGAGTGCGAGGCGTGGGTCGAGGCCAAGATGCACCTCGACCTCGCGCTGATGGCCTCCGGGAACGGCCGACCGGCGACCCCGTGGCCCGAGCTGGTGCGGGACATCCGGACACCGACCCTGGTGCTCACCGGCGACGACGAGGGCTGCCTGGTCGGCCCGGCCACGCGCGAGCTGCTGAGCGGCTGCGCCAACCCTGCGGTCACCGTCGAGGTGGTCGCCGGGGCCGACCACTACGTGCGGCAGACCCGGGAGGCGGCCTTCCACGCCGTCGTCGACCCGTGGCTGGCCGACCGGTTCTGAGCCTCGGTCAGAGGAGCTCGACGAGCTGGCCCAGCTCGGTGGCGTCGTACCAGAGCAGCTCCTCGTCGTCGTCGGCACCGTCCTCGTCCACGTGGAAGGAGGCGATCCGCTTCAGCGGCACCGCCTCCGAGACCACCACGGCCGAGGGCGTGCTGGTCTCGCCGGGCGCCTCCTCCTGCACGAGGGTGCTGGTGACGTCGGCCGCGGCCACGATGCGACGCCCCTCGCCGCGCTCGAGCAGCAGCCGGGAGCTGGAGGCCGCGTCGCACAGCGCGGTGTACTCCCAGTCCTCCTCGTCCCCCGAGGGCTGGGCGGCACGGACCGCCGCCGTGACCGCGTGGGCCCGCAGTGGGCGTCCAGCCACCACACCGCCGGCGTGCAGCTCGCGCAGGCCGGCAGCGTTGAGCGGCAAGTAGATTCGCGTCAGGGTCATCCCACGTCCTCGAAGTTGCTGCGGTCGGGCAGTGGCGCCGGGTCCCGCAGCGCCGCGACGGAGGTGCGCAACGACGTCTGCACGACGAGCGGCCGCCGCGACACGTCCATGAGGTTAGCGCCGAACGCCGCGAGGTCCTCGGGCCCGGGGCCGAGCACCGTGACCTCGGCGCCGTCCTCGTGGACCCTGGCCAGCTCGCGCAGGCACCGGTGGGTCACCCGGTTGCGCCACTGACGCTCCAGCCGGGTCTGCCACTGCGTCGGCGTGTCGGTGACGAAGGACACCTGGGGCGCCAGGACGTAGACCTCGTCGAGCCCCTGACCCACCATGAGGTCGAGGTTGGTCGAGGACCAGGCACCGCCGTCGATGAAGCGGTGCTCCCCGATCCGCACGGGGGTGTACCAGCCCGGGATCGCGCACGAGGCCATCACGGCGTCGGCGAGGTCGGCCGGCGGGGCGTCCTCGGCGCCGAAGGCGACCCGGGTGCCGGCGTCGTAGTCGAGGGCGACGACCCGCACGCCCTGGCGCGGGGCCCACCCCTGCGGCACGACGTGGGAGACCAACGCGCCGACCCGGTCGAGCCGGCCGCGACCCTCGGGCAGCAGCGCCGCCAGGACCGCGGTCGGTGGCAGCTGGCGCAGCTGGCGGGCGTTGCGCAGCAACATCTCCCGTGACCCCAGCCCCCGCTTGGGTCGGGCCGGACGGTCACCCCCGGTGTCGTGCTCGTAGTCGAACGTGAAGCCCGCCAGCGGCCCCGAGGTGACCTCGCGGCCGAGCTGGTGCTCCAGCAGGTCCGAGACCGCGACGCCGGAGCCCAGCAGTGCCGCCAGTACCGACCCCGCCGAGGTGCCGACGAAGGCGTCGAACCGGCGCACGTCGACGCCGACCGCGTCCTCCAGCGCCGTGAGCGCACCCACCATCCACGCTGCCCCCAGGACGCCACCACCGCCCAGGACCAGTCCGCGTCGGGTGCGCCGGGTCATCTGCCTGAGTCCCTGCTCTCCACGAGCTCGGCGAGGGAGTCGACGAGGCACTGACCCAGCACGTCGACGTCCGGCATCGCATCACGGTCGGCGTTGAGGCCGAAGTAGACCCCGCCGTCGTAGGAGGTCAACCCGATCGAGACGGCCTGCCCGCGGGCGAGTGGCATCACCGGGTAGGAGGAGAGCATGCGTGCGTCGCCGGCATACAGCGGCTGCTGGGGACCGGGCACGTTGGTGATGACCACGTTGAACAGGCGGCGCGACATCGCGCTGCCGAGCCGCGCGCCCAGGGAGTGCAGGGTCGGCGGCGCGAACCCGGCGATGCCGGCGATGGACTCGGCGCCGACCGCCTGCCCGCCCTCCATCTGCTGGCGCATGGCGAAGGCGATCTGGTGCAGCCGCATCGACGCGCTCGGCTCCCCCACCGGGAGGTCCACGAAGCAGGCGGTGACCCGGTTGCCCAGGCGGGTCGTGTCCGCGGCGTCGTAGACCGAGACGGGCACCATGGCCCGCACCGTGGTGGCGTTGTGCACGGCCTCGCCACGGGTGAGCAACCAGGACCGCAGGGCACCGGAGATGGTCGCCAGCACGACGTCGTTGACCGTCACGTCGTCGGAGTAGCTGCCGCGGGCCACGCGCGCCCGCACCTTGCGGTAGTCGTCGAGGTCGGTGCCGACCATGCAGTAGCGCCGGGCCTCGCCGATCTCGGCGTTGAGCGGGCTCGTCGGTGCCGGGCGGGCGGCACTGCGGGCCACCGTCGAGGCCACCGCACCGAGCGCGCCGACCACCCGGCCACCGATGGCCCGGACGTCGGCGACGCCGCCGCGGACGTTGTCCAGGATCTGGCTCGGCCGGCGTACCGCGTCGACGAGCGCCTCGGTGACCAGCTCGATGTCGCTGGGCTCCCGGGTCGGGCGCCAGGTGTCGGTCACCGGCTCCTCGCGGTCGGGGTCGGTGTCGAGGATGACGTGGGCGATGTCGACGGCGTTGATGCCGTCGACCAGCGCCTGGTGGGACTTGGTGACGATCGCGAAGCGGCCCTCGGCCAGCCCCTCGACGAGGTAGACCTCCCACAGCGGACGGTTGCGGTCCAGGGGCCGGGGCTGGATGCGGGCGACGAACTCCTCGAGCTGCTCGTCCGAGCCCGGACGCGGCAGGGCCGAACGGCGCACATGGTAGGTGACGTCGAAGTCCTCGTCGTCGACCCACACCGGGTTGGCCAGGTGGCCGGGCACCTCGCGCACGCGCTGGCGGTATCGCGGGACGTAGGCGATGCGCGTGGACACCAGGCGGACCAGCCGGTCGTAGTCGAACCCCTCGTCCGGCGGCTGGAAGACCATGACCGACCCGACGTGCATCGCCGTCGTGGCTTCCTCGAGGTAGAGGAAGGACGCGTCCAGGGAGCTCAAGCGGTCAGGCACACGCTCATCGTGTCAGAGTTGCCCCGCCTAGACTGCCGGGCGTGACCACAATGACACGCTTGCGCGCCGGCGTGGCCGTCATCACCCTGGGTGCCCTCACCGGCCTGTTAACTGCGTGTGGCGGGTCCTCCGAACCGCCTGCCGCACAAGGGTCCTCGACCGCAGCGACGGCATCGGGTGGCCAGTCGGCGCCGGCCTCGTCGGCCGCGGGCCGGACGCTGCGGGTCACGATCACCGGCAGGACGGTCACCCCCGCGCCCAGCCAGGTGCGGATCACGCCGGGCGAGACCCTGACCCTGGTGGTCACCAGCGACCACGACGACGAGCTCCACGCCCACGGCTTCGAGGTGGAGAAGGAGCTCAAGGCGGGCGTGCCGACCACCCTGCTGCTCAAGACCGACCTGCCGGGGGTCTACGAGGTCGAGACGCACCACCCGCCGCTGCGCCTGCTGTCGGTGGCCGTCCAGTGACGTGCCGGCCGCGATGACGCCGGCGCTGCTGCCCGCCCACGGGGTCGGGTCGGTCGAGTCGTTGCCGTTGCCGCTGCCGGCGCTGGTCACCGGCGCGGCGGTCGCGCTCGTGGTCTCCTTCCTGGCCCTGGGCGTGCTGTGGCGTGAGCCGCGACTGGACCGCGATGCGGGCATACCGCTGCCGGGGCCCCTCGCGCGTGCGCTGGACTCGCGCTGGCTGCGCGGCACCGCGGTCACGCTGACCCTGCTGCTGGCCGGCTGGACGGTCCTGTCCCTCGCGGCGGGCAAGGACAACGCCAACAACCCTGCCGCCTACGTCATCTACGTCTGGCTGTGGGTGGGCCTGGCCGTGCTGTCGCTGCTGCTCGGACCGGTCTGGCGCGTGGTCAACCCGGTGCGCTGGCTGCACCTGGGCATCAACCGCCTGGCCCGCCTGGACCCCGACGAGGCGATGGTGCGCTGGTCGCCGGGGATGTGGCCGGGCGCCGTGGGCCTGTTCGCCTTCGCCTGGCTGGAGCTCATCGCCCCCAACCGCACCACCCTGCCGGTGCTGCGGGTGGCGGTCCTGGCGTTCGTCATGGTCGACCTGGTGGGCGCCTTCGCCCTGGGCCGACGCTGGTTCTCCGGTGGCGACCCGTTCGAGGTCTGGTCGCGGCTGCTCGGGTCCCTGAGCCCGCTGGGCCGCCGCCGGGACCGCACCTGGGTCCTGCGCACCCCGCTGCACGGCGCCAACGCGCTGCGACTGCGCCGGGGCCTCACCGCCGCGGTCGCCGTCATGCTCGGCAGCACCGCCTACGACGCGCTGTCCGGCCAGCCGCGCTGGTACGGCTTCGTCCAGTCCGCGGCCGTCCCCGCCACGTTGCTCGAGACGCTCGGCCTGCTGGGCATGTGCCTGGTGGTCGCCGGGGCACTCGCCGCGGCGGCAGCGGTGTCCGCCCGCCTGGCCGGACTGCCCTTCCGCGGGCTGACGCAGCAGTTCGCACCGTCGCTGGTCCCCATCGCCGCGGGGTACGTCATCGCCCACTACTGGGCCCTGTTGGTGTATGCCGGGCAGCTCACCCTGGTGCGCCTCACCGACCCGCTCGGCATCGGCGCCAACTGGCTCGGCACGGCCGGGCTGTCCCCGGACACCCGGCTGATCGAGCCGACGCTGACCGCGACCATCCAGGTCGTGGCGATCGTGACCGGGCACATCCTGGGCGTGGTGCTGGCCCACGAGCGGGCGGTGTCCCTGTTCGACCGCCGCGTGGCGGTCCTGGGCCAGCTGCCCCTGCTGGTGCTGATGGTCGGCTACACCTGCGGCGGCCTGCTGCTGCTCTACAGCAGCTGACCCGGGTCCTCGCTGCCTGCGCGGATCCACGGCGCCCCGGGGAAGTGCCCGGCGAGCTCGCTGGCGGTGTCCTCGTAGGACCGGTGGACCACCCCGGCCATGCCCAGGCGGGTCGCCGCCTCGACGTTGTGCTTCAGGTCGTCGACGAAGACGCACTCCCGCGCCGGCAGGCCGAGCCGCTGCAGCGCCAGGGTGAAGATCTCCGGCTCGGGCTTGCGCATGCCCACCTCGCCGGAGATGACCACCGCGTCGAAGAGCTCGTCCCAGTCGGTGCGGTCGTAGGCGTTGCCCCACGAGTTCGACAGCAGGGCGGTGCGCACCCCCGCGGCGCGGGCGCGGCCGACGAGGGAGGTCATGGACCGCTCGTAGTCGGCGAGGTCGGCGAACATGGCGTTCACCAGCCCGTCGGCCTCGACCGCAGACCCCTCGGCAGCCAGGGCCGAGGCGAGCTCCCGCTCGAAGTCGACGAGGGACATCTCGCCCCGCTCGAGGAGGTGGACGGGCGAGGACTCCCCCGGACCCGGGTCCACCCACCGCCTGACGACGGCCAGGTAGTGGTCGTGCAGGACCCCCGTGCTCTCGACCCAGCGGCGCACGGCCACGTGCACGGGGGCGGTGAGCACCCCACCCCAGTCGACGATCAGGCCTCGCATGGTCCTCCAGCTTCCACGTCCGCGACGGTGTGTCCGGCCACCGTCCCCGGTCGTGCCCGCGCAGGTCAAACCGGGCCGGCCACCCAGCGGCGGCGCGCCCTGCGCTCGCGGCGGCTGACCGGATCCCCCGCCGGCGCCAGGCTCCCGGCCAGCTCGGCCAGGGCCAGCCGGGCCGGTGAGCCGGGCGCCTCCTCGGTCAGTGTCCTGCCGGAGAGCAGCGCGGCGTCGAGGGCGGACCGGTCGTCCGGGACCAGGTACGGGCTGCGGACTCCGGCGAAGCGCTGCAAGGCGTCACGGATCCGCCGCTCGGGATGCCACCCCACGGCCTCGGCCCGGACCCGGTTGACCACCACGACCGGGTCGGGGCACGGCAGCGCGCCCAGGGCCCGCAACCCCCGCACCAGACGCTGCAGCCCGATCGGCTCGCCCGCGCCGACCGCCAGGACCGTGTCGGCCAGCGACAGCGCGGTCAGCGTCGGGGCGTTGCGCCGCGGGGCCAGCGTGTCGTAGCTCAGCTCCTCGTCGTCCTCGAGGGAGAAGCCGCAGTCGACCACGGTCACGGCCGTGACCTGCCGCGCCAGGGTCAGGACCCGCTCCAGCGCCGCGGCCCCGATCTCCGGCCAGCGCTCCGCCGTGGGCAGGCCGGTCAGGACCCGCAGCCCCGGCGTCACCTCCGGGGCCAGCCGGGCCAGGGCCGCCACGTCGAGGGTGCCGTGCTCGGCGGCGCGCACGGCCGCTGCCAGGCCGGGCGCCTCGTCCAGGAGCGAGAGCGTCTGGGCCACGCAACCGCCATACGTGTCGGCGTCGACCAGGAGCGTGGGTGTGCCGGACGCCGCCAGCTCGGCCGCCACGGTGACCGCCACGGTGGTCCGTCCCGGGGCTCCGGTCGGCCCCCACACCGCGACCACTCTCCCCTCGGCCCGGCCCACGCCGTCCGGCTCGGCCTCGGCCGACCCGGGCACCCAGTCCGCATCAGCGACGGGGGCGTCCGCCGCGGCCGTCTGCAGGACGGCGACGCACGCCCCCTCCAGCGCCTCCGTGTCGGCGTCCGCGGCCACCACGACGTCCAGGCCGAGCTGTCTCAGCCGCGTCTCGGACACCTCGTCGGCGGGCCCGTGCACGCCGACCACCGCCACCCCGGCCCGGGCGAGGTGGTCCAGCGCCGAGCGGTCGAGCTCGCGCAGCTCCCCCGAGACCAGGGCGACGCGAGCCAGTCCCGCGGAGGCGGCGGCGAGGAGGTCGGCCAGGTCGGCGCACCGGCGCGCCACCACGAGCTCGCGGGACCGCTCGATCGCGGTCACGAGCCCGGCCTCGTAGCGGTCGCTGACCGCCGTCAGGACCGCCCTCACGACTGACCGGCTCGCACGGACCCGGGCGCCGCCACGAGGGTGACGCGGGCACCGGTGTCGATCGCCGCGATGAGGTCCTGGACGTCGCCGTCGGGCACCAGGACCTCCACGCCGGTGCTGCCCCCGGGTCCGGACAGCCCGCTCGCCCGGTGCGGGGTCCGGGCCACCGATGCGGACTCGACGAGGCGCTGGGGGGCGAGGTAGCGCTCCGTGGCCGCGGCCGGGTCGCGCGGGCTCACCCACACGTCCACCACCGAACCCTGCACCAGCCCGGTCGCGGCGTCGGTGGACACCGACACGGTCAGCGGCTTGACCCCCACGTCGCCCCGCCCGCCGAGCGCGGACCGGGGCACGAGCTCCCCTGGACGCACCTCCCGCAGGACGTAGTGGTCGGCGCCGAGGTCGTGGTCTGCCGGGAGGTAGGCCGCGTCGCCGGGCGCGAGCCGGACCCGCACCACGCGCACGTCGTCCTGGGTGACCGGCTCGCCGGGCACGAGGGTGGCTGCTGCGGCATACATCGGGACGGTGTCGTCGGCGGCGGCGACGACACGCGCCCCGAGGGCGGTGGCCACCAGCACGAGGAGGACGCCGACGACCAGGCGCGAGTCCCGCCAGGACGGCAGCTGCAGGCGCGAGGCCGTGGGTGTGGGCAGGTCGGTCACGTGGCTCCCCCTGTCGGTCCGGCTCCCCCGACGGCCCGCGGCATCCTTGCGGCGCGAGCCTCGCTGCCATGATGTCCCGGGGGCGGACGCCGCTGGACGCCTTGTCCACAGGCCCGGCAGAACCAGCCCGACGCAAACAGGCGCAGTCCGCAGTTGACCGAGACACTGGGACGCGCACGCAGCATTGTGGTAAACAGTTGGTCAAGTCCCCGCGGTCAGGCAGCAAGGAGAGCACGCCATGGCTAAGCGCTTCATCCAGCTCGCGGACGTGTCGGAGATCCTCGACATCTCCTCGGCGCAGGCCTATGCCCTGGTGCGCTCCGGGGAGCTGCCCGCCATCAAGGTCGGCGGCCGCGGGCAGTGGCGGGTCGAGGCCACCGAGCTCGAGAACTACATCCAGCGGATGTATGCCGAGACCAAGACGTTCGTCGCCGCCCACCCCTTCGGCCAGACCGGGGACGCAGCGGAGGACGCCGAGCCGGTCGACTGACCGACCCGCCTCACCCGCCGCGCGTCACCATGGCCAGCGCGGCGAACGGCACCCATCGGACCGCCACGACGTGCCCGCGCCGTCGCGGCACGTCGAGCGGGTGCTCGCTGAGCTCCACCAGGTCGGCACCCACCCCGTCGATGGTGCCGGTCAGCACCCGGCCGTCGACGTCCTGGAGCCGCACCGCCACCCGGTCGCGGCTCAGCCCGCGCAGGGCCTGACCGAGCCCGAACCGGCGGGACACCTGTGGCACCCCGTCCGCCGGACCTCGCCGGCCCGAGCCACCCGGCGTCAGCACCCGCAGGGCGTGGAAGGGCACCAGCGAGGCGGGCGCCACCGCCGGCGCGCCGGTCGGGGGCTCGAGGAGCAGCCAGTCCTGCCCGACCTGCGCGACCACGCCCGAGGCGCGCGCGCCGCCGGCGGCCCGCGCGTCGACGTCGTGGCCGAGCAGGTCGACGAGCCGGTCCTGCAACCCCCGGGTGGCCCGGTCCCGACGCGTCCGGTCGGCCACCTCGAGCTCGAGGTCGAGCCGTCGCTCGGCCTCCAGCTGGGCCTCCAGGTCCTCGAAGAGCCGGTCCCACCTCATGGCTCACCCGCCTCTCCCGGCCGCGATGCGACCGTGACCATTTCGTGATCTCCTCGTTGGAGATGGCGGACCCATCGTGTGGCCACAGCAGGCAGGGACGCGCCGGGAATCCACAGGGGAGGGGGTTGCGCTAGATCGCGAATGAGCGCAAACTCACGGAAACGAACGTGAACATGGTTCAGGGGGGATCATGACGGACGTCGCCGCTTCGCACCGGAGCCTGCGGCGCATCGCGGGCACCGGCCTCGCGGTCGCCGCGGGCACGCTGGCCCTGGCTTGGTTCCTCGGGCTCGGCGCCACCTCCGCCTGGCAGCGGGTCGGCGCCCCCGGCTCCGCCGACCCGGCCGACCTGCTCCTGCTCGCGGTGTGCGCCGGCGCAGTGCTCGTCGGGCTGTGGCTCGGGCTGTCGGTGGCCGCGGGGGTGCTCGGCGCCCTGCCGGGCACGCCGGGAGCGGTCGCCCGCGCCCTGGCCCGGCGCGGACCGGCGGCTTCCCGCCGGGTCGCCTCGCTGCTGCTCGGCTCGACGCTGGTGGCGGCCCTCGGAACCGGCACCGCGGTGGCCGACACCGGCACCCCGTCGGGACCGTGGTCCGGCGCACCGGCACCGACGGCCACGAGCGTCCTCCCGACTCCCGGGTTCACTCCGCCACCGCCGGCCGCAGCGCCGCTGCCCGGCCCCGGGTTCGACCCCGCGCCCGCACCGGCGACCGTGACTCGCCCCCAGGCCGCCGCCACCCCGCCGGGTACCGCGCACGGGACCGGTGAGGAGCTCCCGACCCCCGGCTGGTCACCTACCCGGCCCGCGCCCGTCCCGCGTGACGCCTCCCTCGACGTCCTCCACCCGAGCCGGCACCCCGCCCGCCTGCCGGTCCTCGAGGGCGTGGTCGTCCGGCGCGGCGACACGCTCTGGTCGATCGCCGCGCGCCACCTCGGGCCCACTCCCACCGCCGCACAGATTGCGCTGGAGTGGCCGCGCTGGCACGCCACCAACCGTCACGTCATCGGGGACGACCCGGACCGCCTGGTCCCGGGGCAGCTGCTCGAACCGCCATCACCGAACGGGGGGACACCATGAACGACACCACCACCAGCGGCACCGGTCCGGTGCGCGTGCGACCGATCCCGGAGTGCTCGCCCCCGCCGATCGACCCCGAGCAGCTGCAGGTGGCCGAGACGGCACCGGCCTGGGACCAGGGCATGCTCGCGGTCGAGTTCCACGGCGCCGACGAGTCCTGGTTCGGCCCGCAGCCCACCTCCAGCCGCGACCTGCCCGAGCCGCAGCAGTGGGCCGGCCACATCGCCCAGGCGCTCGTGGAGGTGATGTCGGGGACCCGCCCGGCACCCCAGGTCATCCGTTTCACCGCGCCCGAGGTCTACTCCGCCGTGGCTCGGCGCTCCGCCGTCGCCGGCCGCCGCGGGGTCGTGAGCGGGCGCCGGGCCGTCGTCCGCCGCGTGCTGGTGTGCGAGCCGGCCGACGGGGTCGCCGAGGCCTGCGCCGTCGTGGTCGACCACGACCGGGTCCGAGCCCTGGCGATGCGCCTCACCGGCCTGGACCACCGGTGGATGGTCACCGCCCTCCAGGTGGGCTGAGCATGACGAAGGGCCCCGGCCGGCGATCCGGTCGGGGCCCTTCGGCGTGGCTCAGCGGCCCCGCTTGCGCCCCTTCCTGGAGGCAGCGGCGCGGCGCTCGGCGCGGGTGGTGACCGGCGCCTCGTCGCGCTCCTGCACCGAGCCGTCGTCGCTGGGCGCCGAGTAGTGCAGGCGGGTGGCCGGCTCGGGCGTGGTCAGGCCCTTGGCCGTGATCACCGGCTCCGCGGAGACCGCCACGGCCTCGCCCGCGTCGGCGGTCAGCTCGGTGGCAGCGAGCGCCTGGGCCTCGCCGTTGACCTCGACCTCGACGTTGAACAGGTAGCCGACCGACTCCTCCTTGATCGCCTCGTTCATCGCCTCGAACAGCAGGAAGCCCTCGCGCTGGTACTCCACGAGCGGGTCGCGCTGGGCCATGGCGCGCAGGCCGATGCCCTCCTGCAGGTAGTCCATCTCGTAGAGGTGCTCGCGCCACTTGCGGTCCAGCACCGAGAGGATGACGCGACGCTCGACCTCGCGGGTGACGTTGCCACCCAGCGTCGCCTCGCGGGCGTCGTAGGCGTGGTGGGCGTCGGAGAGGATCTCCTCGCGCAGCACGTCGGCGGTGAGGGCCGAGCGGCCACCGGCCGCCTCCTCGACCTCCGCGACGGTGACCGACACGGGATACAGGGTCTTGAGCGCAGTCCAGAGCTGCTCGAGGTCCCAGTCCTCGGCGAAGCCGTCGGAGGTGGCGGCGTCGACGTAGCCACCGACGACGTCGTTGATGAAGTGGCGCACCTGCTCGTGCAGGTCCTCGCCCTCGAGCACGCGGCGGCGCTCGGCGTAGATGACCTCGCGCTGCCGGTTGAGCACGTCGTCGTACTTGAGGACGTTCTTGCGGATCTCGAAGTTCTGCGCCTCGACCTGGCTCTGGGCGCTCTGGATCGAGCGGGAGACCAGCTTGGACTCGATCGGGACCTCGTCCTCCATGCGGGCCGAGGTCATGAACCGGTCGACCATGCCCGAGTTGAACAGGCGCATGAGGTCGTCCTGCAGGGACAGGTAGAACCGGCTCTCGCCCGGGTCACCCTGACGGCCGGAGCGGCCACGGAGCTGGTTGTCGATGCGCCGCGACTCGTGCCGCTCGGTGCCCAGGACGTAGAGGCCACCGAGGCCGGTGACCTCCTCGTGCTCGGCGGCGACGGCCTTCTCGGCCAGCTCGAGCGCCTCGGGCCACGCCGCTTCGTACTCCTCCGGGGTCTCCTCCGGGTCCAGGCCCCGCTCCTTCAGCGCGGCGACCGCGTTGAACTCGGGGTTGCCGCCGAGCATGATGTCGGTGCCTCGACCGGCCATGTTGGTGGCGACGGTGACCGCGCCCCGACGACCGGCCTGGGCCACGATCGCGGCCTCACGGGCGTGCTGCTTGGCGTTGAGGACCTCGTGCTTGACGCCGCGACGGCGCAGCTGCTCCGCGAGGTACTCGCTCTTCTCGACGCTGGTGGTGCCGACGAGGACCGGCTGCCCCTTGGCGTGGCGCTTGACCAGGTCCTCGACGACCGCGTTGAACTTGGCCTCCTCGGTCCGGTAGACGAGGTCGGCCTGGTCGATGCGCTGCATCGGGCGGTTGGTGCGGATCTGCACGACGCCCAGCTTGTAGATCTGGTGCAGCTCGGCGGCCTCGGTCTGGGCCGTACCGGTCATGCCGGAGAGCTTGTCGTACATGCGGAAGTAGTTCTGCAGGGTGATCGTGGCGAGCGTCTGGTTCTCGTTCTGGATCTCGACGCCTTCCTTGGCCTCGATCGCCTGGTGCATCCCCTCGTTGTAGCGGCGCCCGGCCAGCATGCGGCCGGTGTGCTCGTCGACGATGAGGATCTCGCCGTTCATGTTGACGTAGTCCTTGTCCCGCTTGAACAGCTCCTTGGCCTTGATGGCGTTGTTCAGGTAGCCGATCAGCGGGGTGTTGACGGACTCGTAGAGGTTGTCGATGCCGAGGTAGTCCTCGACCTTCTCGATGCCGGACTCCAGGACGCCGACGGTGCGCTTCTTCTCGTCGACCTCGTAGTCGCCCTTCCCGTCCTCGCCGCGCTGCAGCTTCTCGGCGATCCGGGCGAACTCGACGTACCACTTGGTGGCCTGGTCGGCCGGGCCGCTGATGATCAGCGGGGTGCGGGCCTCGTCGATGAGGATGGAGTCGACCTCGTCGACGATGGCGAAGTTGTGGCCACGCTGCACCAGCTCGTCGGTCGACCACGCCATGTTGTCGCGCAGGTAGTCGAAGCCGAACTCGTTGTTGGTGCCGTAGGTGATGTCCTTGCCGTACTGCTCGCGGCGCTCGGCCGGGGTCATCGAGGCCAGGATGCACCCGGTCTCCAGGCCGAGGGCGCGGTGGACACGGCCCATGAGCTCGGACTGGTACTCGGCCAGGTAGTCGTTGACGGTGATGACGTGGACGCCCTTGCGCTCGATCGCGTTGAGGTAGGACGGCAGCGTGGCGACGAGGGTCTTGCCCTCACCGGTCTTCATCTCGGCGACGTTGCCCAGGTGCAGCGCGGCGCCACCCATGATCTGCACGTCGAAGTGGCGCTTGCCCAGGGTGCGCTTGCTCGCCTCGCGGACCGCGGCGAACGCCTCGGGCAGGATGTCGTCGAGGGTCTCGCCGTCGGCCAGCCGCCGCCGGAACACGTCGGTCTCGCCGCGCAGCTCGGCGTCGGTGAGCTTCTCGAAGTCCTCTTCGATGGCGTTGACCTGGGCCGCGATGCCCTCGAGCTTCTTGATCACCCGGCCTTCACCGGCGCGAAGCAGTCGTTCAACGATCTTGGGCACGCTCACTCCTGACGAGACTCTGGTGGCGTCGGGCCGATGGTCCACGCCGCGACCTGCCTAGGTTAGTCGCTGGCGGGCCCGACCGTGCGGCCGACGGGCCATGGGGGTCGGTTGCCCCTCACGGGCGCAACGAGCGGGCCGCGGCGGGGCGTTCCCGGGTGGCTCAGTCCCGGGCGCTGCTGCGCGGGGCGTGGTAGACGAGGTCGCGGTACTCCCGGTGCCGGGCGATCCACGCCTTGACGAACGGGCACAGCGGCAGCACCTGGCGCAGACCCAGCGCCCGCACGTCGTCCAGCGCCCCGCGCACGAGCGCGCCGCCGACGCCCTGACCCTCGAACTCCCCGTCGACCTCGGTGTGGGTGAAGACGATGAGCTCGTCGGTCAGCTGGTACTGCGCGAACCCGGCCACGCGGCCGTCGACCCTCGCCTCGTAGCGGTGGGCCCCGGTGTTGTTGACGACCTCGATGTCAGCCATGCGCCCACCCAACCACGGGGGCACGGCGCCGAAGACCTTTGCCCCGACACGGCCCGTCGGCAAGGGTGTCGCCATGGACCGCCAGCTCTCCGACGTCGTGCCCGTGCTGACCGACGGGGTGGTGACCCTGCGGGCCCACTCCCCCGCCGACCTCGACGCCGTCGTCGAGCAGGCCCGCGACCCCGAGATGGTGCGCTGGACGACCGTCCCCTCGCCCTACGAGCGGACCGACGCACAGGAGTTCCTCGCCGCCATCGCCGCCGGGTGGCAGGACCCCACGGGCAACCGCTACTGGGCGCTCGAGGTCGACGACGCCGGCACGCCTCGCTACGCCGGGACCATCGACTACCGGCCGCACGGGGGCGGGACCGCGGAGGTCGGCTTCGGCCTGCACCCGTGGGCCCGCGGGCACGGGCACATGGCCCGCGCCCTGCGCCTGGTGGTGGAGCACGCCTTCGAGCACGGGGTGCACGCGCTGCACTGGCGGGCCGCCGTGGGCAACTGGGCGTCCCGGCGCACCGCGTGGGCCTGCGGCTTCCGCGTCGAGGGCACCGTGCGCGGGCTGCTGCCCGGGCGCGACGGTGAGCCGTATGACGCGTGGGTAGCCTCCCTGCGCGCGGACGACCCGCGCGAGCCCGCGACGCCGTGGTGGTCCGCGCCGGTGCTGGAAGGGCTCGGCCTGCGGCTGCGGCCGTGGCGCGACTCCGACACCCCCAGGGAAGGGCAGGGGCCCGACCCGGCCAGCCTGAGCTTCATGCCGGCCGGCGCGCACCCCACCGCCGAGTCCTACCCCGCCTGGCTGGAGCGCACCCGCTTGAGGAGCGCCGAGGGCGTCGCGCTCTACTGGTGCATCGCCGACGCCGGCAGCGACGAGGCCCTCGGCGACATCCAGCTGTTCGACTTCGACAACGGGACCAGCTCCCGGGACGCCGAGATCGGCTACTGGCTGCATCCCGGCGACCGGGGTCGGGGCGTGATGGCCGGCGCCGTGTCCCTGGTGCTGGACCACGCGTTCGCCCCGGTCGAGGCCGGCGGCATGGGGCTGGAGCGGCTGCACGCCTCGACCGACCCCGACAACTGGCCCTCCGACCGCGTGCTGCGGGACGCCGGCTTCCGGCTCACCGGCGTCGAGACCGACTCGTGGCGGGCGCCGGACGGCAGCATCCACGGCGGGCACCACTTCGAGCTGCTCGCCGCGGACCGCGGCGAGCCCGGGCTGCTCGTGCCGACCCGGCTGGAAGGCGAGAGGGTCGTGCTGCGCGAGTTCCGCGATACCGACCTGCCCCGGTTGCGCGAGTCGCTGGACGACCCCGCCCGCAAGCAGGCCATGGGACTCCGGGCCGAACGCGTCACCGAGGCGGACGCGCGCGACTGGCTCGCCCGGCGGCGGCTGTGGGGGCTGCAGGGCGAGCGGGTGACCTGGTGCCTGGCCGACCGCGAGGACGACCGGGTGGTCGGCTGCCTGACCGTGCACGGCCTGGCCGGCGTCACCTTCCCCAACACGGGCGAGGTGGGCTACTGGGTGCACCCGGACGAGCGCGGCCGGGGCCTGACCAACGAGGCCCTGGACGTGCTGGTGCCGCACGCGCTGACCCCCCGCGAGGACGGCGGGATGGGCCTGAGCCGGCTGCGTGCGCACACCGAGGAGGCCAACCTCGCCTCGCAGACGGTGCTGCGCCGCGCCGGCTTCATGGAGTGGGGCCGCGAGCCCGGCGGCCTGCGCCTGCCCGACGGCAGCCGGGCGGCCGTGGTGCACTTCGGCCTCGGGCGCGAGGACGACCGGATCGCCGCCGCCGTGCTCAACGAGGCGACCGCTGTGGAGCCCGTGACCCTCGAGGGCGCCGGCGTGCGGCTGCGCGCACTGCGGGAGGAGGACCTCGACCGGGTCGTGGAGGCCTGCTCCGACCCGGAGGCCCGGCACTGGCTCTCCGGCCTCCCGGAGGACTACACCCTCGAGCACGCCCGCGACTACCTGCGGCGCAGCCGGGAGAACGCGGCCCGGGGCAGGGGCGTGTACTTCGCGGTCGCCGACCAGGAGGACGACCGGCTGCTCGGCGTGGTCGCGGTGATGGACATGGCCGGGGAGGACACCACCGCCGGGGAGGTCGGCTACTGGCTGCACCCCGACGCCCGCGGCCGGGGTGTCATGAAGGAGGCGGTCCGCCTCGCCGTGCGGCACGCGTTCGTCCCGCGCGAGGACGGCGGACTGGGCCGGCGACGGCTCAGGCTCGCGGCCGCCGTCGGCAACGACGCCTCGCTGGCGATCGCGCAGGGCGCGGGGTTCGTCGAGGTGGGGCGCCACCGGGCCGCCGAGCCGCTGGGGGACGGCAGCTTCGCCGACCTGGTGTGGTTCGACCTGCTGGCGCAGGACTACCCCGGCTGAAGAGGGTTCAGCCCTCGGTCGGGACGCGCTTGGGGATGGCGAGGATGGCGAACGCGGCGAGCAGGCACAGCGCGCCGGCGGTCAGCCACGCCCCGAGGTAGTCGCCGGTGTCCTGGCGCACCCACCCGGCAAAGCTCGCCGCCACGCCGGCACCGACCATGTGCGCGGCGAACACCCAGCCGAACACCACTCCGGAGCGCTCCAGCCCGAAGTGCTTGCGGCACAGCGCAACGGTCGGGGGCACCGTGGCCACCCAGTCCAGGCCGTAGAAGACGATGAAGAGGAACAGGTTGGGCCGGACGTCGGGGCCGAGCAGCCACGGGACGACCAGCAGGGAGAGCCCGCGGAACCAGTAGTAGACGAACAGCAGCACGCGCGAGTCGACCCGGTCGGTCAGCCAGCCGGACCCGATCGTGCCGACGATGTCGAAGACACCGATGAGCGCGAGCAGGCCCGCCGCCGTGGTGGGCGGCATGCCGTGGTCGTGGGCCGCCGGGATGAAGTGCGTGCCGATCAGGCCGTTGGTGGACCACCCGCACACCCAGAACGTCGCCAGCAGGATCCAGAAGACCCGCGAGCGCGCGCTGTCGGCGAAGGCGCGCAGCGCGGCGCGCGCGGCCGACTCCCCCGGGCCCTGCCCGGGCTCGGCGTCGGCGACGACCAGGCTCGCGTGCCCGTCCAGCGGCTCGGCGCCGTAGGGCGTCGTGCCGGCCTGGGCCGGTGAGTCGGCGAGGACCGCCCACACCAGCGGTGCCAGCAGCAGCGCGACGGCCGAGACCGTCAGGGCGGCGAACCGCCACCCCGGCCCCGCGATGAGCGCGGCGAGCGCCGGCAGGAAGATGAGCTGACCGGTGGCGTTGGCGGCCGAGAAGACGCCGGTGACCAGGCCCCGGTGGGTGTGGAACCAGCGGTTGGCGACGATGGCGCCGAACACCAGCGCCATCGAGCCGGTGCCCACCCCGACGGCCAGGCCCCACAGCGCCCACAGCTGCCAGGCCGAGGTCATCACGGTGGTCAGGCCGCTGCCGACGGCGACGAGCACGAGGGCGGCGGTGACCACCCGCTTGACCCCGAACCGCTCCATGAGCGCGGCGGCGAACGGCGCGGTCAGGCCGTAGACAACGAGGTTGAGCGTCACCGCCCCGCTGGTGGTCGTGCGGCTCCAGCCGAACTCGTGCTCCAGCGGCTCGAACATCGCCCCGGTCGAGGAGCGGAACGCGGCCGCGGCGACCAGCGCTCCGAGGGTGACCGCGGCGACGTACCAGGCCCGGTGGACGCGCGCGGTGCGCGCCGGCGCCTCAACCGACATGGCTCAGCCCCAGCCACCCGGCCATCGCGGCCAGCTGGGCGTCGAGGGCGGCCTTGGCCTCGTGCGGTGCGCCCGGCTCCCAGTGGACCGCACGGACGCGCAGGGTGCTCGTCGCCCGGTCGGCCTTGAGGTCGGTGCGCGCCACCAGCCGGTCACCGAACAGGAACGGCAGCACGTAGTAGCCGTGCACCCGCAGGTGCTGCGGCACGTAGATCTCGAGGCGGTAGTGGAAGTCGAACAGCGCCAGGGTGCGGTCGCGCTGCCAGATGAGGGAGTCGAACGGGCTCAGCAGCGCCTCGGCGTGGACCCGTCGCGGCTGGCGGGCCTCGACGTGCAGGTATGCCGGCCGCTTCCACCCGTCGATGGTCACCGGCCGCAGCTCCCCCGACGCGACGAGCGCCTCGAGCGCGGGGCGCGCCTGCTCGGGCTTGAGCCGGAAGTAGTCGCGCAGGCACTGCTCGGTGCCGACCCCGTGGGCCCGGGCGGCGATGGCCATCAGCTCGCGGAACGCCTCGGGGTGGGTAGGGCGGACCTCCGGCGGCACCGCCCTGGCCAGCACCTCCCTCGGGAGCACCCGCTCGAGCGAGGCGTAGCGCCGCTCGAACTGGGTCGTGCGCCCGGCGCTGGTGATGATCCCCGCCCAGAACAGGTGCTCGAGGGCGTTCTTGACCAGGGACCAGTTCCAGCCCCAGTTGTCCTTGGCCCGGGGCAGGTCGTGCTCCAGGGCCTGCTCGACCTCCCGCGAGGTGAGCGGCCCCCGCGTCTCGACCTCGCGCCGGACCGCCTCGACGAGCTCGGGGTGGTCACGGGCCACCCGCTGCATGCCACCCCACGCGTCGTGCAGGGCCCGCTGCATGCGGAAGTCCAGCAGCGGCCACGTCGCCGGCGGCACGAGGCTCGCCTCGTGGGCCCAGTACTCCACGAGCCGGCGGGGCGACCGGTCGCGGGCGCGGTCCAGCAGGGCGGTGTCGTAGGGGCCGAGCCGCGAGAAGAACGGGAGGTACTGGCTGCGGGTCAGCACGTTGACGCTGTCGATCTGGATGATCCCCACGCGGTCGACCACCCGCTGGACGTGGCGCATCGTCGCGCCGCCGGGAGCCGGCCGGGCGTCGCAGAAGCCTTGCGCCGCCAGGGCGACGCGGCGCGCCTGGGCCTGGCTGAGACGGTCGGGGTTGCGTGGCACGCCAGCACTCTACGGTCGGGGACCGACCGGTCGCGGCGAGCACGCGGCATACGCGCTTCTGCGCATCCGTGGCGGATTGTCCGGCCACCGTGACGAGCGGAGAATTGGCGGGTTCAGCAGGAGGGACAAACCCCAAGGGCGTTCCGGAGGTGCCCATGATCAGCAAGTCCCCCATCACGACCATCATCCCCGTGGACGACATGTCCCGGGCGACGACGTTCTACCGCGACACGCTGGGCCTCACCGACCTCGGCGACTCCATGGCCGGCAACCACGCGCTGCGCACCGCGGCCGGGTCGGCGGTCGAGCTCATGCCTGCCCCAGGCGAGCACACCAGCCACACGGTGCTCAGCTTCGAGGTGGACGACATCGTCCGCGAGATCGCCGACCTCGAGGGCCGCGGCGTGCGGTTCGAGGACTACGACACCCCCGAGCTGAAGACCGAGGGGCACATCGCCTCCGCCGGCAGCGAGAAGGCGGCGTGGTTCAAGGACAGCGAGGGCAACTTCCTGTGCCTGCACGAGACGCACCTGAGCTGAGCCCCACGGACACGAAGGGCGGCGACCTCACGGTCACCGCCCTTCGCTCACGCCGGGGACTACTCGGGCAGGTCCAGCAGCTTCTCGCGCACGGCGTACATCGCCGCCTCCATGCGCGAGTGCAGCTGGAGCTTCTCCAGGATGTTGCGCACGTGGTTCTTGACGGTGTTCTCGGAGATGAACAGGGCCTTGGCGATGTCGCGGTTGGCCATGCCCCGCGCCACCAGCTTGAGGACCTCGAGCTCACGCTCGGTCAGCCGCGGCACCGGCATCGCCGGACGCTCCTCGTGGCGCTTGATCATCAGCGCGAACTCCGAGAGCAGCTTGGAGGCCATGGACGGCGAGATCAGGGACTGGCCGGTGGAGACCGCGCGGATGCCGTCGGCGATCTGCTCACCGGGGACGTCCTTGAGCAGGTAGCCGTTGGCGCCGGCGCGGACGGCCTCGTAGAGGTCGGACTCCTCGTCGCTGATCGTCAGCATGACGATCTTGGTCGAGGGCACCAGCTCCTTGATGGCGGTGCAGGCCTCGATGCCGGAGCGACGCGGCATGCGCACGTCCATGAGCACGACGTCCGGGAGCAGCTCCTCGGTGCGCCGGATCGCCTCGTGGCCGTCACCGGCCTCGCCGACGATGTCGATGTCGGCCTCCTGGCCGAGCACGAGCTCGAGGCCGCGGCGGTAGAGCACGTGGTCGTCGACGACCAGTACACGGATGGCCTCACCACTGCGGGGCACGGCGGTGCCGGCTTCGGTCATCGAGGACAGGCCGTTGGTCGTCACGAGCGTCATCATGGCACGCCGACACGCGCGAGGTGCCCCTCCCGTGCAAGGAGGGGCACCTCTTGAGGAATCTGGAGGATTCGGGGCGATCAGCCCACGCGTTCCCGGGCCATCTCGTCGACGTCGAGGTGGATGACCCCGTAGGACCAGCCGCGGCGGCGGTAGACCACGCTCGGCCGGTCGGTGTCGCTGTCGTGGAAGAGGTAGAAGTCGTGCCCGACCAGCTCCATCTCGTAGAGCGCCTGGTCCAGCTTCATCGGCGCGGTCGCGTGGACCTTCTCGCGCACCTCGATCGGCGACTCGCCCTCGGCGGGGACGGCCTCGGCCTCGGGCGCTCCGCCTGACGCTCCGTTGAGCGACGGGAGGTCGGCAAGTCGTGCGGTCGCCTGCGCGACGGACTCCGGGACGTGTCGTCCTCGATGGACCCGCCTCCGGTCGTGCGCGCGCCGCAGTCGCTCGAGGAGCTTGTCCATCGCGACGTCCAGCGCGGCGTACTTGTCATCCGCACACGCCTCGGCCCGGATGACCGGTCCCTTGACGTGGCAGGTGATCTCGACCCGGTCACAGGCCTTGGACTGGCGTGGGTTGGCTTCGTGGGTCACGACCACGTCGAGCCGCTGAACGCGCGGCGCGAGCTGGGGGACCTTGGCCAGCTTGTCATCCAGGTGTCGACGGAAACGGTCCGAGACCTGGACGTGCCGTCCGGTGACGACGATCTCCACAGGTGTCCTCCTTGGGGGATTCGCGGTATCGCTCGGGGGCCCGCGCAAGGCCCGGTCAGGCGCGGCACCACCTCCGCCGGGGAGGAACCTCAGGCCCATCGCCGTCGCCCGCAGTGCCGGGGCGACGACCGGTGGCGACCGCGGAAGCGGCGACCGTGGGGGCCATGCATGAACGCTAGACCAACTCCGGCCGAAGCGATACCGCGGAGCCTGCCGAGTTGGTCCGCCCCCGGACCCCTTGTGCCAGAGGGGTCCCGGGGGTCACGCCCGCCCCGGTATGCCGTGCCGCCGGGTGGCCGCGACCGTCACCACGGCCACGTGGGCGGCGCCGCCGGCGCGCAGCGCGCGGGCGGCCTCGAGCAGGGTCGCGCCGGTCGTCAGGACGTCGTCGAGCACCAGGCAGGTCGCCCCCGCGACCACCGGCCGCCAGCGACCGCGCACCGTCATCGCGTGCTCCAGGTTGGCCGCCCGGGCGCGGTGCCCCAGCCCGGCCTGGTCGGCCACCCGGCGCCGAAGCGCCAGCGCGGGCGCGGGCAGGAGCGCCTCGCCGGTGGGGTCGAGCCCCGCGCAGGCCCGCCTGACCAGCTGCTGCAGCGGGGCGTCCCCGCGGCGGCGCACGCTCGCGGCTGAGGAGGGCACCGGCACGGCGAGCACCGGGCCGTTGCCGGCTGCGAGCACCGCGCGGGTGACCGGGTCGGCGACGACGGCGCGAGCGACTGCCCCCGCGAGAACCGGCACGAGGACCTGCCCCAGGTCGCGGCGGTCGGCGTCCTTCCAGGCCACGAGCGCCGCCCGCAGTGCACCGTCATAGGGCGCCGCGGCCCACGCCGGTGGCATGCCGGGCGGGCACGGGGTCGGCACCCACGCCCCGGCACCCGCGGGGTGCACGGCGCCGGCGACCTCGGCCGCGCACGTCGCACACCAGGCGGCACCGGGTCGGGCGCACCCCCCGCAGGCGCGCGGCAGCGCCAGCTCGGCGAGGGCGCCGAGGGCCGACCGCAGGAGGGGCAGCGCCGGACCCGGCCGCACGGCATACCGCATGTGCGGCATCCTGCGGTGCCACGGTTGCGGTGACCAGCCCGCGGGTGGAGCCTGTGGACGACAGGGAGGGGGCTCTGGGGGCATGGGGAAATCGGGGCGGATCGACCATTGGCCGGACACGGAGCGGGTCCACGCGTCACCATGAGACCGGAAGCAGACTGCCGCGGTGCCTACTCCGGGGGTGACTGAGGACGTGCCAGAACCCATGAGCGCACCCGGCGTCCCCCATGCCCAGGCGCAGCCGCCCGAAGGCCCTGCCTCCGTGGCCGAGCACCTCCTCGACGAGGTCGCCGAGCACCTGCCCGGGAGCCGCCTCGCGCTGCTGGCCGGGACCGGTGACGCCCCCGCGGTCGTCCTCGCCCTCGTCGGGGCCGAGCAGGCGCCGTGGCCGGACCCCCGCACCGACGACTCACCCCTGGGCCAGGTGTGGCGCGGTGCGACCGCCACGACCGGCACCTGGGCGACCCCCGCGGGCTCCCGGTCGATGGTCGTGGTGCCGCTCGAGGGCGACGAGGGTCGGTGCGCCGTGCTCGTGGCCGACCGCGACGCGGCGGTGCCGTTCGACGTCGCCGACCTCGCGTTCGTCGCCGGGGCCACCCAACGCCTCACCCCGGCGCTGGCCCATGCGCTGGAGGTCGCCGCGCTCGCCGAGCGGGAGGCGCACGACGAGCGCGTCCGCCTGGCCCAGGAGCTGCACGACGGCCTGGCCCAGGAGCTCGTGGCACTGGGCTACCGCATCGACTTCACCCGCCGCCAGGTGGACCGCTCCGACCCGGCGCTGGCCGCGCCGCTGAACGAGGCCCGCGACGAGCTGAGCCGCATCCTCGCCGACCTGCGGCTGAAGATGGCGGACCTGCAGGCGTCCGTGGACCCCGACGGCGGCCTGGCCCCCGCACTGCGCGGCCGGCTCGAGCAGTTCGCCGAGATCACCGGGCTGGAGGTCCAGGTCGACGTCGACGACGACGGGCTGGCCCTGCCCCCCGCGGTGCAGGACCAGCTGTTCCGGTTCGTGCTCGACCTGCTCGCCGACGCCCGGCACGCCCGTGGCGCCACCCGGCTGGAGCTGGCCCTGAAGGTGGGCGCGCCCCGGGTGCGGCTGCGGTTCACTCACGACGGCGAGAGCTCGCTTCCCTCCCGGGACTTCTCCGGACATCCCCTCGTCCAGCTCGGCGCCGTGGTATTCATCGGGGACGCGTCCCGGCCAGGGGTCGAGCTCACCCTCGAGATGAGCCCGGCTGACTCCGGGACCACGGACCGTCGACGGTCGGAAAGGATCCCGCTGCGATCATGAGCATCAACGTCGTGGTGATCGATGACCACACCCTCGTGCGCGAAGGCGTGTCCCGGGTGATCCAGGCCGAGCCCGACCTCGCGGTCGTCGGCGAGGCCTCCTCCGTCGGTGACGCCCGCTCCCTGCTCGGTGCCAAGCAGCCAGACGTCATGCTGGTCGACGTCTCGCTTCCCGACGGCAGCGGGCTGGGCCTGGTGCGGGCCGCCCGCGCGGCCTACCCCCGCCTGGGCATCGTCGTGCTGACCATGCACAACGACGACGACACCCTGCTCGAGGCGCTGGACGCCGGCGCCACCGCCCTGGTGCTCAAGAGCGCCTCCTCCACCGAGGTCGTCGACGCGGTCCGCCGCGCCGCCACCGCTCCGGACTCCTTCACCGCGAACGGCCTGGCTGCCGCGCTGCGGCGACAGGCCAACACCACCGTGCCCAGGCTGACGCCGCGCGAGACCGAGGTGCTGGAGCGGCTGGTCGACGGCGCGTCGGTCGCCGAGGTCTCCCGCGAGCTGTTCATGAGCGAGTCGACGGTCAAGACCCACGTCACCAAGCTCTACGACAAGCTGGGTGCCCACAACCGGGCCGGGGCCATCATGGCCGCGGTCCGGCTCGGCCTCGTCAAGGCCGAACCGGACCGCCAGCGCTGACCCCGCCGCCCGTCGGGGTCAGTGGCCCATCTGCCCGAACGTCTGCACGATCCGGATGACACCCGGGCCGATGATGACGATGAACAGCGCCGGGAAGATGCACAGCAGCATCGGGAAGAGGATCTTGACCGGGATCTTCTGGGCCTTCTCCTCCGCCCGCTGACGGCGCACCAGCCGCATCTGCACGGACTGCTCGCGCAGCACGCCGGCCACCGGCAGGCCCAGGCGGTCGGCCTGGACCAGCGCGGTGACAAATGTGCGGACCTCGGTCACCTTGGTCCGGGCGGCCATCGCGGAGAACGCCTCGCCGCGGGACTTGCCGATCTGGATCTCCTGCAGCACCCGGGCGAACTCCCCGGCGACCGGGCCATGGGTGGACTTGGCCACCTGGAGCAGCGCCGCGTCGAAGCCCTGACCGGCCTCGACACAGACGGTGAGCATGTCGAGGGCGTCGGCGAGCCCGCGGCGCAGGATGTTCTGCCGCTTGAGCGCCGTGTTGTAGACGAGCAGGTCGGGCAGGAAGAACCCGACCGCCGAGGCCACGAGCGCCAGCACCAGGCCACCGAGGCTGAGGTGGGCGAACAGCAGCACCACGACGGCGCCGCCGATCATGCCCGCACCCTTGAGACCGAGCAGGCGCTCGACCGTCCACGTGCCCGGGTTGCCGGCCAGGTCCAGCAGGTGCTGGAGCCGGTCGTGGGTGCCCGCCGGCGAGAGCCGGACGGCCAGCCCGCGGCTGCCGTCGAGCAGCGGCTTGACCAGCCGCTCGGTGGCCGGCAGCTCGTGCTTGCCCACCTCGGCCCGGTTGACGCCGTGCTCGATGAGGCTGAGGCTGCGCGCCACCCCGGTGGGGGCGCCGGCGTCGAAGGCGAAGGCCATGACGAGCACCGCGATGGACAGGCCCACCGCCAGCAGCCCGACGTAGAGGAACACCTGTGAGCTCATGTCAGACCTCCACGTCGACAACCTTGCGCATCCAGAAGATGCCCAACACCAGGGACACCCCGGCCGCCACGAGCATCCCGATCCCGATGAGGTTGGTCCACAGGAGCGAGACGTAGTCGTGGTTGACCAGGTTCATGTAGAGGAACAGGCCGATCGGCAGGGCGATGAGGATGTACGCCGACAGCTTCCCCTCCGCGGACAGCGCCCTCACCTGGCGTCGCAGCGACTCGCGCTCGCGCAGGGTTCCCGCCGTGGTGCGCAGCGTCTCCGCGAGGTTGCCACCGACCTGACGCTGGATGCGGATCGCCATGCCGGTCCAGCGCAGGTTCTCGCTGTCCATCCGTTCGGCCATCCGCTCCAGGCTCTCGTCGACGTCGGCGCCGATCCGGGTCTCGGCCAGCGCCCGGGAGAACTCCTTGGCGGCCGGCTGGGCGGCGTCCCGCGCCACGGCGTCGAGTGCCTGAAGCAGCGAGAACCCGGTCGACAGGCTGCTGGCCACGAGGTTGAGCACGTCGGGCAGCTGCGCCTCGAACTGCTTGACCCGCCGCCGTGCGGCGAACCGCAGGATGAACGAGGGGAGCAGCAGGCCGGCGACCACGCCGGCCAGGACGCCGAAGACCATCTGGCCGGTGCTCGCGTGCAGCAGGAGCAGCCCGCCGGCAATGCCGACGACGACAGCCACCACCCGCAGGACCGCCCACTCCCCCGCGCGCCAGGGCAGGTCGGCCCGCTCGAGCAGCGCCATGGTCCGCGAGGTCGACTCGCGGCCCTCCATGACCTTCTCGCCGAGCTCCACGAGGGTGTTGCTGAGCTGGCTCGGTGAGACCGGGACGCCTTGCGCCGCCGGCGTCGTGCCGTTGACGTAGTGCTCGATCGAGTCGACCCGCTTGGTCCGGGCCGACTTGAGCATCGGAGAGACCAGGGCAAGGACCAGGCCGACCACGCCGAGGAACACCGCGGCGAGCGCGGCTGCGAGCTGCCACGGCATACCGAGCAGGGAGAAGGCTGCCCGGGGTGCGGCCGGTGCGACGGGCGCGGCGGCGGGGGTCGCCGGAGCCGAGGACGGAGCGGTGTCGACCGCGGTGGCCGCTCCGAGGTCGACCGTCCTGCCGGCCATCCAGTAGTGGTTGCCGCTGTGGGCGGTCACCGTGACCTGCTGCCGCCCGGACAGCCCCTTCGGGATCGCCAGCTGCACCCGGACCTGGGAGCTGAGCGCCCGGGCCGCGGCGGTGAAGGCCGAGTCCACGGCGGTGGGGTTGGTCGCGGAGGCGACGCTGCCGTTCCCGGCCTGCGCCAGGCCGGTGAGGACCGAGTCCTGGCTCTCGTCGGTCTTGAAGCCCACGACTTCGGCGCGGACCCCGGACGAGGTGAGCGCCTCGGCGGCCTGGGAGAGCGTGTGCCGGCTGCGGGTGTCCCCGCCGTCGCTGAGCAGGACGAAGCTGCGGTCGCCGATGGTGCCGAGCTGGGCGATGGCGGTGAAGATGCCGTCGTACAGCGTGGTCTCGCCACTTGACTTCAGGGACGCGACGGCCCGGCGCACCGCGCCACGGTCGGTGGTCGGCGCCACCAGCGCGTGCGGCCGGTCGGAGAAGGAGACCAGCCCGACGAGGACGTCAGGGGGCGCGGAGGCGAGGAAGGCGTTGACCGCCTGGGCCACGGTCGCCATGCCGGAAGCCCCCATCGAGCCGCTGGTGTCGACCAGCAGGGTGGTCGCCCGGCGGCCGGCGGTGACCGGTTGGAGGGTGACCGGAGCGTCGGCGTTGCCCACCGTCGCGGTCACCGACCCAGCGGGGAGGCTGACCGGCGTCCCCGAGGCGCGCACCGTGAGGAGCGCGGTCAGGGAGCCACCGTGGACGGTGATGTCGGTGAGCGAGACCGGTGCCGGCGCGATGGCCGCCATGGCCACCCCGCCGGTGCCGAACGAGGCCAGCACGGTGATGGCGGAGGCGATCAGCGCCCGCGCGCCGGAGGCCGGCAGCCGGTGCGGCCAGCCTCGCCGCCGGAGCGCGATCATCCCGCACCCCGCACGAACATCGCCGGGTTGAGCTCCACCCCGAGATCTCGCAGGTGCTCGGTGAACTTGGGACGCAGCCCGGTGCTGCGCAGGGTCCCGCGGAAGCGGCCCTGCTCGTCGCGGCCCGCGGAGTAGTCGAAGACGAACAGGTCCTGGAGGGTGATGACGTCGGACTCCATGCCCTCGACCTCGGTGATGGCCACCACGCGACGGGTGCCGTCCTTGAGCCGGGCCTGCTGGACGATGAGGTCGACCGCGCTGGCCACCTGGTCGCGGATCGCCCGGACCGGAAGGTCGACGCCGGCCATGAGCACCATGGTCTCCAGGCGCGAGAGGCTGTCGCGGGGGCTGTTGGCGTGGACGGTGGTGATCGACCCGTCGTGGCCGGTGTTCATCGCCTGGAGCATGTCCAGCGCGGCGCCGTCACGGACCTCGCCGACGACGATGCGGTCGGGACGCATGCGCAGGGCGTTCTTGACCAGCTCGCGGATCGGGATCGAGCCCCGGCCCTCGATGTTGGACGGGCGGGACTCCAGGCGCAGCACGTGGTCCTGGTGCAGCTGCAGCTCGGCCGCGTCCTCGATGGTGATGATCCGCTCGTCCTCCGGGATGAAGCTGGAGATCACGTTGAGCAGCGTGGTCTTGCCCGAGCCGGTGCCGCCGCTGATGACGATGTTGCGCCGGCCGCGCACGCAGGCCTCGAGGAAGTCGCGCACCTGCGGGGTCATGGTCCCGAAGGCGATGAGGTCGCGGTCGGTGAACGGGTCCGCCGAGAACTTGCGGATGGTCAGCAGGCTGCCGTCCAGCGCGATCGGCGGGATCACCGCGTTGACGCGGGAACCGTCGGCCAGGCGGGCGTCGACCATCGGGCTGGACTCGTCCACCCGGCGCCCGACCCTGCCGACGATCTTGTCGATGGTCCGGCGCAGGTGCGCGTCGCTGGTGAAGGTGGCCTCCACCGGGTAGATCCGGCCGGCCCGCTCGACGTAGATGCTGTCCGGGCCGTTGACCATGATCTCGGTGATCTCGCCGTCGCGCAGCAACGGCTCCAGCGGCCCGTGGCCGAGGATCTCGTCGGTGACCTCCTGGGCGATCCGGGTGCGGTCGGCCGACGACAGTGGCGTCTGCTCGGCGTCCAGGACGGCCTGCAGGGTGTGGCGCACCCGCTGCTCGAGGTCGGAGTGCTCCAGGTGCGGGTCGTAGAGCTGCGGGCCCAGCGACTCCAGCAGCGCCTGGTGGACACTGGCCTTCACGCCGGCCCACGGGTCCCGGGAGCGGTGCTTGGCGAGCGGGAGCGCGGTGACGGCCTCGTGGCCGGGCTGGTTCCCCGGACCGCGGCGGACGTTGTCGAGTCGATCGGCCAGGCTCATCGCTTGCCTCCTCGGTGCAGGAACCGCATCTCACGGCGTGTGCGCGGTGGGTTGGGTGGCGCGTCGCCGGCCCCGGTGGGGCGCGACCCCGCGGTCGCCAGCTCCGGCTCGCGGTTGACCAGCGGCCGGACGTGCCGGTCCACCAGCGTGCGGATCGCGACGCTGACCGGGTGCTTGGGCTCGTTGAGGACGATCGGGACGCCGCGGTTGACCGACGCCGGCACGCTGTGGCTGCTCGGCACGCTCACCGCGATCGGCTGCTTGATGGTCCGGACCACGTCGTCGTGGGTGAGCCCGACCTTGGCGTCGGAGCGGTTGAGCACCACCACCCGCGAGTCGCGGGGGTTGCCCAGCAGGTCGAGCGTGTCGAGGGTGACGCGCAGGTTCTTCAGCGCCGGGATGTCCAGCGTGGCGATGAGCACCAGCAGGTCGCTGGCGTCGAAGCCCACGAGGACGTGCTCGGTGAACGCCGGTGGCGTGTCGATGAGCACGACGTCGTACATCCGGCGGGCGACCCGGATCACCTCGCTGACGGTGGCACCGGAGATCCGGTCCACGTCGCCGGGCTCGCTGGGGGCGCACAGGGCATCCAGGCCGCTCTCGTGCCGGGTGACGACGGAGGCCAGGCCCTGCTCGTCCAGCGCGCCGGACATCGCCACCACGTCACTCATCGACCGTTCGTGAATCAGCTGCAGGCTGATCGCCACGTCGCCGAAGCCGAGGTCGAGGTCGATGAGCAGCACCCGGACCCCCGTGGAGGCCAGGTAGGCGCCCAGGTTGGTCGAGAACGTCGTCTTGCCGACCCCGCCCTTGGCCGAGAAGACGGTGACCACCCGTCCCTCGTGCACCGGGCCGCCGGTGGCGCCCCTAAGCCGCTGCGACAGCTCGAGGTTGCGCCGGCAGGTGTCGGCCAGGGCGTTCTGGTCGTCGGCGGGGACGACCTCGCGGACGCCTGAGCGCAGTGCCTGCCCCATCACCGTGACGTCGAGCCGGCGGCGGAGCATGATCACCCCGACCTCGGGGCGGTCGACCCGGATCTGCTGCGCGAGGTCGCACACCGCCTGCAGGTCCACCTCGGGGCCGACCACCACGAGCAGCTCCTGCGGTGCGGCGGCCAGGGCTCGCAGCACCAGGGGGGCGGTGTCGAGGCGATCGACGGTGCCGAGCGCGTATCGGTAGGTGTCAGGACTGTTGGGGTCCTGGTCCCAGAGGAGCGTCATGGTGGGTCCTCGTCACTTGGCGAAGAGCGTGGTGTCGGTGACGGCCTTGGTGCCCTGCACCTTGGCGTCGGTGCCGCGCAGGCCCAGGTAGAGCTCGCCGGTCTGGATGCCGTGCACGAGCTTGACCGCGGTGTCGGGGGCCAGGGCCACCGTGACCAGGGCCGTGGGCGTGCCGGACTGCTGGGCCTGGGTCTGCTGGGACTGGCCCTGCACCGGAGTCAGGGACGAAGACCCCATCGCGATGACGAGCACGTCGTCGAGCAGCACCTGGGTCTGCTTCGCGCTGCCGTTGCCGCCGGACGAGCCGTAGGTGTCGTAGATGACGATGTGCGACCCGGGGGTCACGAACGTCCCGACGCGCGCGGGGTCCGACAGCTGCACGGCGACGGCGACCTGACCGTCCGGCACCTGCAGGGCCTTCTGCCCGAGCGGCGTCGTGCCGAACCGGCTCGACAGGACGAGCTCACCGGGCGCGATGTCGTTGAGCGCCAGCAGCTTTGACGTCTTGTCGTCGACCGCGGTGAGGGCTCCGGCAGGGACGGCCTTGGCGGCCACCTGGGTGCGGGCCATCAGCCCGTTGGCGACGGCGTCACCCGCCGTGGTGCCGGCCGGCACCACCTGCTGGGCGACGTACACGTCGACCGGTTTCTGGCCGGCCACGGCGCGGGAGTCCGCGCCCTTGGCGTAGAGGAGCACCGCCACCACGCCGACCAGTGCGACCACGACTGCGGCGAGCACCGCAAGAACTCGACGACCCATGACTGACTCCTTAACCTGCGACTTGGACGACGTACGGCCCGAGTGGCGGACCGGGTGGAGGCGGGCCGCCGAGGCTGCCCAGGAGCGGTCCGTCGAGGAACCACCCGGAAAGGCACCTTTGAGGGCCGGTGCACGGAGCCGAGCCCGTCGTGGGCGTGGCCCGGGTCTCGGCGGGGGCGCCGCTGAGCTTGTACCCGCTGAGGTAGAACTTGGCGAAGCCCTCGATGTGGTACCAGTGGTTCCCGCCGCCGGGGCTGTCGTAGCAGTTCGCCGGCCAGGGCGGCACCGGGCCGGGCATCGGGTTCTGGTGAACCACGCAGTCGAACACCGGAAGGTAGATGACTCTCTTCCAGTACGGCCCCAGGTCACAGCCCAGGCTGGCCCAGCCGCTGCCAGGGTCGACCTTGTTCCAGTTGGTGGCGCTGACATTCGGTGAGCAGCTGGTGGAATTGAGGTAACCGAAGCCACCCGCAACGTCATGACCGGCCCAGTTGGTGCACAGCTGAGGCGAACTGGGGTCCTGAAGCATGATGACCACCTCATTGCCAGCCACCGGTGGGGTGGTGGCCGCCGCTGGCCATGCGGGCTGGGCCGCGCCGCCGTAACCCGGCCATGCGCCAACCGGGTCGGGCGCATAGGTCGGCGTGGCTGCGTGCGGGGTGCCCAGGGTGGCGTTCTCCCACTCACAGTCCGACAGGGTGATGGGCACCGTGATCGCCATGCTCGTGGGCGGGCCCCAGGCCGCGCGGGCGCACGCCTTGACCGTCTCGCCGCTGTATCCGCCCCCTGCGAGGGTCTGGGCCAGGTAGGGCGGCAGGATCGAGGAGCCCCCGGACGTCAGCGTCTTGGTCCGGACCTCGACATAGTTGGCCGCGGTCAGGCTCGCCGCCACCGGCGGGCAGTTGACGAGCTGGCTCGGGGATCCGGAAGCGGGGCACGTGTACGCCGCGAGCGTCGAGTTCGCCGCGATAGCCGCAGGGCTGTAGCAGATGTTCTCGATGGAGGTGGCGTTGTCGCTGGCGTTGGCGCCGGCGAGATTCGCCAGCGGTGAGCCGGCGGCGACCAGGGTGGGGCAGGAAGTGATCAGGTCGGCGCAGCTCTTGGCCGCGGACAGGGACGCTGCGTCGGCGCCGTTCTGCAGCTGGCGGCGCTCCCACAGCAGCGAACCGGTGTCGATGGTCAGGGCCGCGCAGCCGAGGATGACTCCCGTGCCCAGCATGATGGCCACGAGCGTCGCGACCGCGCCCGCGTCCCGCCCTCGCAGACGGCCGTGAACGTGGCCGCGCACGGCACGCGCCAGGCCCAGAATGCTCAACCGAGGCATCGCATGACTCCCTCTGAGGTGATCTTGTCTCCGCTGGGCGTCGGGAAGGTCCCGGGCCCGAAGAAGTGCGAGAGTGCGCTGATGCCCGTGATCCACTGGAAGTGGGCCTCCACCTTGATGACCGCGCTGCCGCCGGCAGCCGGACACGTGGTTGAGTGCGCCCAGTCGACCGTGGGGCTGATGGAGCTCGCGGCTGCGTTCACGTGCGTGTCGACCGTGCCGTTGTCGAAGCCCAGCGCCTCAAACCGCGCGCCTTCTCTCGCGGCCTGGCTGAGCTGGATCTGGGTGTTGTAGGCCCGACCGAAGTCGATCAGGCCCATCAGGACGAAGAGCAGCACCGGGAGGATGAGGGCCATCTCCACCGCCGCGGCCCCCCGGTCGCGGCGGTGGGCGCCGCGGCCACCGGCCCGGAATGAGTGACGCAGTGTGGTCACGATGACCCCCTTGCTCAGCCGAAGACGGAGGTGGCGTTGAAGCTGATGAACAGGCCGAGGACGGCCTGTCCGAAGAGCGCGACCGCCGTGACGATGACGACGGCGATCAGGCTGGCGATGAGCGCGTACTCGGCGGCCGTGGCCCCGCGGTCAGCCCGAGCCAGGCGCTCGAGCCGACCGCGGAGGTGGTCCCAGGGTCGTGTCATGACCATCGTGGGCACGGCGTCGACAGGGTCAGACCGAGGTCGCGACCGAGTGGAACATCGTGCTGAGGTTCTGGCCGAGCAGGGTCACCGCAGCGATGATGACGATGGCGATCAGCGCGACCATCAGGCCGTACTCGACGGCGGTGGCGCCACGCTCACCGCGCAGGACGTCGGTGGCCTTGAGCTGGAACTTGACGAGACGAGACATTGCAGTCCCCTTCCAGGGCTTTGGGTTGTCCGGGTGGGGCCCCGGAACACGACCAAGCCTGTCCCCGGGCCGGCCGCGCCCGAATCGACTGATCCGGCCGTTGCCGGCGCCGAAGCGGTGGTCCTCGACTCACCCGTTCGGGGGATGCCGAGGCCCGAGCCGGCTGCGGCCGGCCGTACACGACGAAGCGGCGGCACCCGCAGGTGCCGCCGCTTCGTCGGAGGTCGTGCGTCGGTCAGACCGAGCCGGCGACGGAGTTGAACATCGTGCTGAGGTTGTGGCCCAGCAACGTGACAGCCGCGATGATGACGATGGCGATCAGCGCGACCATGAGGCCGTACTCGACAGCGGTCGCGCCCTCCTCGCGGGTCCGGGTCAGGTGCTGCAGGCGGGCGATGGTCTTGATGCTCATGGTTGCTCCCCATGTGTGAACGGTTGACGGTGCCACTCGCACCGCGCTCCACGGTGCTGGTGGCAGTCAGACAGCGGCATCCCCCAGTCCGCCCGACTCCTGCGTCGAACGGCCAAGCACGCCCTCATCCAAAGGGAGGAGTTTGACCAAGTCCCCCGCGTGCACGAGCCGGGCTTCCCATACTCGCACTGTGCTGACCGAACCCCCGACCACTGCTACGCCGGCCCTCCGGCGTGCTGCCGTGAGCCGATCGTGGACGGCCCGCCGGGCCGCTTGGCTGGCGGCAGCAGCCGTCGTCTCGGTGTGCACGGCGCTCGGGGTCCGCGCGGTCAGCGACCCCAGCCCGTGGCTGCACCTGCGCGTGGCCAAGGCGCTGATGGACGGCCAGCGCTTCGGCAGCCCCGACCCGTGGTCGCCGTTCACCAGCCGGGCGTTCCTGCCCACCGAGTGGCTGCCCTCGGTGGTCGCCGAGCTCGGCTACCAGGTCGCCGGCCTGCCGTTCCTGGCCTGGCTGCGTTGCCTCGGCATCCTTGCGCTGCTGCTCGCCACGACGTGGAGCGTCCGGGGCGTGGCGGGCCGTACCGTGTCCCTCCTGTGCGCCGGCGCCGCCGTCGCCGGCGCCTGGCCTGGGCTCACCGAGCGCCCCCAGCTGGTCAGCTTCGTGCTGCTCGCCCTGACGGTGGGGGCCTGGTGGCGCAGCGCGGCCGACCTGCGCCCGCGCTGGTGGCTGGTCCCGCTGACCTTCCTGTGGGCCTGCAGCCACGGCCTGTGGGTGATCGGCATCGGCGTCGGCATCCCGGTCGTGCTGGGCCTGGCCCTCGACCGTCGACTCGACCGCCGGCAGGCGCTGCGGCTGCTGGCGGTGCCGGCCCTGAGCGCGCTGGCCGCGGCTGTGACACCGCTCGGCCCCCAGCTGCTGCTCACGCCGTTGACCTATCGCGCGAACGGGTCGGAGTTCGTGCAGGAATGGCAGGCGACCTCCCCCCGGGAGCCGCACGCCGCCCTCGTCCTGCTGGTGATCGGCGCTGTCGTCGTGCTGTGGGCGCGCTCCGGCCGCCGACCGGGCTGGTGGCAGGTGCTGCTCGCGGTCGCCGCCGTCGCTGCCACCCTCGCGATGAACCGGCTGGTCCCGGTGGGGGCCGTCCTCGCCGCACCGCTGCTGGCCGACGCGCTCCAGCAGCGCACCGGCCGCCGGCCCGAGCCGGCGCGGCCGGCCGAGTGGCGAGGTCTGGCCTCCCTCGTCCTCGCCGCACTCGTGGTCGCCGCCCCGGTCGCCGCGCACGTGGCCCAGCAGCCCACGCGGGTGCCCCTGGGGCTCGCGAGCCAGCTGCACGGCATACCGGCCGGGAGCGTCGTCCTCGAGGACGACGACCTCAGCGGGTGGCTCCTGTGGAGCCAGCCGCAGCTGGTACCCGTGGTCGACATCCGCTCGGAGGTCTACTCCGCCACGTGGCTGCACCGCTACGTGGCGGCCACCACCGCCGCCCCCGGGTGGCGCGAGTTCGTGCGCGACACCGGGGCCCGGTATGCCGTGCTCCGCACCGACTCCCCCCTCACCGGCGCCCTCGCCGCACGCCTCGGCTGGCGCACGCTCGGGCGGGACCGCGGGTACACGCTCCTGGAGGCGCCATGACCCTGCTCGGCCGTCGCCAGGCCCCGGCGAAGACGGCGCCCGCGCCGGCCACGGAACACCGTGACCCTCAATGGCTGGCCCCCGCGTTCGCGCTGTTCACCATCGTCGCCACGGTCAAGCTCGGGGTGCGCGCGGTCAGCGACCCGGACACCTGGTGGCACCTCAAGACCGGCGAGCTGGTGCTGCACGGCGGCTCCTTCGCCGGTCCGGACCCGTGGGTGCCCGCGTCGACCCGCCCGTTCGTGCTGACCCAGTGGCTGCCCGAGGTGGTGGCCGCGAGGGCGAACGAGCTGGTCGGGCTGCCCGGGGTGGCATGGCTGCGGTGCGCTGCGATGCTGGCCCTGTTGGGCGCCCTCGTGTGGGCGTGCCGCCGCGTCGCAGACAGCGTCCCGGCCGTCATCGCCGCCATCGCCGCCCTGGTCGGCACGGGCGGCAGCCTGTCGGAGCGGCCCCAGCTGGTCAGCTTCGTCCTGCTGGCGGTGACCGTCGGCGTCTGGTGGCGAACGGCGGACGACCTGCGGCCGCGCTGGTGGCTGGTGCCGCTGACGTGGGTATGGGCCTGCAGCCACGGGCTGTGGTCGGTCGGACCGGTGGTCGGCGTGGTGTTCGTCGCCGGCCTGGTGCTGGACCGACGCGTGGGCCGGGCCGCGGCCCTGCGCCTGCTGCTCGTGCCCGCCCTGTCGGTGGTGGTGGCGGCTCTGACCCCGGTGGGGCCGCGGCTGCTGCTGACGCCGTTCGAGGTCGGCTCGACCGCGAGCCGGTTCGTGCAGGAGTGGCAGCCGACGACCGTCACCAACATCTTCGCCATCGTCGCGCTGGCCATGGTGGCCACGACGGTGCTGGTGTGGGTGCGCTCCGGTCGACCCGTGGCCTGGCTGTCGCTGCTGCTCGCGGCCGCCTCCGTGGTCTCCACGCTGGTCATGCTGCGCACCGTCGCCGTCGGTGCCATCCTCGCCGCTCCCCTGCTCGCCGGGGCGCTGCAGGGGCTGCGCTCGGCGAGGCCGGCCACCGCCGGCCGCCGGGAGGTGCTGTCCTGGCTGGGCGCCCTGGTCGCCGCGGCCGCCGTGGCCATGCCCCTGTGCGCGCACGTGGCCGCACGCCCCTCGGGGGTGCCAACCGGCCTCATGGCCCCCCTGTCGGCGCTGCCGAAGGGCACGGTCGTGCTCGATGACTTCGCCCAGAGCGGCTGGCTGCTGTGGTCCCAGCCCCAGCTCGTCCCTGTCATCGACCTGCGCTCGGAGATCTACGACCCGGCCTACATCGACGCCTACCGGCACGCGCAGGCCGTGCAGCCGGGATGGCGGGAGTTCGTGCAGCGAACGGGCGCCAGGGTCGCGGTGCTGGAGACCCGTTCGCCACTCGCCCTCGCCCTGCGCGAGGAGCTGGGCTGGCGGGTCACCGCCTCGACCGCCAGGTTCTCGCTGCTGGTGGCTCCGGGCACCCCCTGAGGCGGTAACCACTGTGCACTCGGGGCCGCGAGCCCAGGGACGTTGGAGTCAGGACCTGCTGTCGGGGACCGTGATGGCACGGACGCCCGGGACACAGCTGAACTCACGGGACACCTGGGTCTGTGAGGCAGTGGTCAGGACGGCTGGGTCAGAGCTCGCGCGCAGGCGGTCGCATGCCTCTTCATACGTCAGGTCTCGAGGTGCGGTCCGCGCCGTCCCCGTGCGAACGGAGTAGTAGTCGAGGAGCACCAGGGCGAGCGTGTCTCCTGCCGAGCCGGGCGTGACCCTCCAAGCCACCTGCGCACGGCGCGCCTCCGGCTGCGTGACCGCACTCAGCGTGGCCCCGGCATCCACGGCCCACGGGCTTCTGACCATCGCGAGGGGCGTGACGATCGCCGCCGCACCGAAGACGCTCGCCAGGGTCACCGCCACGGTCCTGCGGGCTGAGGAGCAGCCGCGCGCATGGTGAGCCCCGGCCTGCGTCGCGACGAGCGCGACCGCAACGCAGGAGACCGGTACCGCGAATGCGGCTGCGTGCCAGAACATCTTGGTCGGGTAGTACGACGACAGCGACGCATGGGCGGCCAGCCCGACCAACACCCCCGTGATGACGGAGGCTGCGCCCATCGCGCCGACCAGCAGCACTCCCTGCGGAAGCGCGGCTCGCCAGCAGCACAGCGCGACGGCCGCGACTCCGATGACCAACCACTCAACGGGCAGGCGGCCCACCCCACCCGGCGTTCCCACCGTCCGGAGACCCAGGTGAGTCGCCGCGGACCACATCGGCGGCGCCGCCAGCGCAGCCGCGATGAAACACCCCAGTACGGCCATCGCCGGGTGCCGCACCCCTGTTCGGCTTCTCGCGAGCCTCCACAAGGCTGCCCCGACCGGCACCGCAGCGACCGCGAGCGCCAGCTGCCAGGTATGGGCAACAGCCACGAAGGCCGCAAGGGCGCTGAGGCAAGCCCGCGGCGGCGCTGAGGTCATCACCTCATGCGCGCTGAGGATCAGCAGGAAGGCCAGAAGGATCGTGGTCTGGAACCCCATCGCCATGGTGAAGGTGAAGAACGACGCGGTCAGCATCGTGGCCCCGGCCCCGAGTCCCGCAAGTGCAGCCGTGCGCTCCCGCAGGTTCACGGTCCGCGCCATCCTCTGGGCACAGAGCCCGGTCACGAGAACGAGCGCCGCGTAGAGCCCCCAGGTTGCCAGGGACCAGAGCCGGATCCACTGGAGCAGGGTCTCAGGGCTCCCGAAATGCTGGCCCGAGGCGCTCATCGACGTGGCGATCACGGCGTGCCAGCCACGAGGGTAGGAAACGGCACCGTAGTCCAGGGCCCCTGCCCGTCGCAGCGCCACGCCCCACAGCAGATGTGAGGTGTTGTCGGCACCGGTGAGGTACCAGGCCGACCCGACGGCGACCGGCAGGAGCCCCGCGGTGACGCCGACGGCGGCGACCACGACGGCGGGCAGGGCAACCAGAAGCTCGGGGCGCGAGGCCAACCGCGCATCCGAGAGGTGTCGGTGACGCATCGCCATGACCATCACTGCCAGGACCGTCATCGCGACCAGCAACGCACGCGCGGCCACGACCCGCGAGAACAGGCCCGACCCGGCCCAGGCCGCAGCCATCCACACCACGATCGTCGTGAACAGCACGCCGAGAAACGCCGTCGGGACGGAGGCCAGGACCGACTGCCGCCCGCTGAGGGCGCAAGCCACGGTGATGACGAGGACGGCGAGCGCGGCGGGCTCGTGACCCGAGAGCGTCAGGCACACCGTCAGGACAGCGGCCGCCGGCCCGGACCACGGTACGTGCCCGCGGCGGCCGCGCGCGCGGCGAGCGACCTGCTCTGACCTGTGGTCGGGCAACCTCACGACTGCGCCGCCGGCGTGCGCCGACGGGGGAAAGACCCGGCGCCGTGCCCGGCGTCGCTCGCGCTGAGGGGTTCTCACCGCGATGTCGGTATCGCCGTCCATGCTCGTATCCCCCCTGCCTCACGACACTCGTGCACACGGTAGGGGCGCGCCGCGAGGGACAAGCACCTCTTGGTCCACTTCCGCCCCAAAAGACGTCGCCGGGTCATCCGAACGGAGGATGGGGCAGACCAGCACCACCGTGGCCGGGGCAGCTCAACCGGGCAGGTCGGGATCAGCCGGCAGGGACGACCAGGTCGTTGGCGCTGTTCTCGACGACCCAGCCGTTGCCGGCGCGCGTCAGCACCTGACCCCGGTCGTTGGCCACGACCAGCCCGCGGGGACCGCCGGTGCTGGTCAGCGACACGGCACCGGCCACCGGCGCCAGGGCCGTGGTCGGGCCGCCGACCTCGACCAGGTAGGGCCGCAACGGATCCTCCGGGCCGGCCGAGCCCAGGACCGCGACCGTCCGCGAGTCCACCCAGGCCACGTCACGGGCCGTGGTCAGCCGCTCCCCCACCCGCAACGGCATGGTCAGGCTGCGCGGGGCACCGTTGGCCGCGCGCACGATGCCGACGACGTCGACGCGCACGTCTCCACCGGGGCCACGGGTCGCCAGGACCATGCGGGTGCTGTCGGCGGCCACGCGCAGCGCCACCACGCGCCGGTCACCCAGCCAGGGCACGTCGACCGCACGCGGCGCCGCAGGGCTCGCGGAGGTGTCGATGACCCAGACGTGGGGGGTGCCCCCGCTGGTCCCGCCCACCCACAGGCCGTGCCGGCTGTCGAACGCGGGTCGGGTCAGGTCCCGGGCGAACGGAGCCACCTGGATCAGCCTGGTGCCGCGCCACCGGGCCAGGCTGGTGCCGTCGGTGGTCACCGCGGCCACCTCCGCCCCGTCGCGGGAGAGCGCCAGCGGCCCGTAGGTCAGCGGCATCGCGGGCAGCTCGCTGGTGAGGCTGGCCGGGGCCCGGCGCGGGTCCTCGGTGCCGCCGAGCCGGCCGGGGTCGAGCCGGTGGAGCGCGGTGCCCTGGCGCACCACCACGCTGGTCACCTGGGTGTCGTCGCTGTCCTCGGGGTAGCCGACCTGCACCAGGCTGGACGGCGCCTCGGGGACCCCCTGGAGGTCGACCTTGCTGCCGCCGACGAGCAGGGACACCGAGGACACCGTCGGCGCCTGGGTCAACGTGGCCACGAACTGGGCCCACATGGCCCGCCGCAGCTCCGGGTCGGCGACCAGGCCGCTGACCGACAGGTCCACCGCGGCGCGCCCGTTCTCCACCGGCACCGCGTCGACGGCCAGGCGGGTGCTCTCGGGCACGCCGCTGACCGCCGCTCCGCGCAGGTAGTCGGGCACCGGCCCGAGCTGGGCCCGGGCCAGGGTGGTGGCCAGCCCCGGGGTGAGGGGGAACCAGCGCTCGTCGGGCACCAGGGTCCGGGTGGCCGGCACGGCGTAGTGGATCGCGAACGCGCGGTAGAGGCGGTCCAGGTCGGCCTCGCTGAGCCACAGCCCGAAGCCGGCCGGGGTGCTGGCGATCCGCCACTGCCCACCGGCCTGCTGCAGGCCGAACGTGGCGCTGGCGGTGGAGCCGTTCGGCAGCTCGCGGTAGCGACCGGACTCGTCGATGCTCGCCGTGGCCGGGACGGTGACCCGCACCCGGTCCCCGGGCAGCGACCGGACCGACAGCGAGGACTCGCCGGGGAAGACGGTGACGCCGTGGTCGGGCACCCAGCTCTGGGCGACGTTGGGCAGCAGGAAGGAGCGGCCCACGGCGTGGTCGTCGTCGAAGCCGGCCGCCGCCCGCAGGAAGCCCCGGACGATCTGCTCCTGCGTGGCCCCCGCGGCCGGCCCGTCGGGCAGCACCCGCACCGGCTCGACCGGAGGGCTCCCCACGGAGAGCCCCTCTCGCACCGGCCCGGAGGTGGGCAGGCCGCCGCAACCGCCGGTCGCCAGGGCCAGCCCGAGGAGGACGGCCGCGAGGCCGCGCGCCCTCATCGGGAGCTCTCGGCCTGACGACCGAGCTGCTGGTAGGGCCCGCCGACGCCCCGGGTGGACCGGGGCTGCTCCTCCTCCGGCGTGAGGGGCAGCGGCGAGCGGTCGATGCCCACGCCCGCGCGGCGGGGCAGGGTCAGCCGGAAGCAGGAACCGCGTCCGGGCTCACCCCAGGCCTGCAGCCAGCCGTCGTGCAGGTGGGCGTCCTCCAGGGCGATGGCCAGCCCGAGCCCCGTGCCGCCCGTGGTACGGGCGCGGGCCGGGTCGGCGCGCCAGAACCGGTTGAACACCAGGGCCGCCTCGCCGGGGCGCAGCCCGACGCCGTGGTCGCGGACGGTCACCCCGACGGCTGTGCCGTTGGAGGAGACCCGCACGACGATCGGCCGGCCCTCGCCGTGCTCGATCGCGTTGACGACGAGGTTGCGCAGGATCCGCTCGACGCGGCGCGGGTCGATCTCGGCGACGCACGCCCGGTGCGGGGCGTCGACGCGGACCACGCTGCCGCGGCGCTCGGCCAGGGCCACGGTCGCCTCCACCACCCGGGCCACGGTGTCGCGCAGGTCGGTGGCCTCCAGGTCGAGCGCCGCCGCCCCGGCGTCGAAACGGCTGATCTCCAGCAGGTCGCCCAGCAGCGACTCGAACCGGTCGAGCTCGTCGTGGAGCAGCTCGGCCGAGCGGGACACCGAGGGGTCGAACTCGTCGCGGGAGTCGTGGATCAGGTCGCCGGCCATGCGGATCGTGGTCAGCGGGGTGCGCAGCTCGTGCGAGACGTCGGAGACGAACCGCTGCTGCACCCGGGAGAGGTCCTCGAGCTGGCGGATCTGCTTCTGCAGGCTCTCGGCCATGGCGTTGAACGACTTGGCCAGCCGGGCCAGGTCGTCCTGCCCCCGGGCCCGCATCCGCTCGTGCAGCCCGCCGGAGGCGAGCCGCTCGGCCACCTCGGCGGCACGGCGTACCGGCTCCACCACGAGCCGGGTGACGACGTAGGCGACCGCACCGACCATGAGCACGAGGGCGATACCGCCGAGGGTGAACGTCTGCGCGACGACCTTCAGCGTCGCCTGCTCGCGCTCCATCGGGAAGACGAAGTACAGCTCGTAGGTGCCGGCCACGGGCAGCGAGACCTGGCTGCCCACGATGACCGTCGGCACCGCGGCCCCGGTGTCCGACGAGCTGGTGGCGATGATCTGGACGTGCTGGTGGGTGGCGTCGGCGGCGACCGCCTGGCGCAGCTCGGCGGGCACGCTGGGCAGGCCGACGTCGCCGGAGAGGCGGGTCGCGACCACCGGCGTGCGGGTGTTGTGCAGGGCCCGCGTGAGGATGACGTCGCGCGCGTGGTCGGCGCCCGGCGAGGCCAGCTGCTGGACCAGGTCGGTGGCCAGCACGCTCAGGCTCGTCGGGTCTGTGCGGTCGGCGGCGTCGAACCGGGTCTGCGCGGCCCGGGTGCCCTGGGCCGCCTCCTCCGTCGCGGACTTGACCCGGTCGGAGACCAGGCCGTCGGCGATCTGCTGGTAGAGGTAGGACCCGAGCAGCAGCACCACGACCAGGCCAAGCAGCATGGTCATGGAGATGACCCGGAACTGCAGCGACGCGCGCCACTGGTGGGCGAGCCAGCGCCCGGAGCCGATCACCGCCGCGCGGGCCCGGGCCACGGCCCAACCGGCACTGCGCAGTGCCCGGGTCCTGCGGATCGCGAACCGGGAGGGCTGCTCGGGCGCCGGGCGGCTCGGCTCGGACATCGGCTAGCTCGGACCCGCCTTGTAGCCGACGCCACGCACCGTCACGACGATCTCGGGGTGCTCGGGGTCCTGCTCGATCTTGGAGCGCAGCCGCTGCACGTGGACGTTGACCAGCCGGGTGTCGCCGGCGTGGCGGTAGCCCCACACCTGCTCCAGCAGCACCTCGCGGGTGAACACCTGCCACGGCTTGCGGGCGAGCGCGACGAGCAGGTCGAACTCCAGCGGGGTCAGCGACAGCGGCTGCCCGTCGCGCTTGACCGAGTGGCCGGCCACGTCGATGACCAGGTCGCCGATCTCCAGGCGCTCGGGCTCGGGCTCGTCGCCGCGGCGCAGCCGCGCCCGCACCCGGGCGATGAGCTCCTGCGGCTTGAACGGCTTGACCACGTAGTCGTCGGCGCCGGACTCCAGCCCGACGACCACGTCCACGGTGTCGCTGCGCGCGGTGAGCATGACGATCGGCACGCCGGACTCGCCGCGGATCCGGCGGCACACCTCGATGCCGTCCATCCCGGGGAGCATCACGTCGAGCAGGACCACGTCGGGCCGGCTCTCGCGGAAAGCGGCCATCGCCGAGGAACCGTCGGCGACGTGCACGACCTCGAGGCCCTCGTTGCGCAGGACGATGCCCAGCATCTCCGCCAGCGCGAGGTCGTCGTCGACGACGAGGATCCTGCCCTTCACCGGCTGTTCCTTTCACCGTGTGCGTTCATCGGGTGCATCGTCGCACACGGGCCCGTGGTTCCCGGTGGGGACGCTCATGTCCGGTTACCGGCCGGTATGCCGGCCGCTCACCTGCCGGTCGCCGCCCAGGGCAGCCACCACCTCCGTGAGCGCCTCCACCGAGTGCCCGCTCAGCAGGGCGTCGCAGAACGGCAGGGCCGCCTGCATGCCTCCGGTGTCCGGCAAGAACCCCGGCGCGGCCACCCGCGGGTTGACCCACACGACACGGTGCGCCCGGCGGGCGATGGCCTCCATCTGCGCCCCCAGGACGGCCGGGTCGTCCCGTTCCCACCCGTCGGAGACGACGAGCACCACCGCGCCGTGGGCCATCCCGCTGCGGCCGTAGCGGTGCATGAACGCCTTGAGGTTGTGGCCGATCCGGGTGCCACCCGACCAGTCGGGCATCGCCCGTCCGGCTTGGGTCAGGGCCTGCTGTGGGCTGCGGGTCCGCAGCACCGGGGTGAGCCGGGTCAGCCGGGTGCCGAAGACGAACACCTCGGCGCGGGCGACCGTCGCCGCGCCCCAGAGCAGGTGCAGCCAGGCCCGGGCGTAGGGCTCCATCGACCCCGAGATGTCGAGCAGGGCCACCAGCCGCCGGGGCCGGCGCCGCCGGGAGCGCCGCACGGCCAGCACCGGGTCCCCGCCGGAGCGGATGCTGCGCCGGATCGTGGCGCGCACGTCGAGCCGGTCCCCCCGCGGGTGCCGGTGCCGGCGGCGGGTGCGCCGCGTCGGCAGCGTGGTCAGCAGCCGGTGCAGCAGCGGCGCCAGCTCGGCCAGCTCCGCGTCGCCCAGCGCGCCGAGGTCGGCGTGCCGCAGCCGCTCCTCGCTGCTGGCGAGGGCCCGCAACGCGTGCGGCTCGGACTCGGACCCCTCCTCCCCCGCCCGGCCGGCACGCGTGCCGGCCGGCCCGGTCGGCGGTCGCTCGCTCCCCTGCTCCCCCGCGGCCTGGCGCGGCGGTCGGGACTCCGAACGCAGGGCCGACGGCTCCTGGCCGCGGTGCTCGGCCACGTCGGCCAGACCGCGGAAGACGAGCGCGAACACCGCGTTGAACTCCGGCACCTGGTCCGGGGACCGCAGCAGGCTGACCCGGGCACACCAGTAGAGCTGGTCCACGGTGAGCGGGTCGCACACCTCCACCACGCGGGCCAGCTGCGCCGACTCGCTCGGTGACACCGGGATCCCGGCCCGGTGCAGCTCCCGGCCGAAGAGGCCGAAGACGCTGGCCAGGTCGGCCGGCACCCCCGCGCTCACGGCCGCCCCCGGCTCACCCGGCGACCAGCGTGGCCAGCCCGGCCTCGCGCGCCACCTGCTGGTCCTCCACGTACTTCAGCGCCGAGCCCAGGGTGCGCTCGACGGCGCCGGCGTCGAGGGCGCGCACCCCCAGCAGCTCCAGCGCCGCGACCCAGTCGATCGCCTCGGCCACCCCCGGCGGCTTCTGCAGGTCGAGCCGGCGCAGCCGCTCGACGGTCCGGGCCACCTGCTCGGCCAGCGTCCGCGAGCTGCCCGGCACCCGGCGCCGGATGATCTCGGCGCTGCGCTGCGCCGAGGGGTAGTCGATCCAGTGGAACAGGCAGCGCCGCTTCAGGGCGTCGTGCAGCTCCCGGGTCCGGTTGGAGGTGAGCACCGCGATGGGCGGGTACGCCGCCCGCAGCGTCCCGATCTCCGGGATCGTCACCGCCGCGTCGGCGAGCAGCTCGAGCAGGAACGCCTCGAAGTCGTCGTCGGCGCGGTCGACCTCGTCGATGAGCAGCACCGCCGGGCGCGGGCCGGGGTGGCGCAGCGCGGTCAGCAGCGGCCGGGCGACGAGGTACTCCTCGCCGAAGACGTCCGCGTCCTCGAGCATCTCCCCACGGGACTCGGCCAGCCGGATGCTGAGCAGCTGGCGCGGGTAGTTCCACTCGTACAGCGCCTCGGCGACGTCGATGCCCTCGTAGCACTGCAGCCGCACCAGCGGGGTGCGCAGCACCTGCGCCAGGGAGGTCGCGGCCTGGGTCTTGCCGACGCCGGGCTCGCCCTCGATGAGCACCGGCTGGGCCAGGCGAGCGGCGCAGAACAACGCGGTGGCGGTGCCTTCGTCGGCCAGGTAGTCGACCGCGTCCAGCCCGGCCTGCAGCGCGGGCACGTCGGGCAGCAGGTCGGCGACCGTGGCGGTGTCGGGGGCGGTCACGTCGCGTACGCCGCCGGGTTGTCCAGGTATGCCGTGCGGCAGCCGGTGCCGCAGAACCACACCGTCCCGGCGGGGGTGTCGACGTGCACGCTGGTGGGCACCGCCGCCACGGTCATCCCGCAGACCGGGTCCTTCGCCGTCGCCGGGGCCGGCGGGGTGGCCGCCGCCTCCGTGCGTGCCGCGCCGGCCGGACCTGCTGCTCGGCGGGTCGCCACCACCTCGGCGAGGATCGACAGGGCCACCTCGTCGGCGGTGCGGGCCCCGATGTCCAGCCCGGCCGGGGTGTGCACCGTGTCCCGCTGCGCGTCCTCGACGTCGAGGGAGGCCAGGACCGCGGCGCCGCGGCGGCGGCTGGCGACCAGCCCGACATACGGCACCCCGGCGCGCAGCGCCGCGGTGAGCACGGGCTCCTCGTCGCGCCCGTGCGAGGCGACCACGACGGCGAGCGTGCCGTCGGGCAGCTCCTCCTCCGGGGTGAGGGCGCGCACCTGCAGGCCGAAGAGGCGGTCCGCGCGCAGCAGCGCCGTCGCGATCGGCGCGGACCCGACGACCGCGACCACGGGCAGCGGCACCGACGGCTCGAGCAGGATCTCCAGGGTGCCCCCGGACAGGCACGGGTTGTGCACGGTGATGACGCCGTCCTCGTCGGGCAGGCCGGTCTCCTCCTCGCCGGGGGCGACCCTCAGCAGCCGGGTCTGCCCGGTGGAGAGCGCCTCCAGCGACTGGGCGCGGACCGTGGCCTCGGCACACTCCCCGCCGACGAAGCCGTCGATCTGCCCGTCGGCCAGGACGATCGCCGAGTCGCCCGCCTTGGCGCTCGTGGGCCGGTGGGCGTGCACCACGGTCGCCCAGACGAACGGCGTCCCCTCGGCGCTCAGTGCCGCGGCCCGTCCGGCGAGGTCGAGGTGGGCGGGCATCAGCGTTCCGGGTGCTCGGGGGTCACTCGTCGGTGATGGCGAGGTCGGTGCGGAAGGGCCGGCCCTGCATCGCGCGCCAGACCTGCGCCGGGGTGAGCGGCATGTCCACGTGCCGCACGCCATACGGCTTGAGCGCGTCGATGACCGCGTTGACCACGGCCGGGGGCGACCCGACCGTGGCCGACTCGCCGACCCCCTTGAGGCCCAGCGGGTGGTGCGGTGAGGGGGTGACCGTCTCGCCGAGCTCCCAGCTGGGGCACTCCAGCGCGGTCGGAAGCTGGTAGTCCATGAACGACCCGCCCAGGCAGTTGCCCTCCTCGTCGAAGGCGATGACCTCCATCAGCGCCATGCCGACCCCGTCGGCCAGGCCGCCGTGGACCTGCCCCTCGACGATCATCGGGTTGATCCGCGGACCGCAGTCGTCGACCGCGATGAACCGGCGCACCTTCACCTGCCCGGTGCCCTTGTCGACGTCCACCACGCAGATGTAGGCGCCGAAGGGGTAGGTGAGGTTCGGCGGGTCGTAGACGCACTCGGCGTCGAGGTGGCCCTCGACCCCCTCGGGCAGCTCCTGGGTGCCGTGCGAGGCGAACGCGATCTCCTGGATCGTCTTCGCGGTGCTCGGGTCGCCCTTGACGAAGAACTTCCCGCGGTCCCATTCCAGGTCCTCCGGGGACACCTCGAGCATGGCCGAGGCGATCAGCCGCGCCTTGTCGACGATGCGGCGGGAGGCGACGGCGACCGCGGCCCCGGACACCGGGGTGGACCGGCTGCCGTAGGTGCCCAGGCCGAACGGGGTGTTGTCGGTGTCGCCGTGGACCACCTCGATGTCCGCCGACGGGATGCCGGTGACCTCCGAGACGATCTGGGCGAACGTCGTCTCGTGGCCCTGGCCCTGGGTCTGCACCGAGAGCCGGACGACGGCCTTGCCGGTCGGGTGCACCCGCACCTCGGCGCCGTCGGCCATGCCCAGGCCGAGGATGTCCATGTGCTTGCGCGGGCCGGCGCCGACGGTCTCGGTGAAGAAGCTGACCCCGATGCCCATGAGCTCCCCGCGCGCCCGTTTCTCCGCCTGTTCCTTGCGCAGCTGCTCGTAGCCGGCCATCTCCATCGCCTTGGCCAGCGCCCGCGGGTACTCCCCCGAGTCGTACTCCCAGCCGGTCGGTGAGAGGTAGGGGAAGCGCTCGGGGCGCAGCAGGTTCTTCATCCTCAGCTCGGCGGGGTCCATCCCCAGCTCGTCGGCCAGGCAGTCGACGATCCGCTCGACGAGGTAGCAGGCCTCGGTGACGCGGAAGGAGCACGCGTAGGCCACCCCGCCGGGCGCCTTGTTGGTGTAGACGCCCTTCACCGTGCAGTAGGCGGCCGGGTAGTCGTAGCTGCCGGTGAAGATGTGGAAGAAGCCGGCCGGGTACTTCGTCGGCTGGGCGGTGTTGTTGAACGCGCCGTGGTCGGCGAGCACGTCCACCCGCAGGCCGAGGATCCTGCCGTCGCGGGTCGCCGCGATCTCGCCGTGCATGTGGTAGTCGCGGGCGAACGAGGTGGACACGAGGTTCTCCGAGCGGTCCTCGACCCACTTCACCGGCGCGCCGGTGACGATCGAGCCGACGACGGAGAGCACGTAGCCGGGGTAGATGCCGACCTTGTTGCCGAAGCCGCCACCGATGTCCGGGCTGACCACGCGGATCTTCTGCTCGGGCAGCCCGGCGACCAAGGCGTAGAGGGTGCGGTGCGCGTGCGGCGCCTGGGTGGTGCACCAGATGGTGAGCTTGCCGCTGACCGGGTCCATCCACGCGACCGAGCCGCACGTCTCCAGCGGAGCGGGGTGGACCCGCGGATACAGCATGTCCTGCTTCACGACGACCTCGGCCGAGGCGAACGCCGCGTCCGTCTGGTCCTTGTCGCCGGCGGTCCAGTCGAAGATGTGGTTGTCGGCCTTGCCCTCGATGTCGTCGCGGATCACCGGAGCGCCCGGGTCCAGCGCCCGCTGCGCGTCGATGACCGGGTCGAGGACGTCGTAGTCCACGTCGATGAGCTCGAGGGCGTCCCGGGCCGAGTAGCGGTCCTCGGCGACGACGAACGCCACCTCCTGCCCCTGGTAGCGCACCTTGTCGGTGGCCAGCACGGCGATGACGTCGTGCGAGAGGGACGGGATCCAGGCCAGCTTCAGCGACTCCAGCGTCGCGCCGGTGATGACCGCCTTGACCTTGGGGTGGGCCTCGGCCTCGGAGGTGTCGATCGAGACGATCCTGGCGTGGGCGTGGGGGCTGCGCAGGATGGCCCCGTGCAGCATCCCGGGCAGCGTGATGTCGTCGACGTACTGCCCCTTGCCGCGCAGGAAGCGCGCGTCCTCGACGCGGGGGCGCCGTCCGAAGCCGACGTCGGCGTGCGCGGGCTGCTCGGTGGTCGTCATGGCGAGACCCCTTCAGTGGCAACGTCTTTCGGGTGCTCGGCGGCCCACTGGACGGCCCGCACGATGTTCTCGTAGCCCGTGCACCGGCAGATCTGGCCCGAGATCGCCTCGCGCACCTCGTCGGTGGTGGGGTGCGGGTTGGTGTCGAGCAGGTGCCGGGCGGTGAGCATCATCCCGGGGGTGCAGAAGCCGCACTGCAGGCCGTGCTCGTGCATGAAGCCCTGTTGCACCGGGTCGAGCTCGGGGCCGTCGGCCAGGCCCTCGACCGTGCGCACGTCGTGGCCGTCGGCCATGACCGCCAGGACGGTGCAGCTCTTGACCGGCAGCCCGTCGAGCTGGACCACGCAGACCCCGCAGTTGGAGGTGTCGCAGCCCCAGTGGGTGCCGGTCAGCCCGAGGGTGTCCCGCAGGAAGTGCACGAGCAGCAGCCGCGGCTCGACGTCCTCGCTGACCTGCGTCCCGTTGACCGTCATGGTCACCTGCATGGCCTCAGGCCTCCTCTCCGCGACTGCGCGCGATGGCGGTGCGCAGCACGCGACGGACCAGCTCCGCCACGAGCGCGCGCTTGTAGTCGGCGGGCCCGCGCTGGTCGGTGGTCGGCGAGCACTCCTCGCTGGCCCGGACCGCCGCGAGCTCGATGCTCTCCTCGTCGGCGGCCCGCCCCCGGATGGCGTCCTCGGCGCCGCGCACCACCGAGTGCGCCGCGCCCACGGCCGCCAGCCCGATGCCGACCTCGGCGATCGTGTCGCCCTCCAGCCGGACCACCGCCCCGGCCGAGGCGATCGGCCAGTCGCCCGCGCGGCGCTCGACCTTGCGGTAGCTGCTGCCCGTGCCCGGGCGGATCGGCACCCGCACCTCGGTGAGGATCTCGTCAGGCGCGACGACGGTCTCGTACGGCCCGGTCACCAGCTCGCGCACCGGCACGACGCGCTCGCCGCCGGCGCCGCGGATGACGACCTCGGCCCGCAACGCCCCGAACGCGGCCGACAGGTCCTCGGCGGGGTCGGCCTGGCACAGCGACCCGCCGACCGTGCCGCGGTTGCGCACCGCGGGGTCGGCGATCACCTGCTCGGCCTCGTGCAGGAGGCGGAAGTGCTCGCCGACCACCGCCGAGGCGAGCAGCTCGGCGTGACGCACCATCGCGCCGATGCGCACGGCGTCGGCCTCGACCCGGATCCGCTGCAGGTCGGTCAGCGCGTTGATGTCGACCAGCACCTCCGGCGAGGCGAGCCGCAGCTTCATCAGCGGGAGCAGGCTGTGACCACCGGCGATCAGCCGGGCGCCCTCCCCGTGGCGCTGCAGCAACGCGATGGCCTCGTCCACGGACGAAGCCCGTTCGTACTCGAACGGTGACGGCACCTGCATGGGGGTCCTCCCCTACCGGCTCGACGGGGTCACGCGGACAGCGGTGCGCCGGCCGCGGCTATGCCTGCCTCCGCTCGGACTCATCGTGTGTCTGCGCGACCTCCCCGACAGGGACGTTTGTCCCGGGCGCCCCGGTGCGACGGAGCGGCAGGTGGCCGGGCCCGACGTCACGGATTCACAGGCGCGGGCCGTCGTCGCCCGGCCCGGGACGGACGTAGCCTCGAACGAGGGGCCGCACACCGACCTCGTCGGACCACCAAGCCATCTGGGGAGGGCCCCATGACCGTCGCGCCACGTCCTGTCCGCGCCGCAGCGACCCGGACCGCCGCACTTGCCTCCCTGCTCGCCGCCTGCGCCATGCCCTCCGCCGCCGGGGGTGTCCAGCACACCACCGGGGTGGCGGAGCGACCGGCCGCGTCGGCCGCCGCCGCTGGGGTGCCCCGCCCCGCGCACGTCGTGGTGGTGGTCATGGAGAACCACTCCTACGGGCAGATCATCGGGGCCTCCGACGCCCCGTTCATCAACGGCCTGGCCAGGTCCGGCGCCCTGCTCACCCAGTCGTATGCCGTGGCGCACCCGAGCGAGCCCAACTACCTCGCGCTGTTCTCCGGGTCCACCCAGGGGCTGGGCGACGACTCCTGCCCCCACACCTACACCGGCGCCAACTTCGGCAGCCGCGTGCTGGCGTCGGGGCGACGGTTCGTCGGCTACTCCGAGGACCTGCCCGCCACCGGGTTCACCGGGTGCGACGCCGGCTCCTACGCGCGGCGGCACAACCCCTGGGTCAACTTCACCACCGTCCCCGCCGGTGCGAACCAGCCGTTCAGCCAGTGGCCGGCCAACCCCGCGGCACTCCCGGCGCTGGCCTTCGTGGTCCCCAACGTCGCCAACGACATGCACGACGGCAGCATCGCCACCGGCGACCACTGGCTGGCCACGCACCTGGGCTCCTACGCGGCGTGGGCCCGAACCCACAACAGCCTGCTCGTGCTGACGTGGGACGAGGACGACGACAACGCTGCCAACCACGTCGTCACCGTGGTCGTCGGGGCCGGGGTCCGGCCCGGGCACTACGCCGACCACGTCAACCACTACCGCGTGCTGCGCATGCTGTCCGACCTGCTGCGGGTGGCGCCGGTGGGGCGTGCCGCGTCGGAGCCACCGCTCACCTCGATCTGGATGTGACCCCTCATAGGAACGGTCGTCGTTTATGACGCCGGTGCCGTACGCGCATTGCTTGAGTGCGGATCCGCGGAGCCGAACAAGACTCGCTGGTGACGGGGGCATCAGAACAGCTCGGCGACCCACACCGTCCGGCTCCCGCCAGCGTCCGGCCACAAGCCCCGGACTGTGAAGACTGCATTTGCGCGAGCGCAGCCAAGACTTGTCGGGCTGCGGCTCACTCCCCGGATGTGAGGAGAGACTCCGGTGGACCTGCCGAACACCGCACACACCACCCAGAACGGGGCATCGGGCACCCACGTCACCGCTGCCCCCGCTACCACGGCCGGGGCATCCCCCTGGTCGACCGAACCGGCGACCCACGCCGACAGCCCCCTGCACGCCACGACGCCACTCGGCCCGGCCCCTGCCCCCCGGGCCCTGACCGTGAGCCTGGTGATCCCCGCCAAGAACGAAGCGCGCAACCTCGCGTGGGTGCTCGGCGAGATCCCCGACTGCGTGGACGAGGTCGTCATGGTCGACGGCCGCTCGGAGGACGCCACCTTGCTGATGGCCTCGATCCACCGACCCGACATCCGCTTCGTCGCCCAGTCGGGCACCGGCAAGGGCGATGCGCTGCGGGCCGGCTTCGCGTCCGCGACCGGCGACATCGTGGTGATGATCGACGCCGACGGCAGCATGTCGGCGCGGGAGATCCCGCACTTCCTGCACTTCCTCACCCACGGCTACGACTTCGTCAAGGGCTCGCGGTTCATCGCCGGTGGCGGGTCGCTGGACATCACCGCGTTCCGCCGGACAGGCAACTGGGCGCTGCTGCAGCTGGTGAACACGCTGTACGACGCGAACCTCACCGACCTGTGCTATGGCTTCTGCGCCTTCCACCGCCAGTTCCTGGACCTGCTCGACCTGACCGCGGACGGGTTCGACATCGAGGCCCAGATGACCGTGCACGCGCTGAAGGCCGGTCTCCGGATCGCCGAGGTCCCCAGCCTGGAGCTGCCCCGCCGCAGCGGTCGGTCCAACCTCCACGCCATCCGGGACGGCAACCTCGTCCTGAGGAGCGTGCTGCGTGACCGTCAGCGCCGCCACCGGGCACGCCACGCCCTGGACCTGCTGCACCTGCCCTACTCCGGACGTCGTCAGCTGGCCACACACCATGGTTGAACCGCTCCTCGTCGGTGACCTCGACCTGGACGCGCCACTGCCCCACCTGCCCTCCTCGCCGAGGCACGCCGGCACGCGGCTGCTGGCCCGGCTGCACACCCGGCCCATGGGTGAGGTCGACCTGCGCTGGGACGGAGCGGGGCTGGCCCCGGACGAGCTCGCGGCCCGGGCGTGGCCCCAGGTCGCGGACCGCGTCCGCGAGCACCTTCGCTCCGAAGGGGCGTCGGTCCCCGACCGGCTGCCCGTGCAGGGGCTGGCCCCGGACCACGCCCCGGGGTGCCTGGAGGTCCGCTCGGCGCCGGGGCAACCCTCGATCACCGTGGTGGTGGCGACCCGCGACCGCACCGCGAGCCTCGAGCGCACCCTGGCGTCGCTGGAACGCCTGCGCTACCAGCGGTTCGACGTCGTCGTGGTCGACAGCGCCCCCTCGAGCGCCGAGACCCGGCTGGCGCTGCAGGCACGCAGCAGTCCCTTCGCCCTGCGGTACGTGCACACCAGCCGTCCGGGACTGGCGCTCGCGCACAACACCGCCCTCGACCACGTCACCGGGGACGTCGTCGCGTTCACCGACGACGACGTCGAGGTGGACCCGTGGTGGCTCTCCGCGGTGGCGGAGACGTTCGCCGACCAGGACGTCACCTGCGTGACCGGCCTGATCCTGGCCGCCGAGCTCGAGACGGCCGCCCAGGTGTGGGTCGAGCAGGCGGGCGGGTTCGCCCGCGGGTTCGAGGAACGCCGCTTCAGCCTGACGCGACCGAGCCCTGACCCACTGTTCCCGTTCACCGCCGGCCGGTTCGGCTCCGGCGCCAACATGTCCTTCCGCACGGGCTGGCTGCGGGACCGGGCCGGGTTCGACCGGGCCACCGGTGCCGGGACCCCCGCCCGGGGCGGCGACGACCTGACCGCGTTCTGCCGGGTGGTCCTCGACGGTGGCGTGCTGGCCTACCAGCCGGCCGCGATCGTGCGGCACTGGCACCGGCGGGACTACGCGGGGCTGCGCCGCCAGTCCTTCGGCTACGGGATCGGGCTCGGCGCCTACCTCACGTCCACCGCGTGGCGGCAGCCGTCCCTGGTCGCGCAGATGGCACGGCGCGCCGTGCCCGCCACGGCCCACCTGCTGGCGCACGACTCGCCGAAGAACCAGGGCAAGCGCTCCGACTTCCCCACCGAGCTCACCTGGCGTGAGCGCGCCGGCCTGGCCCTCGGGCCGCCCGCCTACCTGCTCAGCCGGTGGCGCTACCGGTCCACGACTCCCTGGGGGGCACCCCCATGAGCGTGGGCGTCATCCTCGGCCTCGGCCGGCGTCGCGCATCGGCCCAGTGGAGCCAGCCCGTCTACCGCGCAGGATGGCTCCTGGCCGGCGGGTCGGTCGTCACGGCCGTGGCCGGTGTCGCGTTCTGGCTGTCCGCCGCCCACCTCTACCCGCCGGAGGTCGTCGGCGCCAACTCCTCGCTCATCTCGGCGATGATGTTCCTTGCCGGCGTCGCGCAGCTGAACCTCATGAGCGCCGTCCTGCGCTTCGTGCCCGCCGCCGGCGCCAGGGCCGGGCGGCTCGTGCTCGGCTTCTACGCCGTCGCCCTGACGACGAGCGCCGTTGCCGCCGCCGTCTTCCTCATGGGCCTGGGCACCTTCGCGCCCGCCCTCCGCCCGCTCCTGTCCTCCCCACCACAGGCGTTCTTCTTCGTCGCGGCCACCATGGGCTGGACGCTGTACGTCCTTCACTGCTCGACGCTCGTGGCCGTCGGCCAGGCCGGGGCGTCCACGGTCGCCACCCAGACGTTCAACCTCGGCAAGCTCGTCCTGCTGCTCGGCTTCGCGGTGGCGGTGCCGGGGGCCGGCGTCTGGTTCTCCTGGACCGTCTCCATGGCCGTCGTCCTGGCCGGGGCCGTCTGGTACTACGCCGCCCGCGCATACCCGCGGTTCACTGCCCTCCCGCGCGCCGTGCCGGCCACGGCCCCCACGCTGCGCGAGCTGGTGCGCTACGTCGGCCCCGACTACCTGGCCGCCCTGGCCTGGATCGCCTGCACCACGCTGCCCCCTATCCTGGTCATCAACCTCACCGGCCCGTCCCACGCGGCGGTCTTCGCACTCGCCTGGTCCATGTGCTTCGTGCTGCTCAACGTCCCCGCGTCGTTCGGCCAGTCCCTGGTCGCCCACGGCCCGCTGGAGCCGCACCGGCTGGAGGAGCGCCACCGCAAGGTGCTCACCTACTCCCTGGGCATGGTGGTCCCGGCGGTGACGGTGCTCGTCGTCCTCGCGCCGTGGATCCTGCGGCTCTTCGGGTCGTGGTATGTCGAGGTGGGGACCACCACGCTGCGCCTGCTGGCCCTGGCGGCGGTGCCCAACTGCGTCGTGGCGCTCGCCGTCAGCCGGGCGCGGGTGCAACGGCGGATGACCGTCGTGGTCGGGACGATGGCCACCCTCAGCGTGGGGGTGCTGGGGGGCACCCTGCTGGCCGTCCCCCACGTGGGTATCGCGGGCGCCGGGTTCGCGTGGCTCGTGGCCGAGTCGGTCGTGGCGGCCTGGGTGGGGCTGCGGTGGGTCGGGCCCCACCTCGTGGCTCCCCCGTGGCCCACCGTGCCCCGCCGCACCCGCCGCCGCGCGGTGCAGGCCGTCGCGGCGGACGGCTGGACCCCGGAGCGGACGCTGCGGTCGGTGTCCGACTCCTCCGTGGTCCTCCTGCGCTCGCCGTCGTCGTCGGCGGCCCTCAAGGTCGCCACGGGCGAGGGGGGTGTCAGGTCCCTCGCCGCGGAACGACGCGTCCTGCAGCAGCTTGCCGCCGACGAGCGGCTCGGCTCCTGGCGCCGCATGATCCCCACGGTCCTGGGCGGCTGGCAGGACGCCCGCGGTGGCTACCTGCTGCTCAGCCGCCTGCCCGGGGCGCCTCCGGACCAGCACACGCCGGGGCGCCTCACCCACGAGGCCCTCTGCGCGCTCGCCCCCCTGCACCGGCTCGAGTCCTCCATCGTCGCGGTCGACTCGCGGCTGCTGGACCGGTGGGTGGGGGCACCGGTCGCGGCCCTGGCCCGGGCGCTGCCCGACGGCGAGGTCGTCCGGTCGGGGCTGCACGACCTCGAGCGGGTGCTGCGGTGCCGGCTCCAGGGACGGTCGGTGACCCTGGGCTGGAGCCACGGCGACCTGCACCCGGGGAACCTGCTGGTCTGGCCCGACGGCGTGGTGCGGGGGATCCTCGACTGGGGTGGGGCCCGGCCGGACTCCTTCCCGGCCCTGGACCCCGCGCACTGGCTGCTGACCACGGCCGCGGAGCACGGCCACCGCGCCCTGGGCAGGGAGGTGGCCGAGCGGCTGGGCCGCGGGGAGTACTGGCACCGCGGCGAAGCCGAGCTCATCGGGTCCGCCGCCTGTGGCCACGGCCTGCCGGACGAGTCCCTGCTGCTCCTGACCTGGCTGGCCCACGTGCACATGAACCTGCAGAAGTCGGCCCGCTACGGCGCGAGCCCGCTCTGGTCGCGGCGCACCGTCCTCCCGGTGCTGCGCGCCGTCCACGAGGGTGGGGTGACGCGGTGACCGGCAAGCAGGCCGAGGGCGCCTCCCTCACGACGCCCGGCCCCCCGGCCTCGGCGCTCCCCCCGGGGGCCGTCGTGGATGCCCCCACCCGGTCGCGCCGTCGCGTGCTGCCGCTCCTGGGCCAGCTCCTGCCGCTCGGCCTCGCCCTGGCCCTCTGGCTGAGCTCCTTGCGCCGGGTCGACCTGCGGGGGATGAGCGACCTGGGACTGCTCTCGGTCCTGCCGCTCACCTATGGCGCTGCGCTGGGGCTGGTGATCGGGACGCTGGCTGTGCTCATCCACCAGGGGTCCACCCGGCCCGTGGTGCTGGTCGCCTACTTCGTGCTGCTCATCGCGATCCTGCACGCCACCCCGGCGATCCTCTACGACTCGTTGCGCTACGCCTGGGGGTGGAAGCACGTCGGGGTCGTTGACTTCATCCTGCGCCACCACGCGGTGGCCCCCCGCATGGACAGCCCCTTCTCGGCATACCAGTCCTGGCCCGGCTTCTTCGCGCTCAACGCCCTGCTGGTCAAGGTGTCCGGGCTGGGCAGCGCACTCTCCTACGCGGCGTGGGCACCGCCGGTCGTCGAGCTCCTGGCCCTCGGGCCACTGAAGCTGCTGTTCACGACGCTCGCCCGGGACACCCGCCAGGTGTGGCTGGCGCTGCTGGTGTTCTACCTCGGCAACTGGGTCGCCCAGGACTACTTCTCCCCCCAGGCCTTCGCCTACCTGCTCTACCTGGTGTGCCTCGTCGTCTGCCTGCGGTGGCTGCCGGCGGCGAGGGCCGGCACCCCGCTGCCGCGTTGGCGGCGCTGGATGGGCGAGACGCTGCCCGGGCAGGCCACGGGTGCGCCGGTCCGGCGCCGGGAGCTGCTGGCGGTCGTGCTCCTCCTCGCCGGCGGCATCGTCACCAGCCACCAGCTGACCCCGTTCATGCTCGTCGCCGCCCTGTGCGTCCTCTGCCTCGGGCGCCACACCGGCCCGGCGTGGCTGCCGGTGGTGGTGGCCGCCATGACCGTGGCGTGGGTCGCGTTCATGGCCACGACGTTCCTGCGGGACAACCTCTACTGGATCATCGCCTCGATCGGGCAGCTCGGGCAGAACGCCCAGACCGGCTTCGTCGACCTCAGCCACGCCACGCTCGACCAGAAGCTGGTGTCCTACGCCTCGCGTGCCCTGACCGCGCTGGTCGGCCTGTGCGCGGTCGCCGGCTGGTTCCGGCTGCGTCATGCGCGCCAGCCCCACCGGGTCGCGGGCCTGCTGGCGGCCACGCCGGTGACCCTGCTGGCGGCCAACAGCTACGGCGGCGAGATGGTCTTCCGCGTCTACCTGTTCGCCCTGCCGTTCCTGGCCCTGCTCGCCGCGGGCCTGGTCTACCCGCGGACCGCCCGCACCGGCGGCGCGACGGCGATCGCCGCACTGGCGATCACGATGTCGATGCTGTTCTGCGCCGCGTACTACGGCCGCGAGCGCGCCAACTACTTCACGCCGGAGGAGGTGGCCGCCTCGACGTGGCTGTACGCCCACGCGCCCAACCGCGCGATGCTGGTCGGCGCCACGGCCGACTTCCCGTGGGCCTGGACGCACTACGAGACCTACGACTACGCCTTCCTCGAGGACCTCCCGCCCGCGCAGCGCCGCACGATGGTGAGCTCCCCGCTGCCGGCCGTCGACGAGGCCGTGGTGGAGCGCCGGGGACCGGTCTACGTCGTCCTGACGCGCAGCCAGGTCGACTCCGTCCGCTACACCGGCGTCCTGCCGGACGGAGCCGTCGCAGCCGTCGGCGCAGCCCTGGAGCACGCGCCCGGCTACCACGTCGTCTACCAGAACCGCGACGCGGTGATCTTCGCCGCAAGCCTGCCTTCCGCGGGAGGTGCCCGGTGACGGCCCTGACCGGGCGCCCCGCGCTCCTGGCCGTCGTCCTGGGGTCGTCGGCCGCAGCCCTGGCCTGCACCTTCGGGCTGGTGGGCCAGCCCTGGCGCGCGCCGCTGGTGTTCTGGTTCGTGGGCGTGGTCCCCGGCCTGGCCCTGCAGGGGCGGCTCGGGATCAAGGACCCGCTGGCCCGGGCCACCCTGGCCGTCGCCGTGAGCGTGGCCCTGGCCGCCCTCACCTCCGAAGCCCTGGCGATCGCCAGCCTGTGGTCGCCGACCGCGCTCGTGCTGCTCCTGGCCGTGGTGAGCATCGCGGGCTGCCTGCACCGGCCGGTGCCCCGATGAGCCCGGCCCTGACGGGTGCCGGCCCGGTGCCGATCCTGCTGTACCACCGCGTGGGCCCCGAGCCCTCGAGCTGGATCGCGCCGTTCAACGTGGCAACGGAGACGCTGGACCAGCACCTGGCGCTCGTGGAGGAGTCCGGGCGCACCCCGGTGACCGTGTCGAGGCTGTGCGACGGGATGGCGGGCCGGGCCTCCCTGCCCGAGCGTCCCGTGGTCATCACCTTCGACGACGGCTTCGCCGACACCCTCACGCTGGCGGCTCCCCTGCTCGCCCGGCACGGGCACGTCGCCACCGTGTACCTCACGAGCGGGTTCCTGGCGGCCAGGAGCCCCGGCGGTGACCTGATGCTCGACTGGGCCCAGGCCCGCGAGCTCGCCGCCCAGGGGCACGAGATCGGGGCGCACAGCGTCACCCACCCCCAGCTCGACCTCCTGTCAGCGCCCCTGGCGCGAGCGGAGATCCAGGTCAGCAAGGCCCAGCTCGAGGAGGGCCTGGAACGGCGGATCCGCTCCTTCGCCTACCCCCACGGCTACTCCAGCCCGCTCGTCCGCCGCAGCGTGGTCGAGGCGGGGTTCGACTCCGCCTGCTCGGTGAAGAACGCCCTGTGCAGCCCGCACGACCCGTTGTTCTCGCTGGCCCGCCTGACCGTCGCCGCAGACACCCCCGCGTCGACGGTGCGCCAGTGGCTCGGCGGCGAAGGGGCACCCGTCGGGCTGCGCGACGACCGCGCGGCCGCGCGGGTGTGGCGCGCGTGGCGGCGGGCCCGCGCGATGGCCCCTGCCCCGGTGGGGCGGTCGTGAGCGCCGACCTCAGGACCCCGCTGCCCGTCCCGCACCGGACCGGATCCGACGGCGCCCTCCTCGTGACAGACCTGCTGCTGCCGGCCGGCACCCTCGCCGAGCTCCTGACCCGGGCACTGGAGTCCGGGGACTGGCTCGACGCCTACCTCGCCGCGGCGGGGCTGACCCAGCTGGTCGACGACCACTGCCACCCTGACCCGCTGCAGCTGCGACGAACCGCCGACTACCTTGCCGGGCAACGCTCCCGCGCTGCGAGGTGGGGCGCAGTCACTGCCGGCACGGCCGCCGACCTGCTCCTGCGCGGCCGGAATGAACACCTCGACGGGCTCACGGACGCACGGGCAGCCCTGGCCGAGCTCGTCCTGAGCCTCGCGGCGCAGGTCCTGCAGCCGCACCGCGAGGTGGACCGGCGCCGCCTGGCCGACCTGGCCGGGGTGGCGGCCCGCAGCACCGGCTCGCTGGGCAGCGACGTCGCCCGTCCGCCCGCTTGCTTCCGCGGCTTCGACCAGCACCCCGACGACATGCGACTCCTGGCTCGGGCCTGGCTCGACCACAGCGGCCAACCTCCCGGGCCGGTCTGCGTCGTCGGGGTACGCACCTCCGGCAGCTACCTGGGCCCCCTGCTCGCCGCGGCACTGTGGGCCGAAGGCGCCCCCCGCCCCGAGGTGGTCACCCACCGACCGCCCCGGCCCTTCCTCCAGTGGGAGCAAGACGTCCTGCGCGACACCGTTGCCCGCGGCGGGTTCGTGCTGGTCTGCGACGACCCGCCGGGCTCCGGATCCACCCTGGCCGGCACGCTCCGGGCTGTCAGCGGCGCCGGCGTGCCGGGGGCGGCGCAGGTGCTCGCGCTGTCGGTGTTCGGGGACCCGCCGGAGCTCCCGTCGGCCCTGCACGCCCGGGAGGCGGTCCTGCTGCCCGGGCCGGCATGGAGCGTGCACCGCCGGCTCGAGGAGCACTGCGTGGGCGTCGAGCTCGCCCGCATGCTGGGGGCCCGCTGGCGCGTGGGCACCGTGCGCCGGCTGGGGCCGCCGGGCGCACCCGGGGGGCGCGGACACCTCCGGGCGCGCTACACCGTCGACCTGCTCGACCGGCATACCGGCAGGCCGGAACGACGGGACCTGCTCGTCGAGGGGGCGGGGATGGGCTACCTCGGCCGCCAGGCCCTGGCGGTGGCGGACGCGCTGGGCGACCACGTGCCGCGCGTCTACGGGTTCTCCGAGGGGCTGCTGTACCGCGACTGGCTGCCTGACGGACCGGGCGCCGGCGAGGACCTGGCCGGGGCCGGGCTGGTGGCCTCCTACGTGGCCGACCGTGCTCAGGCGCTGCCCGTCGGCGCCGACCCGACCCCGGGGCTGCGCGGCCGCGACCCGGTGTGGGAGGTGGCCGCGGAGCTGCTCGCCCGTCCCTACGGTCCGGCCGCCCCGGTCGCCCGGACCGTGGTGCTGGAGCCGCTGACCCGCCGGCTGCTCGCCTGCGACCACCCGAGCGTCGTCGACGGCGCCACGGAGCTGGAGCGCTGGCGGCCCAGCACGGGATCCGGCGGCTTCCGCAAGGTCGACTTCCACCAGTTCGCGTTCAGCAACACCGAGCTGAGCTGCTACGACCAGGTCTTCGACCTCGCCGGCGCGGCCGCCGCCGCGAGGTCGCCGGCATTCGAGGCCACCCTGCGCCAGGCGTGGGAGGCGGGCACCGGCCGCCGGGTCGACGCCGAGCGCTGGCTCCTGTACCGGCTGACCCACGTCCACCGCCTCGTTCGCGGTGGCGCCCTGACGGCCGACCGCGCGGCGCAGAGCGGCGCCGCAGCGGTCCACGACTACCTCGCCGGGTGCTACCTGCCGGACCTGGCTCCCCCGGCCGGCGGGCCATGGGTGGCGGTCGACCTCGACGGCGTCCTGGAGACCGACCGGCTGGGTTTCCCCGCCTCCTCCCCCGCCGGTGTGCTGGCGCTGCGGGCCCTGCGGGCGCACGGCTACCGCCCGGCCCTGGTGACCGGACGCAGCCTGGACGACGCCAGGGACAGGGCTGAGCGCCTGGGCCTGGCCGGCGCCGTGGCCGAGTACGGCATGGCCACCTGGGACCCCCGCACCGGCCGGGAGGTCGACCTGCGGGACGCCGCGGCACGTGAGCTGATGACTGCCGTGCGGACGGAGCTGCAGGCGCGCGGGCTGGAGGTGGATGCCGGGCACCGGTATGCCGTGCGGGTGCGCCAGGACGGTGGCCCCCTCCGCGGCGACCTGGCGCGGACCATCCCGCTCCTGCGCGAGCCGGACGTGCGGGTCGTCCAGGGAGAGGGGCAGACCGACATCGGCGCCCGGGCGCTCGACAAGGGCACGGGACTGGACCACCTGATGGCTGGGGGCGGGGCACGGTGTGCCCTGGCTGTCGGCGACTCCGCCAGCGACCTGCCCATGATGGAGCGGGCCGTGCTGGCACGGGCGCCGCGCAACGCCGACGCGCGGGTTCGCGCCGCGGGGGTGCCCCTGACCCGGCACGCCTACCAGCTCGGCCTGCTCGACGCCTGCGCCCAGCTGCTCGGTCACCGCCCCGGTGACTGCCCTGCCTGCCGGCCCCCGGCCTTCCCGCCGCGCACCCGGGCCATGCTCGCGGTGCTCGGACTTCCCGAGGGCGGGACCGGCACGGTTCCGGTGCGGTCCCTGCAGCTGCTGGCCGTGCTGGCGAGGAGGACCCCATGGTGACGGTGCGCGAGGTGACGGTGCCCGCACCCCGGGAGGCGTGGGTGGACCTGCTCCGCCGCAGCACAGAGGCGACAGTCACCCAGACCCCGGAGTGGCTGGACTGCATCTGCGCGACCGGTCCCTGGACCGACGCGAGCCGGCTGTACCGCTTCGACGACGGGCGGGAGGTCCTGCTCCCGTTCGCCCGGCGTCGGCACCTTCCCGCGGCCCTTGCGGTGGAGGGCTCGTGGCCGTTCGACTGGAGCACGGGCGGCCCGGTTGCCGACGGCCCGGTCACGGTGGCCCACACCCGCTCCGTGTTCGAGGACCTGCTCGAGCACCGTGCCCTGCGGCGGACGGTGCGGCTGGGCGCCCTGGCCGACCCGGCCTGGCGCTGCGCACCGTCCGCGTTCCACCGCGAGACCCAGGCCATCTACACGCTCGACCTCTCCGGCGGGTTCGACCACGTCTGGGGCACCAGGTTCCAGCCCAGCGTGAGACGGGCGGTGCGCAAGGCGGAGCAGTCGGGTCTGCGGGTGGAGGTCGACCGCGCCGGCCGGCTGGTCGGGGTGTTCAACGAGCTGTACCGGGCCTCGGTGGCCCGGTGGGCGGAGGCGCAGCACGAGCCGCAGCTCCTGGCCCGGTGGCGTATGCAGCGGGCCAACCCTCCGCACAAGTTCCAGACCGTCGCCGAGCGGCTCGGGGACCGCTGCTCGGTATGGGTCGCCTGGCAGGACGAGCACCCGGCCGCCGCGCTGATCGTCCTGCGCCACGGCACCCAGGCCAAGTACTGGCGCGGTGCCATGGACCGGGAGGTGGCCTCGCCCACGCGCGCGAACGACCTCCTGCACCGCCTCGCGATCGAGGACGCCTGCCGCTCCTCCTGCACCCACTACAGCATGGGCGAGGCCCGTCCCGGCTCCGGCCTGGCCAGGTTCAAGGCGGGGTTCGGCGCACGGGAACACTGCACCGAGACCTACCGCGCCGAGCGGCTGCCGCTCACCCGCATCGACCAGGCAGCACGGGTGGCCGTCAAGCGGGTGCTGCGCTTCGAGGACGCGTGACCGCGGGCCGCGGTCGACCCGGCCTCCGCGGCCCGGCCATTCGGCGTAGGCGCCATCGCGGCCAGGTCCCCCAACGGCAGGGTTGCCCGCACCCGGCGCCGGTGTCTGCTGGGCAGGAGAGCTTGCTCGCGGGCTTCGTGCCCGGTCCGGCTCCCGTGCCGGAGGAGGGTGAGGGACAACGACGTGAGGTCCGTGACCGCCGTGGTGTGCGTCTACACCGAACGCCGCTGGGACCGCATCCTGATGGCGCTGCAGTCCCTCCGCGAGCAGACCCTGGCTCCGCAGGAGGTCCTCGTCGTCGTGGACCACAACCCGGCGCTCGGGGCGCGGCTCGCGGCCGCCCTCCCCGAGGTCAGGGTGGTGGAGAACCGGCACCGGCAGGGGTTGTCCGGCGGACGGAACACCGCGCTGGAGCTCGCGACCGGGGAGCTGGTCGCGTTCCTCGACGACGACGCGCAGGCCGCCCACGACTGGCTGGAGACCCTCGTGGGGGCGATGTCTACCGACGACGTGCTCGGGGCCGGCAGCCGGGTCGAGCCGGAGTGGCAGACCCGCCGTCCCCGCTGGTGGCCGGCCGAGTTCGACTGGGTGGTGGGCTGCACCTACCGCGGCATGCCCGGCACCAGCTGTGTCGTCCGGAACCCCTCGGGCGGAGCCATGGTCCTGCGGCGCGACCTGCGCGAGCGGGCGGGGCTGTTCCGCGAGGACCTCGGTCGCGTCGGCGACCGACCCGTCGGCTGCGAGGAGACGGAGTACTGCCTGCGGGCCACCCGGCTGACCGGCGGGGTCTTCCGCTACGAGCCGGCCTCGACGATCTGGCACCTCGTCCCGCCGGCCCGGTGCACCTGGTCGTACTTCCTCAACCGCTGCTACAGCGAGGGCCTGTCCAAGGCGATCGTGGCCAGGTCGGTGCGCGGAGCCGCGCCGCTGGCGACCGAGCGTCACTACGTGACCCGCGTGCTCCCGGCGGGGGTCCTGGCCGGGCTGAACGACGCGGTGGGACTGGACCTGCCGGGGCTGCTCCGGGCGTCCAACATCGTGCTCGGCGTGGCCGCCGCGTCCGCGGGCTTCCTCACCGGCCGCGCGCGAAGGGCCACCCTCGATGCGTGAGGGGCGCCCGACCAGTGGCGAGGCGGAGGCCGTCGCGGCGGCGCCGCTGCCCGGGACCGTGCGGGTGCTGATGTACCACAGCATCTCCCCGGCGCCCGCGGAGCGCGGCTTCCGCCGCTACCGCGTGTCCCCCGCGCTCCTGGACGAGCACCTGTCGGCCCTGGCCGGCGCCGGGCTGCGCGCTGTCTCCCTCACCGACCTGCTGGAGCAGGCCCGGCTGGGGCGGGACGTGAGCCGCCTGGTGGCGCTCACGTTCGACGACGCCTTCGCCGACTTCACCGACCACGCCCTGCCCCTGCTGGGCCACCACCGGGCGCAGGCGACGCTCTACGTGCCGACGGCCCACGTCGGTCGGGACGCTGGGTGGCTCGGCGCCCGCCACGGCCGCCTGCCGCTGATGGACTGGCCGGAGCTGCGGGCCGCGAGCGCGAGCGGTGTCGAGATCGGCTCGCACGGGCACTGGCACCGCGAGCTGGACGTCCTCCCGGCGCGGGAGGTGCTGGCCGAGGTGCAGCTCAGCCGTGCCCTCCTCGAGGACGAGCTCGGGACGGCGCCGCAGTCCCTCGCCTACCCGTTCGGCTATGCCACGCCCGTGGTGCGAGGCGTCGTGCACCAGGCGGGCTTCGCCTCCGCCTGCGCCGTGGGCTACACCACCACACCGGTGCCGGGCCTGGACCCGTTCGCGGTGCAACGACTGCTCGTCGCACCGGGCACCACGCCCGAGCAGCTCGCGGACCTGCTCACCGGCCGGCAAGGCGTCGAGGCCACCCTGCGCCGCTGGACCCGGCCGGCATGGCGCACGGCACGGCGGGTCCGGCACCGCTTGACGGGAAGCTCCCATGTGCGCGCTGCGTGAGGATTCCCGCTCGCAGGCCAGCCGGTCACCGGTGGCCGAGGTCGTCAGCCCCGCGCCCCGCCAGGAGTGGCTGGCGGTGCTGGCCGCCGACCCGGGGGCGTCGGTGTTCCAGACGCCGTCGTGGTTCGAGGCGGCCGCCGCGGTCACCGGGGCCCGCGACGTCAGCCGGCTCTACCTGACACGGGACGGTCGTCGCCTCGTCCTGCCGCTGCTGCGCCGGCGGGCGCTCCCCGCCTTCTCCCTCGACGAGGGCCTGCCCCACCCGTTCGGCCCGGGCGGTCTGCTCGCCACCGACGGTGTGCGGCCGGACGACGTGCAGCTGGTGCTGTCGGACCTGGGCCGCTCGCCGGCCCTGAGCACCCGTGTCACGGCGATGTTCGACGTCGCGGAGACGTTCGAGGCCGGCCTGCCGGTCGGGGCCACGGCCACCCGCCTCCGGGTCCACGTGCTCGACCTCGAGGGCGGCTTCGCGACGGTCTGGGCCCAGCGCTTCCACCCCTCGGCACGCAAGGCGGTGCGCCGGGCCGAGCGGGCGGGTCTGACGGTCGAGCGGGACACCACCGGCCGCCTGGTCCCCGCGTTCTACGAGCTGTACCTGGCGTGGACCGCCGAGCGCACCAACCGGTCGGGGCTGCCGGTGCCCGTGGCGTCGGCGCTGGCCCGGCGGCGGCAGCCGCTGGCCGTGTTCGAGGCGCTGACCGGCCCGCCCCAGCTGGACTGCCGCACCTGGCTGGCGAGCCACGAGGGCACCCCCGTCGCGGGGCTGGTGACGTTCGTCCACGGGGCGCACGCCATCTCGTTCCGCAGCTACTCCCTGCGGGAGCACCGCGCCCTGCACGCCAGCCACCTGCTCAAGCGGCTGGCGATCGAGGAGGCCTGCGCCGACGGCTGCCGGTGGTTCAACCTCGGCATGTCCGGCGGGGTGTCAGGTCTGGAGGCGTTCAAGGAGTCGCTGGGCGCCACGCCGCGGTGGGCCGTCGACTGCCGGGTGGAGCGCGTGCCGGTCCACCGGCTGCAACGCGGCCGCGACCGGGCGGCCTCCTCTGCGGCAGCCGCGCTCACGCGCCTGCGCGGCGACACCGGCGACTGAGCCGTCCGGACCCGGCAAGGGCGGCCCTGCCCCGGACAGCACAGCGGGCGGTGAGGTCTCCCTCACCGCCCGCGGCGCGCGATACGGCTGTATGCCGGGGACGCACCGGGGTGCGCCCGCCACCACCTCAGTAGCGGTAGTGCTCCGGCTTGTACGGGCCGGCGACGTCGACACCGATGTACTCCGCCTGGTCCTTGCTCAGCTGGGTGAGCTTGACGCCGAGGGCGTCGAGGTGGAGCCGGGCGACCTTCTCGTCGAGGATCTTCGGCAGGACGTAGACCTGCTTGGCGTAGTCGTCGTTCTTGGTGAACAGCTCGATCTGGGCGATCGTCTGGTTGGCGAACGAGTTCGACATGACGAAGCTCGGGTGGCCGGTGGCGTTGCCGAGGTTCAGCAGGCGGCCCTCCGACAGGACGATGACCGAGTGGCCATCGGCGAAGCGCCACTCATGCACCTGCGGCTTGATCTCGACCTTCTCGATGGTCGTGTCGCGCTCGAGGCCGGCCATGTCGATCTCGTTGTCGAAGTGGCCGATGTTGCCGACGATGGCCTGGTGCTTCATCCGCGCCATGTCGGCGGCGGTGATGATGTCCTTGTTGCCGGTGGCGGTGATGAAGATGTCGGCGGTCTCGACGACGTCCTCGAGGGTGGTGACCTGGAAGCCGTCCATCGCCGCCTGCAGCGCGCAGATCGGGTCGATCTCGGTGATGACCACGCGGGCGCCCTGGCCGCGCAGCGACTCGGCGCAGCCCTTGCCCACGTCGCCGTAGCCGAGGACGACCGCGACCTTGCCGCCCATGAGCGTGTCGGTGGCGCGGTTGATGCCGTCGATGAGGCTGTGGCGGGTCCCGTACTTGTTGTCGAACTTGGACTTGGTGACCGAGTCGTTGACGTTGATCGCCGGGAAGAGCAGGTCGCCGGTCTGGGCGAACTCGTAGAGGCGGTGCACGCCGGTCGTGGTCTCCTCGGTGACGCCCAGGATGCCGGCCGCCATCTTGGTGAACCGCTGCGGGTCCTTCTCCAGGGAGGCGCGCAGGACGTCGAGGATGACGCGGTACTCGGCCGAGTCGTTCTCGTCCGTGGCCGGGACGGCGCCCGCGGCCTCGAACTCGACGCCCTTGTGCACGAGCAGGGTGGCGTCGCCGCCGTCGTCGAGGATCATGTTCGGGCCGTCCTGGCCCGGCCAGGACAGGATCTGCTCGGTGCACCACCAGTACTCCGGCAGGCTCTCGCCCTTCCAGGCGAAGACCGGGACGCCCTGCGGGTCCTCGGGCGTGCCCTTGCCGACGACGATCGCCGCGGCGGCCTCGTCCTGGGTGGAGAAGATGTTGCAGGACGCCCAGCGCACGTCGGCGCCGAGGGCGGTCAGGGTCTCGATGAGCACCGCGGTCTGCACGGTCATGTGCAGCGAGCCGGCGATGCGCGCGCCCTTGAGCGGCTGCTGCGCGCCGAACTCCTCGCGCAGCGCCATGAGGCCGGGCATCTCGTGCTCGGCCAGGCGGATCTGGTGACGGCCGGCCTCGGCGAGGCTCAGGTCGCGAACCTTGTAGTCAAAGGACATGCGGAGAACTCCCTTTGGATGACGGGTTTGCTGACCCGGCGCCGCCCATCTGGGCCTGCATCTGCGGGGTCATCACCCACGCCGGCGATTGGCCAGTCTAACGACTGTGCCCCATGTCGCGAACCTCGCCGGGCTCGTCGGGGACGTAGGTGGAGTCCGCGGCCACCGGGGCGTTGTCCCACTGGGCCCGCTCCTGCGGGCCGCGGTCGATGTCCGGCTCGAGGTACATCACCAGCTGGGTGCCGGGCAGCGCCTCGCGCGCCCGGCGCTCCGCGGCGTCGATCGCCTCGGCGATGTCCGCACCCCGCTCCAGCGGGCCGACCGCGAGCTTGGCCGCGACGAGCACCTCCTCCGGGCCCAGGTGCATCGTGCGCAGGTGGATGACCCGGGAGATGGCGCCCTCCGGGCCGTTCTCCAGCGCGTCGGTGATCGCCTGGAGCTGCTGCGGGCGGGCCGCCTCGCCGATGAGGAGCGACTTCATCTCGATGGCCAGCACGCCGGCGACGAAGACCAGCAGCAGGCCGATCGCGGCGGTGCCCGCGGCGTCCCAGCGACCGTTGCCGGTGACCAGGGTCAGGCCGACGCCGATGAGGGCGAAGACCAGGCCGACCAGGGCGGCGGAGTCCTCGAGCAGGACGACCGGCAGCTCGGGCTCCTTGGCCGTGCGGATGAACTGCGCCCACGTGCGCTTGCCGCGCTGCGGGTTGCTCTCCCGGATCGCGGTGCGGAAGGAGAAGCCCTCCAGCCCGATGGCGACGACGAGCACCGCCAGCGGCACCCACCACCACCGGCCCTGGATGGCCTCGGGGTGGGCCCACTTGTGCCAGGCCTCGTTGAGCGCGAACAGGCCACCGACGCTGAACAGGACGATGGAGACGATGAAGGCGTAGACGTAGCGCTCCCGGCCGAACCCGAACGGGTGGGCCGGCGTCGCCTCGCGCCGGCTGCGCTTGCCGCCGATCAGGAGCAGCAGCTGGTTGCCCGAGTCGGCGACGGAGTGCACCGCCTCGGCGAGCATCGAGCTCGACCCGGTGACGAGGAACGCCACGAACTTGGTCGCCGCGATGCCCAGGTTTGCCGTCAGTGCCGCGAGGATCGCCTTGCCGCCACCTTCATGTGCCATGGCACCGAAGCCTATGGCCGCGACCGGGCCCCCGGCACACAGGTGTCGTTCAGCCCGCGTTCAGGTGCCGTCCCCCTGCTGCACGCGGGCCGGCCGCAGGGTGATGCGCGCACCCGCCGTGGCCGGGCCGGGCCGCTATCCCAGGGCCCGGTCGCGGCGGTCGCGCAGGTCCGCCACGTGCGGGGAGACCGAGGGGTCGAGCCCGAGGCCGATGGCCAGGTAGGTGGCGGCGAAGTCGGTCAGGGCGATCTGCCCGGCCAGCCGCGTCAGCGGGTGCCCGGGCTCGGCGACGGCGGTGGCCACCCGCACGCCGGCGTCGTGAGCCGTCTGGAGGACCGCGTCGGTCAGCTCCTGCACCTCGGCGGCCTCGGGCGAGAGCTCCTCCGGCGCGACGTCCCGCAGCATCAGCAGCCCGAGCCGCGGCTGGGCCGGCCCGTCGAGGAAGGGGTCGGCGAAGATGTCCGGCGCCGACTCCCGCTCCCCCACCCCGCGACCGCCGCCGGCGGTGAACGGGCCGTCGAAGCTGGCCACGATCTGCGAGGCGGCGTCGGGCAGCTCGCCGTACGAGGCGGGGATCCGGGCGGTGCGCTGGAGCATGGAGGCCGCACGGGCGGCGGCGACCCCGTTGAGCGGTCCGTCGCCCAGGATCACCGGGATCGACTCGGCGAGCTGCACCGCGAGGATCTTGGCCGGGTTGACGAACGACTCCGAGGTCGGCCGGCAGGCCTCGGCCTGCTCGTCCAGCCGGTCGGCGACCTCCATCAGCGCGCGCTCGGTGCAGTCGATCAGGCCCAGGCCGTCGGCGGCCAGCATGACCGGGGTGAGCAGGGACCACAGCGCGGTGCGCGAGGACGTGCGCCCGTGCGGGACGTCGATGTGTATGCCACGGGCAGCGGTGCAGATGCGGGCCAGCGGCGAGTCGGGCGCGCCGACCGTGAGCAGCGACGCGCCGCGCCGGGCGGCCTCCGCGGCCACGGCCACCGGGCCGTGCGCCCGGCCGGACAGGGACACCGCCACGACCAGGTCCAGCGGACCGACCCAGCCCGGCAGCGGCAGGTTGCGGCGCACGGTGACCGGCACCGGTGAGCCGGGCTCGGCGAGCAGCTCCAGCACGTCGGCGACGACGGCCGAGCCGCCGAGGGAGGCCACGAGCACCGACCGGGGGCGCTCACCGCCACCGACCCGCTCGATGCCCCCCTCACGGGAGAGCGTGATCTGCTCGCGGACCTGCGCACCCGCCGTGGCGAGCGCCCTCAGGGTCTGGCGCGAGTCACGCTCCGCGATCGCGTCGACGTCGTCGATCAGCGACTCGTCCAGGAAGGGAGCCATGCCGACCTCGCCGGATCAGCTTGCGAGAGAACGCGACTCGTCGACGAGCAGCACCGGGATGCCGTCGTCGACCCGGTAGGCACGCGCGCACGCAGCATCGGTGCAGTGCAGCTCGGGGCCGGTGGGGCCGGTGCCGTCGACCAGCTCGGAGTGGCACTGCGGGCAGCGCAGGATCTCGCGCAGCCACGGCTCGATGCGGGCGGCCTCGGGGCCGGTCGGGTTCTGGGTCATCACTGTCCTCCTCGCACGAGCGACAACACATCGTCGCGCACGTGCTGCATGGTTGTCTCATCGATCGCCTCGACGTTGAGGCGCAGCAGCGGCTCGGTGTTGCTGGCGCGCAGGTTGAACCACCACATCGGCTCGCCCCGGTGGGTCACCGTCAGCCCGTCGAGCTCGTCGACCTCGACGTCGCGCTGCTGCGCCCACTCCCGGACCGTCGCGGTGGTGGCCACCGCGTCGGCGACGGTGGAGTTGATCTCCCCGGACGCGGCATACCGGCTGAAGCGCGCGGCCAGCTGCGACAGGGGCGCGTCCTGCTCGCCGAGGGCGGCGAGGACGTGCATCGCCGCGAGCATGCCGGTGTCGGCGAACCAGAAGTCGCGGAAGTAGTAGTGGGCCGAGTGCTCGCCACCGAAGACGGCGTCGTGCTCGGCCATCTGCGCCTTGATGAAGGAGTGCCCGACGCGGGTGCGCACGGACTGCCCGCCCTCCTCGGCGATGATCTGCGGCACGGCCGCGGAGGAGATGACGTTGTAGACGATCCGCGCCTCGCGGCCCTCGGCCCGCTCCTTGGCGATCTCGCGGGAGGCCACCAGGGCGGTGATCGCCGACGGGCTGACCGGCTCGCCGCGCTCGTCGATGACGAAGCAGCGGTCGGCGTCGCCGTCGAAGGCCAGGCCGAGGTCGGCCCCGTGCTCGACGACGGCCTTCTGCAGGTCGCGCAGGTTCTCCGGCTCGAGCGGGTTGGCTTCGTGGTTGGGGAAGGTGCCGTCCAGCTCGAAGTACAGCGGCACGACCTCCAGCGGCAGCTCGGGCAGACCCGCCCCGGTGCCGAGCACCGCCGGGACCGTGTGGCCGCCCATGCCGTTGCCGGCGTCGACGACGACCTTCAGCGGGCGGGAGCCGGACAGGTCGACCAGGCCGCGCAGGAACGCGGCGTAGTCGCCGAGCAGGTCGCGCTCGGTGATGGTGCCGATCCGGTCGCCGCCGCCGACGTGGTGGACCTCGCCGCGCTCGAGCAGCCACTGCGCCAGGTCACGGATCTCGGCCAGGCCGGTGTCCTGCCCCACCGGGCGGGCCCCGGCGCGGCACAGCTTGATCCCGTTGTACTGGGCCGGGTTGTGGCTGGCGGTGAACATGGCGCCGGGGACGTCGAGCGCCCCGCTGGCGTAGTAGAGGCCGTCGGTGGAGCACAGCCCGATGAGGGTGACGTCGAGGCCGTGCGCGGCGGCACCGACGGCGAAGGCCCGCGCCAGGTCCGGCGAGGAGGGCCGCATGTCGTGGCCGATGACGATCGCGGAGGCTCCCTCGGGGCCGGCGACGACCTGGGCGAAGGCCGAGCCGATGGCCGTCGCGACGGGCTCGCTCAGCTGCTCGGGGACGAGGCCGCGGACGTCGTAGGCCTTGATGAACTCGGACAGGCGGGGCACACTCACGCGCCCGACCCTATCGATCGCGCAGCACCCGCAGGTGGCCGCGTCGCCCGACCTCGACGGTGCCCTCCGCGTCGGGTGCGCTGGAGGGGGGCGGGGTGCGGGGCTTGCCGGCCTCACGGACCGCGTCGGCGAGGGCCAGCAGGTCGTCCGGCGTCGGGCCGGGGTCGACGAACTCCCCCGCCAGGCGCACGACCTCCCAGCCCCGCGGCGCGGTCAGCCGCTCGGCGTGGTCGGCGCACAGGTCGTAGGTGTGTGGCTCGGCGTAGGTGGCCAGCGGACCCAGGACCGCGGTCTGGTCGGAATAGACGTAGGTCAGGGTCGCGACGGCTCCCCGGGCACAGGCGGTGCGGGAACACTGGCGCGACAGACTCACGGGGGGACTGTAGTGCGCGGCGTGCCCCCGGCGAACCCGGCACGCCGTAATGTGGTCGACGTGAGCAGTCCGCGCCCGCCCCGTCGACGCCGCAACCGGCACGGCCGGGGACCTCGCGGGCCCCTCGCCTGGCCGCCGGTGCCGGCGATGCAGACCCGCGCCGAGCGGTTCGACGACCTGGTCCTCGACGCGGCCTCCCGGCTCGAGGAGCGGGTGGGCGAGGCGTTCGGCGAGGTCGAGTTCGCCGTGGAGGACGTGCCGCCGAGCGACCCGGCGCCGTGGGAACCGGCCGACATCGCCCTGGGCCGGCTGTTCGCCGCCCGCGGCCGGATGCCGGCGCGCATCGTCATCTACCGCCGGCCGGTCGAGACCCGGGTCGACGACCCGCGTGAGCTGGCGGCGCTGGTCAACGAGGTCGTCGTCGAGCAGGTCGCCGCCATGCTCGGGGTCGACCCGGCCGAGCTGGACCCGGGCTGGGACGTCGGCCCGGACGACGGCCCGCTCTGAACCCGCAGGTGGAGCGCCCGACACCGTCGGCTCCGGTCCTGGTGACCGGCGGCACCGGCACGCTCGGCCAGGCGGTGGTGGCCGAGCTGGCGGCCCGCGGGTTGCCGGCGCGGGTGATGTCCCGCACCGCGGCCCCTGGGGTGACCGGCCGGGTCGTCGGGGACCTGGCCAGCGGCGCCGGCCTCGATGCCGCCGTCGCCGGGGTGCGGGCGGTCATCCACTGCGCGAGTGACCCCCGCCACGCGAAGCAGGTGGATGTCGACGGCACCGGGCTGCTGCTCACCGCGCTGCAACGCTCGGCCCCCGAGGCGCACCTGGTGCTCGTCTCGATCGTGGGCTGCGACGCGAACCCGCTGGGCTACTACCGCCGCAAGCACGAGACGGAGCTGCTGGTGCGCGGGTCGCCGGCGCCGTCGACCCTGGTGCGGGCCACCCAGTTCCACGAGCTGGTCGCCACCGTGTCGCGGGTCCTGACCCTCGGCCCGCTGGGGCTGGCCGTGCGCGGGCTGAGGTTCCAGCCGTGCGACCCGGCGTGGGTCGCCGCGCACCTGGTGCGGGTGGCGCTCGGCCCACCCCTGCCGGCACGGCTCGACCTCGCCGGCCCGGAGGCGCTCTCCCTGGCGCAGGCGCTGCGGCTGACCGCCCGCGCTGCCGGGCACCGCGCGCCACGCGTGGTCACTGTGCCCGGCTGGGGACGGGTGTGGCGGGGGTTCGCCGCGGGCTCCAACCTGCCCGGCCCGGACGCGGTCACCGGGGGCAGCACGTATGCCGCGTGGCTGGCCCACCGGGACTGACCGCGGCAGGTCCGCGGGTCAGTCCCGCGCGGCGCGCACGCTCAGCGGCGTCGTCGTGAGCGGCAGGGAGACCAGCGGCGAGACGCTCACCAGCGGACCGGCGGGGTCGGCCACGGCACTGACGGTCGCGGCACGGACCTGCCCGGAGACCGGCGTGACCCAGACCGACGCGGCACCGGTCACCGACCGGGTCGCCACCGAGTCGGCGGGCACCGCGACGGTGTCGTTGACCACCTGCCCGGACGGGCTGACCGAGGTGACGGTGACCACGGCGCTGCGCGCGACGGAGGCCAGCTGCACCTCCGTGGTGACCCCGGGCGCCGGCAGCAGGGCGGCGCCGGCAAGGCCGCGGACCGGCTCCGTCGCCGTGGTCCAGGCCAGGTCGGAGGGCCCGGCGGCCGCGGCGCGCCGCTCGACGGTCGCGCCGGCGAGGACAGGCTCGTCGGCGCGCACGTGGACGGCGTAGGCACCCGCCGGCAGCCCGGACAGGTCGACGTCGGTGGTGCTGTGGGCGGGGACCCGCACCACCCCGCCGTTGGGCAGGGGCTGCGCCCCGGCCGGCGTCAACAGCCGTAGCTGGACGACGGCCTCGGTGTCACCCGGCACGGCCAGCCGCAGGGTCCCGCGCCCGGACAGGGCCACCCCGGGCACGACCTGCTCGGTCGCGGGGTCGGCGGTCGGCACCGCGTCGTCGCCGCCGCGGGGCACGATGCCGTCGAGCCAGGTGTCACTGAGCACGGCAGCGACCTCCCCGCCGCGGGCGGTGACCCCGACCACGGGCGACTTCTCGGAGCCGGCCACCGCGTCGAGCAGCACCACGGTGCGGCCATAGGGCCCGACGACGATGTCCTGGGCGGCCGGGGAGGTCACCTCGCCGGCTGAGTCGAGCACCGTCAGGTCCACCTGGATCGGGTTGGGGCCGGGGTTGGCCAGGACGAGCCGCTCGCGTCGGCCGGCCTCGCCGCCACCGGCGACGAGCCAGGCCTGCTCCCGTGGGGCGACGCAGGCCGACCCGGTGAGCCCGCGGTCATCGCCCTTGGTCACGAGGGTCCGCTGCGCGCCCACGGTGCCCGGGGCGAGCGAGCCGGTGCCCGCTGCGAGGACCGCCGCGGGGACCGACACGGTCGCGCCGAGGGCCGAGCCGCGCGCCGAGGTCGAGGGGGCCGTGCCGGGGGCGGCCTCCGGCGAGGCCAGCGAGCGCAGGGACAGCGTCCCGTCTCCCCCGCTGCGGGCCGGCGCGGGCAGGACCTCCTGCGGTGCGGTCAGCGCGGCCACCGAGGCGGTCTGCCGTCCGGGGACCACGCCGTCGACCCCGAGGGTCTCCGGGCCGGGGCACACCACGGACGTGGAGGCCACCGCGGCGGCGGTCGCCGGTGTCGCGGCGCGGGCTGCGGGTGCGGCCAGGTCCACGGCCGGGGCCTTGGCCGCCGCGAGCACCAGGCCCGCTCCCGCGGCGGTCACGAGCACCACGCGGGTGAGGCCGATCATGAAGCCCTCCTGGAGCGTCGGTTGCCCAGCGGCACCGCGAGGAACACCACCAGGGCGAGCAGGCCCAGCTGACCGCGGGTCCACCAGTGGTGGGCCGGTTCGACCTCCACCGTCAGGTGCCGGGCCGTCGCGGGCAGGTCGTAGGTGGGCTGGGCGGCGCCGGCCTCGGCGGCCAGCCGCCGCCCGTCGACGGTGACCGCGGCGTGGCGGGCCCAGGCCGGCGGCTCGGCCAGCACCAGGCGGCGGGCTGCCCCGGCGGGGGCCAGGGTGGTCGCGGTGGCGCCGTGGTCACCGCTGACGTCGACCGAGTCCAGGAGGCGTCCGCTGCCGTCCTCGAGGCGGGCGCGCGCCGGGGGCACGTTGGTGTCCGCCGTGGCGCCGGCCGCCGGCAGCACCCGCCAGAGCACCGTGCCCTGGCTGTCCCCGAGCCGGGTCAGCCCGGCGGTCGAGTCGAGCCGGCGCACGACCGGGCTGTTGGCGCTCCCGCGGAACGCGACGAACCCGACGGCCAGGTCGGCCAGCCGCTGGTGCGGCACGTCCGCCGTCGCCGGGGTGGTGGTCGCGAGGACGGCCTCGACGTCGCGGCCGAGCGTTGCCGGGCCGGTGGCCGGGGTGGTCCCGGCGTCCCGGGCCGGGAGGCTGGCCTCGGACCCGAGCAGGCGGTAGCTGACGGCGTCCTGCTCGGGCTCGAGCAGCAGCAGCCGGTTGGCCAGGGCGCTGTGCGCCTGGTCCACCGCGACGGCGGGCAGCCGGAGCCCGGCCACCCGCAGCGGCCCCGGGACCTCCTGCGCGACCAGCAGCACACCGGCGCCGAGGACACCCAGCACCGCGAGCGCGATGGTCGGCGCGGCCAGGACCTGGCGCCAGCCGAAGCCGTGCCGGGCCAGGCGGGTGCCGAGGCCGTCCAGGCCCAGCACCGCGGCCGCCAGCAGCGCCAGCGCGAGCAGGTCCAGGCCGCTGCCCGGCCACGGCGTGAGCGCCGCTCCCGAGCCGGAGCGGCCGACCACGACGTGGGGGGCGAGCAGCGCCCCGGCGAGCCCGGCCAGCCCCAGCACACCGAGCAGGCTCATCGCCCACGAGGCACGCTGGCGACGCAGCAGGCCGGCCAGCCCGGCGAGCACCAGGGGGGCGCAGACCGCGAGGGCCGGGACCTGCGCGAGCGACGGCTGCAGCAGCGCGGCGTGCCAGGCCGGCACCGCGGGGTGTGGGCCGACCGCCAGCCCGGGGCCGGTGAGCAGGACCCGCGGGTCGGCCACGACGGCGAGCAGCCACGGGCCGGACAGCCCGGCGGTGAGGGCCAGCAGCGCCAGCGCCCGCAGGCGCCGGCGGGCGCCGGGCCCGACGAGGAGCAGCACCGCCGCGACCAGCACCGCGACGACACCGAGGGCGGGGTTGAACGCGGCCAGGACCGCCATGGCCAGTCCGGTGCCGGCGGTGACCGACGCGGACGCCGATCGCCTTGCCACGCAGGCGATTCCGGCCGCGACGGCGGGGAGGAGGACGTGTGCGGCCACCGCCCCGAGCCGGCCCTGGCCGACCGCGAGGGACATCGTGGGCAGCGTGGCCCAGGCCAGGGCGAGCCAGGCGCGCGGCCAGCGCGCCCGGCTGACCACCCGGGAGGACAGGTATGCCGTGCCGGCCGCCAGGGGCGCCGCCAGCAGGAGGAGCCAGGTCAGGGCGAGGCCGGCTGGCGAGCCGGCGTCGCCCACCCAGGGCAGCAGGCTGAGCAGCCAGGTCAGGCCGGCGAGCACCGGGACCCACGGCGCCACGTCGCCCGAGGTGCCCAGGCCGGGGCCGTGCCAGCCGTCGAGCCACAGGTGCCACAGGGACGACGCGTCCGCGGAGACCGGGAGCAGCTCGCCACCGGACACCCCGCCAGTGGCCGACAGCGCGCCGTCGTGCAGCAGGTCGCGCCAGCCGAGGAGGGTGACCGCCGTGGTGACCAGGACCGCCAGGACGCCCGGGTGCCGGGCCAGGCGCTGGGGCCAGGTCGGCCCGAGGACGGCCAGGTCCTCGGCCTCGTCGGACACCGGCCCGCTCTCGACCGTGTCCGGGGACGCCTCGACGGGGGCGGTGCGGCCCTCGAACGCGATCGCGTCGTGGACCGCGTCGAGGGTGTGGCGCAGGGCCGTGCCGGCCGGCACGAACAGGCCGTGCAGGTCGCGGCGGCGCAGCTCGCGCGCGCCTCGGGCGCGCCACCGTGCCCCGACGACGCGCCACGGGGTGAGCAGGGCGCCCACGTCGGCCAGCTCGAGCAGGGCACGCCGCGGGCGCTTCACCAGCAGCAGCGCGACACCGGAGGCCAGCGAGGTCAGCGTGATCCACAGCGCCAGGAACGGCACCAGCGGTGCGGCGCACCGCGCCAGGGCCACCTGCCGGCCGTGGCGGCGGTCGAGCCGGCGCGCGGCGCGGGCGTCCGGGCCGTCCGGGCGCAGGCCGTGCACGGACGCGGCGGCGTCGCGCATCGTGGCCCGGGGCACCACGACGACGCGGTGGCCGGCGAGGTGGGCACGCCAGCACAGGTCGAGGTCGTCGCGCAGCAGTCCGAACGCGCGGTCGAAGCCGCCGGTGAGGTCGTAGACGTCGCGCCGGACGAGCATTCCCGAGGTGTTGACCGCCATGACGTCGCTGCGGTGGTCGTGCTGGCCCTGGTCGGCCTCGCCGCGGGTCGTGCCGTCGGCGCGACGTCCGGAGCGGGTGACGAGCTGGCCGACCTCGACCAGGCGGCCCGGGTCCTTCAAGCTGAGCAGCTTCGGCCCGGCGATGCCGACGGAGGTGGAGCGGCGCGCGGTGTCCAGCAGGGTCGCGAGGGTGCCCGGAGCCGCGGCGCTGTCGTCGTGCAGCAGCCAGAGCCAGTCCGCCGGGGAGGCGACCTCGGGCAGGTCGGCGACGGCCCGGGATACGGCCTGGCCGAAGGCGACCTCGCGGCCGGTGGTGAGGACCCTGATCTCGGCGACCGCGTCGTGGATCCCCTTGTGGCTGCTCAGGATTGCGGCACTGTCATCCCGCGAGCCGGTGTCGACCACGACCAGCCGGTCGGGCAGCCTCTGCTGCGCGGCGAGGGCGTCGAGGCACTCGCCGAGCCAGCGGGCTCCGTCGTGGACGACCAGGACCGCCGTGACCACCGGGGTGCCGGGGGTCGCGGGCGTCGCGGACGGGGATGCGTCAGGTGGCGCAAGCGTCATGAGTCAGGGTGCGGAACCGCCCGGGGCGGTCAGACCGCGCGCTTCTTCAGCTTGCGGCGCTCACGCTCGGACAGCCCACCCCAGATGCCGAAGCGCTCGTCGTGCGCCAGGGCGTACTCGAGGCACTCCCCGCGGACGTCGCACCCGACGCAGACCTTCTTGGCCTCCCGCGTGGATCCGCCCTTCTCGGGGAAGAACGCCTCGGGATCGGTCTGCGCGCACAGTGCGCGCTCCTGCCAGGACAGCTCACCGCCGTCCTCGTCGATCTCCATCGTGGTGATCAGTTGAAGCTCGTGCACGGCCCCTCCTCGACCCAACTCGCCAGCACAGCACTCGCGTTGGCCGCCCTGCTGGACCGAGGGTGTGACCGGCGTCTCGTCGTCGAGGTCTTGCTTCCCCGCCGTCGACTCGATTGGATCATCGGTTCTGTCCAGTAAAGAGACAACACTGGAATTACACGCGTGTCATACGCCCAAGTCAAGCCGTTCTCTGATATTCGGCGTATTCACAGGACCGATATATCCACACCGCTTGGCCTACCCCATTGGGCTGATCGCAAACCCACCGCCGTGCAACGGGTTTCGGCGCCCTGAGAGACTGCGACCCATGCGCATCACCGCACTGGCCGGAGGCGTCGGCGGCGCCCGATTCCTGCGAGGCCTTCTGACCCATCTGGGCCGTGTGCCCGAATTGTCGGGCGCCACCGTCACTGTTATCGGCAACACCGGCGACGACATTAACCTTTTCGGTCTCCGGGTTTGCCCGGATCTGGACACGGTCCTCTACACCCTCGGCGGTGGCATCCACGAGGGCCAGGGCTGGGGCCGCGACGGCGAGACCCATGCCGTCCAGGCCGAGCTGGCCGCTTACGGGGCGACGCCGCAGTGGTTCGGCCTGGGCGACAAGGACTTCGGCACGCACATCGTGCGCAGCCAGTGGCTCGGCCAGGGCCTGACCCTGTCCGAGGTGACGGCCCGTCTCGCCGCCCGCTGGGGTTTGCCGCACCGCGGCGTGACCCTGCTGCCGATGTCGGACTCCCCCGTCGAGACGCACGTCGTCGTCGACGAGGGCGAGGGCCCGCGCGCCGTGCACTTCCAGGAGTGGTGGGTGCGGATGCGCGCCGCCGTGCCGGCCCAGCGGTTCATCGCGGTCGGCATGGACCGCGCCGTCGCCGCCCCCGGGGTCCTCGACGCCATCCGCGAGGCCGACGTGGTCCTCCTGCCGCCGAGCAACCCGGTGGTCTCGATCGGCATCATCCTGGGCGTGCCCGGGGTCCGGGACGCCCTGCGCGGCACGACCGCACCGGTGGTCGGGGTCTCCCCGCTCATCGGCGGGGCACCGGTGCGCGGCCACGCCGACGCCTGCCTGACCGCGATCGGGGTGGAGTCGACCACCCGCGCCGTCGCCGGCCTCTACGCCGACTTCCTCGACGGGTGGCTCGTCGACGACGCCGACGCCGAGTTCGCCGCCTCCCCCGGCCGGCTCGCGGTCCGCGCCCGGCCGCTGCTGATGAGCGATGTCGACGCCGCCGCCGACATCGCCGGCGCCGCCCTGCAGCTCGCCGGCGAGCTCCGCCCCACCACCCCGGCCGTATGACGTCCCCAGCCCTCGCGGTCACGGTCACCGCCGTGGCCGGGGTGCCCGAGGTCCGCGCCGGTGACGACCTGGCTGGCCTGCTCGTCGCCGCCCTGCGCGCCACGGGGCTGGAGCTGGCCGACGGCGACGTGCTCGTCGTCTCCAGCAAGGTGGTCTCCAAGGCGGAGGGGCTCACCGCGCCGGCAGCATCGCGCGACGACGCCGTGGTGGCGCAGTCCCTGCGGGTCGTCGCCGAGCGCGTGACGCCCACGGGCACGGCGCGCGTCGTCGAGTCGGCCGCCGGCCCGGTGATGGCCGCGGCGGGGGTCGACGCCTCCAACACCGGCGACGACGCGGTGGTGCTGCTCCTGCCCGGCGACCCCGACGCCGCCGCGGCGTCGCTGCGCGACGCGGTGCTGGCTGCCTGGGGTCGCCCGGTGTCCATCGGGCTGGTGCTCAGCGACACCGCCGGCCGCCCCTGGCGCGTGGGGCAGACCGACTTCGCGCTCGGCGCCTGCGGCGTGACCACCGTCGAGGACCTGCGCGGCGGCGTCGACGCGGACGGCCGACCGCTGCAGGTCACCGTGCGCTGCGTCGCCGACGAGCTGGCCGCGGCGGCAGACCTGGTCAAGGGCAAGGACCGTGCGGTGCCGGTGGCCCTCGTCCGCGGCAGCGGCACGGTCCGGGAGGACGGCGCCGGCGCGCGGACGATCGTGCGCACCGGCCCCGAGGACTGGTTCGGCCTGGGCCGGGCCGAGGCCGTGCGCGCGGCGCTCGGGGTGACGCCGGGGACGGCGGCCGCCCTGGACGTCGGCATCCCCGCGGCGTGGCCGGAGGACCGGCGCACGCGCGTGGCCCGTGCGGTCCGCGTCGCGCTGCGAGACCAGGACGAGGTGGCCGCGGACGTCGGCGCCGACGAGGTCGAGCTCAGCGGCGAGGACGACTTCAGCGCCGGGCTCGTGGCTGCCCGCCTGCTGGTCGCCCTGCACGGCGAGGGACTGGCCGGCGCCGTGCGTCGTGGCGGCCGGGCCGGCCAGGCCGTGGTCGTGGTGGACGCGCCGGCATGAGCGCGCTCAGTATCCTGCCGCGGTGAGCACGCCCGAGCCCGACGGCAGGACCGCCGGCAACGCATCCATGGTCGAGGTGGAGCGCGAGCTGAGCCGACTGCTGCGCCGGGCCCGCGCCGCGTCGCAGACGATGGCCACCGACATCCACCCCGACCTCGACGCGGCCGGCTACGCCACGCTCGTGGCGATGCACGAGCTGGCCGGGACCCACCCCGGCGGGGTGCGCGCCACCGACGTCAGCGCGGCGCTGCAGCTGCACAAGTCGACCATGAGCCGCAACCTCGGCGACCTCGAGCGGCTCGGCCTCATCGAGCGCGTGCCCGACCCGGAGGACGCCCGGGCCCGGCTGGTGCGGCTGACCCGTCAGGGCCAGGGCTCGCTCGAGCGCTCGCGGGCGGGCCGCCGCTCACACGTCGCGGCCCAGCTGGCCCAGTGGCCGGCGCGTGACGTCGCCGAGCTCGGCCGGCTGCTGCGCCGGCTCAACGACGACCTCGGCTGACCCCGCCTTTCCCGCCGAGAGGGACGTTTCTGGGGTTTGAGCACGGCTCAAACCGCAGAAACGTCCCTCTCGGCGCAGGGGTGAGCGTGACGTGACGGCACGGCATACCGACCATTTGGTTGCGCAAAGCAACTTTGTTCAATATAGTTGCATAGCGAAACCAAAGGAGTGGCCCATGTCCCTCGACCACGGAGCAGCAGCCGAGCTGCTCGGATCGCTCAGCCACCTGATGCGCACGACCCGCTCGGTCGCCCACCGCCAGTCCCAGGTGCTCGGCGCGTCCAGCACCCACCTGGCCGTGCTCAAGAGCCTGTATGACGGGCCTGCGCGGCCCGGTGACCTGGCCCAACGGCTGTGCGTGGCACCGTCGGTCATCTCCCGCCAGGTGGCCCCGCTGGAGCGCGCCGGGCTGGTCGAGCGCGGGCACGACCCGGACGACGCCCGGGCCTGGCGGCTCGCGCTGACCCCGCTCGGCCGGCGCCAGCTCGAGGTGCTGCACGCCGACCGGGTGGCCCAGCTGGGGCAGCTGCTGCGCGACTGGGACGAGGACGACGTGCGCACCGCCGCCGCCCTGATGGACCGGCTCAGCCAATCCCTGGTCGCCGCGCCGCTGGCCGTCCGTCCCGCCTGGCTCGACCTGCCGGCCGAGGACACCCCCTCCCCCACCACGACCCCCACGTCCCCCGAGGAGCTCACCGCATGACCACCGCACCCACCCGTCCACGCGAGGCCTCGGCCGAGCCGATGTCGCACCGGCAGGTGCTGGAGGCCATGACCGGCCTGCTGGCCGCGCTGTTCACCGCGATGCTCAGCTCGACCATCGTGGCCACAGCGCTGCCGACCATCATCGGCGACCTGCGCGGCACCCAGCGGCAGTACACCTGGGTCATCACCGCCTCGCTGCTGGCCACGACGGTCAGCACCCCGATCTGGGGCAAGTTCTCCGACCTGTTCAGCAAGAAGCTGCTGGTGCAGCTGGCGATCCTCGTGTTCGTCGCGGGCTCGGTCGCGGCCGGCCTGGCACCGAACGTGCCGTTCCTCATCGGCTGCCGCGTCGTGCAGGGCCTGGGCATGGGCGGCCTGACCGCGCTGGTCCAGGCGATCATGGGCTCGATCATCGCCCCGCGGGACCGGGGTCGGTACTCCGGCTACATGGGCGCCGTCATGGCGGTGAGCACCGTCAGCGGCCCGCTGCTCGGCGGCGTGATCGTGGACAGCCCGCTGGGCTGGCGCTGGTGCTTCTACGTCTGCGTGCCGCTGGCCGTCATCTCCCTCGTGGTGCTGCAGGCCACCCTGCACGTGACCACCGAGCGCCGCGCACCGCGGATCGACTACCTCGGCGGCCTGCTCATCGCCGTCGGCGCCAGCCTGCCGCTGGTGTGGGTGACCTTCGCCGGCACCGACTTCGACTGGGTGTCCTGGCAGAGCGCGGCCTACCTCGGTGGCGCGCTGGTCGCCCTGGCCCTGGCCACCGTCGTCGAGCTGCGCGTCCCGGAGCCGCTGGTCCCGCTGCGCGTCATGGCCAACCGCACCGCGGCGCTGGTCGTGGTCGCCTCGGTCGCCGTGGGCATCGCGATGTTCGGCGGCACGACGTTCCTCGGGCAGTACTTCCAGGTCGCCCGCGGTGACTCCCCGACCAAGGCGGGCCTGCTCACCGTCCCGCTGATGCTCGGCCTGCTGCTGTCCTCCACCGGCGCCGGTCAGGTCATCAGCCGGACCGGCCGCTGGAAGGGCTTCCTCGTCGGCGGTGGCGTGCTGCTGGTCGCCGGCCTGGCCGGCCTCGCGACGCTGGACCACACCACCCCGCTGTGGCGGGCCAGCGTCTTCATGGCCGTCATGGGCCTGGGCCTCGGCGCGATGATGCAGAACCTCGTCCTCGCCGTGCAGAACACCGTCGACGTCCGGGACATCGGCGCCGCCTCGGCCACGGTGGCCTTCTTCCGCACCCTCGGCGGCGCGGTCGGCGTCTCCGTGCTCGGCGCGGTGCTGGCCACCCGGGTGGACGACAACGTCGCGGCCGGCCTGCGCCGGCTCGGCGGGGCCGCGGCAGCAGCGGCCTCGAAGCAGGAGGGCGCGGCGGGCCTCGACCTCGGTGCGCTGCCGGCCCCGCTGCGCGAGCTGGTGCGCGCCAGCTACGGCGACGCCACCGGTCACGTCTTCGCGATCAGCGCAGCCGTCGCCGTGGTCGCCCTGGTGGCCGTCCTGTTCGTCAAGGAGGTGCCCCTGCGCACCAGCATCCGGATGACCGAGTCGGTCGAGGAGGCAGCCGCAGGCGCCTCCGGTGTCGGCGAGCCGGAGCCGCTCGAGCAGGACCCGCGCCTCGAGCCCGCGGCCTCCACGGCCTGACTCCCAGTCCCCCCGGGCCCACCTGCACTACCGAGGCAGGTGGGTCCGGGGCGCCATCCTGGCGCCGCGCCGGGGCCGCCTGGCCCCGGCCAGCTCGAGCAGCCGCTGCACGCGGTAGCGGTGCCCCGACCAGGGCTGGAGCAGCTCGGCCAGCCCGTCGTCGTCGACCTCGACGCCGGTCAGCGCCCAGCCGATGTTGCGTGCCACGTGGTAGTCGCCGAAGCTCACCGCGTCGGGGTCGCCGAGCGCCCGCTGCGCCACCTCCGCGGCGGTCCAGACCCCGATCCCCGGTATCGCGCGCAGCCGGCGGTGCGCGTCCGCGTGGGACATCGCGGTGCACTCCTCCAGCCGACCGGCGCTGCGAGCCGCCCGGACCGCCGCGGCCGAGCGCTTGCCGTCCACGCTGGCCCGCAGCCACTCCCACGACGGGACCATCGTCCACGTCGCGGGCGCGGGGGCGACCCAGAGCCCGCGGGGGCCGCCCGGCCCGGGTGCGCGCTCGCCATACCGGTGCACGAGGGTGCGGTAGGAGCCGAAGGCCTCCTGGCCGGTCACCTTCTGCTCGATGACCGCCGGCACCAGGGCCTCCAGGACCAGACCGGTGCAGGGCACCCGCCACCCGCTGAACCGGCGGGCGGCCTCGGCGACCACGGGATGGCGTGGCTCGAAGCCGGAGGCGTCGTCGTCCTCGCCGAGCATCGGGGGCAGCCGGTCGAGGACCCAGGCTGCGCCGGGACCCCAGGCCTGCGCCTCCACCTCGCCGTCCGGACGCTGGAGCAGCCGCAGCGTCGCCGGCCCGCACGCACTTCGGATGCCGCGCCAGATCGTGCCGTCGGGGTCCTGCCGCCAGGTGGGGTCGCCGGCGCCCCGGCGCAGGATGCCCAGCGTCGAGCGGACGTCGAGGGCACGCCCGGAACGCCAGGTGCGTTCGAGCGGTGGGGCGTCCGCACCGGCCGGTGTCACCGGCCCAGTGTCACCCACCCGGCCGACAGCGTGCGCGCACGGGTTGGCACCGTAGACTCCCCCGACGTCCGACCGAACGAACCCAGGGGACACACACCGTGGCCAAGAAGCAGGTCAGCCAGGAGCGCAAGGCGCGCCTCGCCGAGATCCAGCGCCAGCAGAACGCCCGCGAGCGGCGCACCAAGATGGTCATCATCGCCGGATGCCTGGCGCTGCTGCTGGTCCTCGCCGGCGTCATCACCTTCGCCGTGGTCGACGCCCAGGGCAAGCAGCCCGACGCCGCGCTGGCCAAGCTCGGGGTGGCCGCGAGCGCCGCGTCCTGCTCGGCGATCACGGACGACAAGGCCTCGGGCAACGGCCAGCACGTCGGCCCGGGCACCAACCAGCCGAACGTGACGACGGTCAAGTACGCCACCGTCCCGCCGTCCTTCGGCGAGCACTTCGCGCAGCCCGACCTCGACGGCATCCACTTCTACACCGGCAGCGACACCCCCAAGGTGGAGACGCTGGTGCACAACCTGGAGCACGGCTACACGGTGCTCTGGTACGACCCCAAGGCCCCCGCCGCCAAGATCGCCGTGGTCAAGCAGATCGCCGAGATGGCGCCGAAGACCTCGTGGGCCAAGGAGAAGTTCATCGCCGCACCGTGGGACAGCTCGCACGGGACCTTCCCCGCCGGCAAGCTCTTCGCCCTCTCGCACTGGGCCGCCAAGGTCAAGGCCGACGGCAGCATCGAGAGCCAGGCCGGCCACCGCCAGCTGTGCGGCGACATCTCCGGCGACGTGGTCAAGCAGTTCATCGAGAAGTTCCCCCGCACCGACGCGCCGGAGCCCAACGCCGCCTGACCCCTTCCCGGCGCTCTGCCGAGGTTCCTGACGCCCTGCCGAGGTTGCATCCTCGGCAGGGCGCCCTTGTGTGCGGCAGAGCCGACTGTCCACACCCCCTGACCGCGCCGTCCCTTCATCCACAGGCGCGACCGGCGTCGTGGCCGCGGACGCCGGTGTGGGGCACGCTCGCGGCCATGGATGGCCTGCTCCGCGCCCGCGCTGTCGCCGCCGGCAACGTCTTCACCACCGCCGACGCCGCCGAGTGCGGCCACGACGCCCGCTCGCTGCGGCGACTGGTCGCCTCGGGTGAGTGCGTGCGGATCGGCCGAGGCCGGTATGCCGTGGGCCCACTCCCGCTGCGACCCGAGGACGAGCACGTGGCGAGGACCCGTGCGGCGCTGCTGACCCACGGCAATCGGGTCGCCGCGAGCCACCACTCCGCCCTGCTGCTGCACGGGCTGCCCGTCTTCGGCGCGGACCTGTCGGTCGTCCACCTGACACGGCTGGCCGACCGGCACACCCGTCGCTCCTCGGGCATCGCCATGAACGTGCGGCCGGCCGGCACTCAGGTGCTGTGGGTCGACAGCTGCGCTGTGGTTGACGCCTGCACCGCGTTGGTCCAGCTCGCGATGGCCCACGGCATCCTGCCAGCCGTGGTCTCCGCGGATGCTGCGCTGCACCACGGGACGGCGACCGGTGAACAGCTGGCCGCTGCGGTGGACCGCATCCGTGGCATCCCCGGGTCTCGCGCGGCGCGTCACATGCTCAGCCACGCCGATAGCCGGTCGGAGTCCGTCGGCGAGAGCCGGCTCAGGCTGGGCCTGCTGGTCCATCGCCTGCCGGTGGTGCCGCAGCACGAGATCCGGGAGGCCGGCGAGGTCGTCGCCCGCGTCGACTCCTCGTCAAGGGGACACGCGTCGTGGTCGAGTTCGACGGCCTGGTCAAGTACCGCGGCGATGGTGGCAGCGATGCCGTCGTGGCCGAGAAGCTGCGTGAGGACCGCATCCGCAGCCTCGGCTATGAGGTGGTGCGGGTGACCTGGAGCGAGCTCGACCAGATGGACTGGGTCGCGGCCCGGGTGCGCGCGGCCGTCTCGCGCGAACGCGGCCGGGCCGCATGAGGCGACCGGACGGCATACCCCTGCTGTGCCACGGTTCCAGGCGCTCTGCCGAGGTTGCAACCTCGGCAGAGCGCACTCTTCCGCGGCAGCGCGGTGGGCGTGCGCTGGGTCAGCGGCGGCGGAAGGTGAGCAGGATGAAGGTGTAGTCCAGACCCACGCGCTTCCAGTGCACCGGCCGCTCGGCGTGGCTGAGCGCGCCCGCCAGGTCGCCGACCAGCTCCAGGCCGTGCCGGTCGGCGGTGGCCACGAGCTCACGGATGTCGTCGGGGCCGAAGATCCGCACCGGCGTGCCGTAGGCCTCCAGCCCGGTGGTGTCCGGCGGCGCCTGGTCGTAGTCGGTCGAGACGCACAGCACCCCGCCCGGGCGGAGTACTCGGGCGCTCTCGGCGAGGAACCCCTCGACCGGCACGCCGTGCTCGATCACCGACATGCAGGTGATCGCGTCGAGCGAGCCGGCCGCCAGCCCGGTGGCGGTGACGTCCCCGTAGCGGAACGTCACCCCGTCACGGTGCACCGGCTCGCCGAACTCCAGGTTGATCCCCACCAGCGACTCCGGCGCCGAGCCCAGCCCGAACAGCCGCAGCCAGGGCAGGACCGAGGAGTATCGCGCGCTGCCCGCGTCCATGACGCGGGCCGTGCGCGACCCGTCGTCGGCCAGGGACAGCACCGCGGCGACGGCGCCGAGGGCGTCCCAGTTCTTGGGCCGGTCGTGGTGCAGCGGCAGGCGCAGCGTGCGCGCCTCGGCGACAGCGCGCTGCCAGTCGGCGGGGCTGGACAGCACCGCGGTGGGCGCCACGGACGTCGGCACCGGCCGGTGCACGGGCGAGGGCCAGGAGCGCACGACCCGCCGGAGGCCCGGCTCGACCCGGCGCTGCAGCCCGACCCGCGCCCAGAGCGCCAGCTCGGCGCCGCGCTTGGCCGCGGCCAGCAGGCGTCCGCCGGGCGGGGCGGCGACCTGGCCACCCGTCGCCGGCGTCGGCTGGACCTCGGGCTGCTCTGTCATGGACGACCTTCCTCGTGGGTGACCGGGTCGGGCGCAGCGGGCGCACCGTGTCCCGGGTGGGCGGACAGCAGGTGGTGGGAGCGGGCGTAGAGCCAGCCGCCGCCGGCGACCAGCACGTCCCCGGCGGTGATGATGAAGCGCGACAGCAGGACCACGGCGGTGGCCGCGGAGGTCGGCATGGCCTGGCCGAGCATGAGCACGAGCAGGGCCTCGCGGATGCCGACGCCGGCGGGCGCGATGACCGCGAGCATGCCCAGCGAGGCCGCCAGGGCGTAGCCGGCGACCGAGGCCAGCGCCAGGGACGCCGGCCCGGTGGCCCCGCCGATGGAGGTGGCCAGCACCCAGACGTGGACGCCGAAGCACAGCCACGCCCCGACGAAGAGCACCACCGAGGTCAGCACCGCCCGGCCGGACAGCTCGTGCTCCAGCGGCTCGCGGCGCAGCAGCCGCAGCCCGAGCGCGATCAGCCGGTTGAGCACCCGCGGCCAGCAGGCGACGACCAGCAGCGGGAGCGCGAGCACCAGCCAGCCGACGTGCCCGGACCCCGAGGTGCCGAGCAGCAGCGGCAGCGCGGCCACCCCGACGAGCAGCCCGGTGAGCACGCCCAGGCCGATCGAGATCAGGCCGACCACCGCCGACCGGCGCCGCGGGATGTGCAGCTTGGTGCCCATCTCGGCCTGGGCCAGGACGCTCCACACCGACCCGGGCAGGTACTTGCCGAGCTGGCCGATGAAGAAGATGCCCCCGGCGGGCGCCACGTGCATGGGCGAGCCGAGGTCGGTCATGAGCACCCGCCACCCGAGCATCGTCAGGATCGGGCCGACCACGGCCAGCAGCAGCGCCACGACGAGCGCCCATCCGCTGACCTTGCCCAGGTCGGCCGAGACCGCGGTCCAGTTGCGGGCCACCGCCCAGGCCACGGCTGCCAGGATCACCAGCGCGATGCCGAGCCGCATTAGGCCCAGCAGGCGGGCGCGGGGCAGGGCCACCTAGCGCCGCCGGAAGGTCAGGCGCACCAGCGCGTATGCCGCGTCCTCGCGGTGCGTGCCGCTGCTCGCCTCGCGCATCCGGGCACCGATCTCGCCGTCGAGGTCACCGACCAGGACGAAGCCCAGGTCGTGCGCGCGGGCCAGGACGCCGCGCACCTCCACCGGACCGACCGCGCCCTCGGCGGTGGCCGGCCCCAGGGGAAGGGTGATCGAGAGCAGGCCGCCGGAGCGCAGCGCCCACGAGGCCTGGCTCAGCGCCTCGTCGACGTCGTCGGCGTCGCAGCCGGAGGGGTGCAGCCGGGTGATGACGTCCAGCGAGGCGGTGTCGACGTCGAGCACCGCCACGGACGAGCGGGGGCCGGTGAGCTCCAGCTCGACCGGGGCGAAGCCGATCGCCCGGGCCCACCGGGCCAGCGGGGAGCGGCTGCCGGACTCGTCGAGGATGACCGCGCTGTGGTGCCCGTCGTCGCCCAGGCGCACCACGGCGGCGAGCGCCCCGAGCGCGGCCCAGGCGGCCACGGCGTCACCGCCGCGGGGCAGGCCCAGCTCACGGGCGAACGCCCGCGCCTCGTCGGCGTCCGCCGCGTCGGCCAGCACGTCGCTGGGCCGGACCCAGTCCGGCAGGTCGCTGCGGGTCAGCTCGATCTGCGGCCGCTTGCTGGCCAGTGCCGCGCGGACCGGAGCGAGCAGCCGGTCCTTGACCGTGGTCGGCAGCGTCCTCTCCTCCTCGGGAAGGTCGTCGGCCGCGGCCGTGCTCGGCGAGGCCAACGCCTCGAGGATGCCGACGTAGGTGGCCCAGGGGCTGGTCAGGTCCGGCGGGCGGACCCCGGCGCGCAGCCGGGCCAGCTCGTCGGGGTCGGCGAGCTGCTTCAGCGCGGTGACCAGGGAGGCCTCGTCCCCGGGCGGCACCAGCAGCCCGTCGACGCCGTCGCGCACCTGGGCGCCGAACGTGCCGACCGCCGAGGCGAGCACCGGCATCCCGTGGGCCTGGCCGAGCAGGGCGTTCTGCGACGCGGTGGCGGTGCGGTAGGTCAGCGCCAGCACGTCGTGGCTGGCGAACAGGCCGGCCAGCTCCTCGGCCGGGACGTAGCCGGAGCGGATGCTCACCCGGTCACGCACCTGCGGGTCGGCCGCGAGGGCCCGGACCCGCTCGCCGCTGGAGCCCCAGAGCTCCCCGGCGACGGTCAGCCTCACGTCGGGCACCTGGGCCAGGGCCTGCAGCAGGAGGTCGACGCCCTTGTACTCGCGGACCATGCCCAGGGCGAGCAGGCGGGTGGGACCGGCATACGGGGGCCGCTCCTCGGCGGGGCCGCCGGGCAGGTGCGGGGGGAGCTCGGCGACCGACACCCGGTGCGCGCCGAGGTCGTGGGCGAGCCGGGCCTGCTCGGCGCTGTGCACGAGCACGGCGTCGACGCGCGAGAACAGCGAGCGCATCAGCGCGCTGTCGCCGGGGTGCGACTCGTGCGGCATGACGTTGTGGGCGATGACCACCGAGCGCGGGCCCTGGCCGGTGCTCGAGGTGCGCCCGACGCCCGCGGCGCGCAGCAGGGCGAGGTGGGCGGGCACGACGGCGGGGATGACGTGCACGACGACGACCGCGTCGAACCCGCGCAGCCGGCGCCCGGTGCGCACCCACGTGTCGGGGCGGGCCCACGACAGCGCCCGGACGGTCCGCGGGAACGGCGGCACGTCAGGCGCGCCTCCCGGCACCGCCTGCTCACCGGGGTAGAGCCGGCTCGGGTAGAGGTGGCTCCACGACACCAGCGTCACGTCGTGCCCGGCCTCGGCCAGCTGGTGCGCCAGGGTCGTGGTGTGGGCGGCCACGCCTCCCTTGTAGGGGTGGGTGGGGCCGACCACGGCCACCTTCAGGGCGGAGTCGCTCATCGCCGCCCCCGGCTCAGACGCCGTCTCGTGAGCGCACCACGAGGTCGGCGAGCAGGGCGACGGACCCGATCATCATGCCGCTGACCAGGAGCAGCACGGTGCTGGCCGGGAAGTAGAACGGGTGGCGGACCATGTCCACGACCGCCTTGACCAGGCCGATGCCGACCATCCACAGCGCCGGCGGAAGCAGCACCTTGAGCGGGTTGAAGTACATGACCATCCGCAGCACCTGCAGGATGTAGCGGTAGGCGTCCCGCACGAAGTGGAACTTGCTGACGCCGGCGCGCTTGGCGTAGGACGTCGGCACGTACTTGATGTCGTGCTGGTTGTGCAGGAACGCCAGCGTGATCGTCGTGACGCAGGAGAAGCCGGGGGGCAGCAGCCGCAGGTAGGGCAGCGACACCTCGCGGCGGAACGCCCGCAGGCCCGAGTTGAGGTCCGGGATCTTCTCGTTGGACAGCTTCTCGGCGATCTTGCGGATGAGCCACTTCGCCGGGACGCGGGCCCACTTGTGCGTGCCCTCCTCGGTGGTGCGGGCGCCGACGACCTGGTCGTAGCTGTCGTCGTCGCGCAGGATCCGCACCAGCTCGGGGATCCGCTCGTTCTCGTAGGTCATGTCCGCGTCGGTCCACACGACGATCTCGCCGTGGGCCTGCTGGGTGCCGATGCGCCGGGCCGTGCCCGAGCCGCCGTTGCGGCGGAACGGCATCACGCGGATGTTCGGGTAGCGGGTCGCCGCGTCGTGCAGCACCTGCAGGGTGTTGTCGGTCGAGGCGTCGTCGATGCACAGCAGCTCGTAGGTGAACTCGCTGGCCTCCATCGCCGCGGTGATGCGGTCGATCTCCTGCAGGACGTGCTCGCCCTCGTTGTAGCAGGGCAGCACGACCGTCACGTATGGCGCGCCGTCGCGGCCCGTGGTCGGCTCACCGCGCACCTCGGTCACCGGGGTGGGGCCGGGCGCGGGGGCCGGCTGCTCCACCGGCGCGGGGACGGGCGGGGCCTGAGGCACCTCCATCCGCAGGGTCTGCTCGTCGCCCACCCGGGACGAGGACTCCTCGACCTGCTCGGGGCTGGCCGGCGGCAGGGCCGTGGTCACCGGCAGTGCCTCGGTGGCGCCGTCGACGGGGGTGACGCCGTGCTCGGCGCCGGGCTGCGTGGAGGTGGTGTGCTCAGTCATCTCGCGGGTGAGCCTACCCGCGACCGCCGGGCGCGCTCCCGCAGCCACGCGTCACGCCGGTGGTGGTGACGCCACGGGGCACTCGGCCTTGTCATGACGGAGGTCGTGACGGCGCGACCGACGTGATCACGGCGGTCTGGCCGTCCCGACCGCCGTCACGGCGTCAGCCCAGCCGTCGACCAGGCGCTCGGCGCCGTTCACCTGCGCGCGACGTCCGGTTTGTCCGGGTTCCCTACCGTGCGCGGCATGAGACGCTCTCCCGCACTCGTCGTCGGCGCCGTGGCGCTGACCGTCATCGGCGGAGGCGCGGCCTTCGCCACCGCCTCGCGGCTGGCCGGGCCCCGCCCCGACGGCACCGCCGTCACCCCCGTCGGCTTCCGGGTCACCCCCGCCGGCGACCAGACCCGGCTCGGGGACCTGCCGCTGACCTCCGCCCTCTCCCCCGACGGCAGGCACCTGCTCGTCAGCAACGACGGGCAGGGCACGCAGAGCCTGCAGCTCGTCGACGCCGCCGACCACAAGGTCGAGCAGACGATCCCCTACACGAGCCCCGAGTCGCTCTACATGGGCCTGGCGTGGAGCCCGGACGGGCAGACCGCCTACGCCAGCGCGGCCGCCAACTCCAAGGTCCGCGTCCTGCACCTGCAGGGCGGCAAACTGGTCGAGGGCACGCCCCTGGCGCTGCCGACGACCAACCCCGCCGGCGAGAAGGTCACCCTCTTCCCTGCCGGCCTGGCCGTGACCCCGGACGGCAAGCGCCTCGTCGTGGCCGACCAGCTCGGTGACGCGGTCTCGGTCATCGACACCGCGACCGGCACCTCCTCGACGGTCCCGGCCGGCCACCGCCCGCTGTGGACCTCGGTCACCAAGGACGGCACCAAGGCGTTCGTCACCGACCAGGGCGCCTCCACCGTCGACGTCGTCGACCTGACCGGCGGCGCGCCGAAGGTCACCGGGCAGGTCAAGGTCGGCCTGCACCCCAACCGGTCGGTCCTCTCCCCCGACGGGCGCACGCTCTACGTCAGCAACAGCGACGCCGACACCGTCTCGGAGGTGGACGTCGCGACGGCGACGGTCCGCCGCACCCTCAGCCTCGCGCCATACACGGGGGCACCGGTGGGCACGACGCCCAGCGGGATGGCGCTCGACCCGACCGGGCGGCGGCTGTTCGTCGCGAGCTCGGGCAACAACGACGTCGCCGTGGTCGACCTGGCCCGCGGCAGGGTCTCCGGCCTGGTGCCGACCGGGTGGTACCCCACCTCGGTCGCCTGGCGCGAGGGACACCTGCTGGTCACCAACGCCAAGGGCCTGGGCGCCGGGCCGAACGACGGGCCCGGCCACCCGGACCCCGAGTCGAGCGCACCCACCTCGCCGGACCAGTACTCCGGCTCGATGATGGCCGGCATGCTCTCCTCCGTCGCCGAGCCGACCGGTGACCGGCTGGCGCGCTACACCGCCCAGGTGCAGCGCAACAACGCCCCCGACCAGGCCCGCGGGGCCGTCATCCCGCGCACGCCGGGTGGCCCGACGCCGATCAAGCACGTCATCTACGTGGTCAAGGAGAACCGCACCTACGACCAGGAGATGGGCAGCCTGGGCAAGGGCAACGGCGATCCCTCGCTCAACCTCTTCGGCGACGAGTCCGCGCCGAACGCCCGCGAGCTGGCGCGCCGGTTCACCACCATCGACAACTTCTACGCCGACGCCGAGGTCAGCGCGCAGGGCTGGAACTGGGTCGCCTCGGCCACCTCGAACCCCTACGCCGAGCAGCAGTGGCCGGCCAACTACTCCGGCCGCAAGGCGCCCTACCCCAGCGAGGACGCCGACCCCGAGATCGCCGGGCAGCAGCCGGACGACACCTACATCTGGCAGCGCCTGGCGAAGAAGGGCGTGTCCTTCCGCAACTACGGCTTCTACGTCGACCTGTCCGGCTCGGCCATCCACGCCGCCGACCCGGTGCTGCAGGCGCACACCGACACGGCCTACCGCGGCTTCGACCTGGCCTGCCCGGACTCCTCGGGGACGTTCAAGCCGATGAGCGCGGCGTGCGGCACGACCGGCCGGATCGACGAGTGGGTCAAGGAGTTCCAGCAGTATGAGGCGACCTCCACCCTGCCCAAGGTCCAGTTCGTCCGGCTCCCCAGCGACCACACGGCCGGGACCAAGGCGGGCTCGCCGACGCCGAAGGCCTACGTCGCGGACAACGACTACGCGCTCGGCCGGCTGGTCGACACGGTGTCGCACTCCAAGGACTGGAAGAGCACCGCGATCTTCGTGACCGAGGACGACGCGCAGAACGGCCCCGACCACGTGGACGCGCACCGCACCCTGGCCCTGGCGATCAGCCCGTACACCCAGACCGGCAAGGTCGACTCGACCTTCTACAACACCGCGTCGATGGTGCGGACGATCGGGCTGCTCGCCGGCGTCGGCCCGCTGACCCAGTTCGACGCCTACTCCACGCCGATGAGCGCGTCGTTCACGACGACGCCGAACCTGCGCGCCTACGACGTGCGCAAGCCGGGCTACGCCATGACGACGCTCAACTCGGCGAGTGCCCCCTTGGCCGCGCAGTCCGGCGCCCAGTCGCTGGGCAAGGAGGACCAGATCGACGAGAACGAGTTCAACAAGGCGGTCTGGGCCTCGGTCAAGGGCGCCGGCTCACCGATGCCGGCACCACAGCACCACGTGATCGGCTCGGGCGCGGCCCCGGCCGGAGGTGACTCCGACGGCTGAGCGATGAGCCGCTGACACAGCAGAGGCGCCCGGTGGGAGGTTCATCCTCCTGCCGGGCGTCGTCGTCTGCCACGACGGACGTCGTGACGGCGGGGCCGTCGTGATCACAGCGGCCTGGCCGTCACCATCGCCGTCACGAGCAAGGCCGCGCGCGGGTGATGACCGCGAGGCGAACCGGCCCTGCCGTCAGCGGACGGAGACGAGCCAGACGCGGATCGGCAGCGACACCAGGTGGTCCGGGCGGCGCTCGAGCAGCCGGGCGTCCTCGCGCACCATCACGTCGGCGGCCTGCACGACCGGGCCGGCGGTCACCCCGGCCGGCAGCGGGGTCTGCAGCGCGGCGTCGGAGTCGGCTGCGAGGAGCACCAACCGCCCGCCGTTGGCGCGCACCGCCTTCGCGACCGACGCCACGGCCTGGCCCCGGGCGGCGGGGTCGCGGCGCACCGGCTGGGTCAGGGCCAGCGACGGCACCCCGCACTGACCGCGCACGACCTGCGGCCACTCCAGCGCGGCCCGGTCGTCGACGGCCAGGGCCACGTCGCCCGGCGCGAACGCCCGGCAGACCTGGTCGACCGCGGCCAGCTCGCCGTGCTCGACCCGCTCGGTGGCGTGCGGCCACGTGGCCATCGCCTCGGGCACGAGCAGCGCCGCGGAGACGACGACGCTGCTGGCCACCAGCGCCGCGGGGGGCAGGTGGCGGGTGGACCAGCGGGTCAGCCACGCCGCCGCGGCGACCACGGCGATGATCACCAGGGGCAGCGCGACCATCAGCCGGCGGTCGGCCCACGGGTGGTCGGGGGTGATGCCGGGGCGGTACCACGTGAGGACCGCCGAGGCGAAGGCCACGAGGAACGGCCCGCTCCAGCGCGGCAGCGGCTCGTCGTCCACCCAGGCGCGCGCGACCCGGCGGGCTGCCCCGGCCAGCAGGGCGAACGCGATGACCAGCGCCGCCGGCCCGAGCCACCAGGCGGTCCAGGCCAGGCTCTGCTCGGCGTAGGTCCGGGCGCCGTCGACCACCAGCCCCTGCCGGTGCTGCAGCCCGGCCACGACGTGCGAACCCGGGTCGGCCGCGGACTGGTGCACGGTCTGGAACAGCGGGCGGGCCGCCAGCACGACCCCGATGACCAGGACCGCGACGGCGCAGGCTGCCGGGAGCAGCCGTCGCATGCCGTCCGGCAGCCGGATCCCGCGCCGGGCCGCCACGACGACCGCGGTGGCCAGCAGGGCGAGGCCGACCCCGAGGGCGACCAGCGGCAGCAGCGACCCGGCGATGCTGCCGAGGTACTGGTCCGACAGCCCCAGCCCTGCCGCGAAGGAGACGAGGGTGCCGACACCGGCGCCGGCCAGCAGCGGCCAGCCGCCTCCGTCCCGCCGGATGATGAGCAGGGCCGCGAACGGCAGGAGCAGCAGCGTCTCGCGCAGCGCGTCGACGCGCATCAGCCCGCCGCCGGCGACGAGCAGGCCGGCGAGGAAGCCGAGCTGGCGGGCGTGCTGCCAGTGCCCGCGCGCGCCCTTGCGGGTGCACTCGACGAGCATGAGCAGGCCGGCGACGAGCACCACGACGGCCAGCGGCTCGGAGTAGGTCGAGCGGTTGATGTGCAGCATCGGGAAGCAGATCGCGCTGGCCAGCGCCCCCAGTGGACCCCACCGCGGCCCGACCACGGAACCCGTGAGCAGGCCCAGCCCCAGGACTCCGAGGCCGCCGAAGACCGCCGCGAGCCAGATGGCGCCCAGCGGACCGGCCAGCCAGATGCCGACGGAGTACCAGGCGGCCGTGCCGACCATGAACTGGGGCTGGACGGCCGGGTCCGCGGCGGTGCCGACCTGGTAGAAGGCGGGGCTCTCCAGGGTCACCCCGGGGGTGCGCAGGACCGCGGCACCGCCGACGGTGTCGGCCGGCACCTGCACCGGCAGCCGGTGGGTGGTGGCCAGCGCCGTGGCCGACTGCAGGTAGCTGCCCGGGTCTCGCCGCGGCAGGGCCTGCTCGGAGTGGGTGAGCCCGGCCCAGACGGTGGTCCCGAGGGCGAGCACGACGATCGCGGCCACCGCCCACACCGGCATGGTCCGGGAGGAGGCCAGCCGGCTGACCCGCGCGCACACCACAGCGAGGACGAGCAGCAGCGGCAGCGCCACCAGGGGCAGCCAGAGCCCGAACGGGGCGAGCAGCGCGCACGCGGCCGCGCCGACCACGACGAGCAGGGCGACGGTCACCAGGACCCGGGTGAGCCCGCGGGCGGCGACCCGCTCGCCGCGCAGCAGGGGCAGGTCGCCGGTGTCCTCGCGCACGCTCTCCTGGGAGGCCCCGGAGATGACGGCGTCGGCGCGGCGGGCGAACTCGGTGGCCTTCACGACGGTGACGCTATCGCCCGTAGGCTGCCCGCGTGCGTACCCCTGCCTCGTTGCTCGCCGACCTGCTCGCCGCCGACCCGGCCCGCCCCCGGGTGACGTTCTACGACGACGCGCCGGGTGAGACCTGTGGCGAGCGGATCGAGCTGTCCGGCAAGGTCCTGGCCAACTGGGTCGCCAAGGCCGGCAACGCCCTCCAGGAGGAGCTCGACGCCGGCCCCGGCACGGTGGTCCGCCTGGACCTGCCCGGTCACTGGCGGGCCCTGTACTGGGCCCTGGCCGCGTGGTCGGTCGGCGCCACGGTCGACCTCGACGGCACCATCGACGCCGACGTGACGGTGACCGACGACCCGGAGCGCGTGCCGGCCGGTGGCGAGGCCGTCGTGGTCACCCTGGCCGCGCTCGCCCGCTCGCACCCCAACCCCCTGCCCGCCGGCGCCATGGACGAGGCCCGCGAGCTCGCGACGTATGCCGACGCGTTCAGCCCGTGGGAAGCGCCAGGGCCGCGGGACCGGGCCCTGGTCGCCGGAGGCGAGCACACGGCATACGACGCGGTGGTCCCCTCCCCGGGGTGGCCGGCCGGCGCCCGGGTGCTGGCCACCGGCGACCTGGCCTCCGTGCTGCGCACCGCGCTGGCCGCCTGGGCGGTCGACGGCTCGGTGGTGCTCGTCCGCGAGGCGGACCCGGCACGGATGCCGGGCCGGCTCGCGGCCGAAGGGGTCACGCTCGACCCGCGCTGACCGGGGTCAGCAGTTGGGCCGGCAGCTGCGCTGCAGCAGGGCCTCGACGAAGACCTTGCGGATGTCGTCGGGCTTCTGCGCCAGGTAGGACTTGCCGCCGGTCGCCCGCGAGATCTGGTCCAGCACCGAGGCGTCCACGCCCGGGCCCATGCCGATCGTGATGACCGGCACCGGCTTGGTGGGGTCGGCCTCGGCCCTGAGCTTCGCCATGAGCTGGTCGAGGTTCAGGCCCTGGGTGTCGTCGTTCTGGCCGTCGGTGAGCAGCACGACCGAGTTGATCCGGTTGGGGTCCCAGTTCTGCTTCACCCGCTCGTAGGCGGCGAGGATCGTGTCGTACAGGCCGGTGTTGCCGCCGATGTAGGAGCTGATCCCGGCGTTGGCCTGGAGCAGCGCCGCGCGCTGGTTGACACCGCCCACCGTCTGGTCGAGCTGGCCGAGGGGCACGAGCTGCTTCCAGTCCTTGCCCGGGCCGTCCTTGTCGGTGGAGAACACCCACAGGCCGACCTGCGAGCGCGGCGGGAAGAACCGCAGCGCGGTGTCCGTGGCGCCCTGGGCGACGGCCATCCGGGTGAGGCCGCCGAACTGCTCGGTCATCGAGCCCGAGACGTCGATGACGGCCAGCATGCGCATCTCGGTGGAGACCGCGCTCCACGTCTGAAGCGCCGCGTCGACGTCCTTCAGCGACGGCTCGGGCAGCAGCTTCACGGCGGGGTTGGTCACGCCCGGCGTCGGCGTCGGGCCGCCCTGGCCGTCGGCGGTGCGGAAGCCCGCAGCCCGGACGGCCCGCTGGCCGCTCTCGGACGTGAGGGCGTTGCGCAGCGCCAGCACGGCCTTGGCCACCGCCGGCTTCGGCTGGCCGACCGTGACGAAGGGGTAGTCCAGCCGGCCGGTGCCCGGGGTCGGGACCACCGGCACCAGCAGCGCCTCGGGGTGGCCGGCGTCGTAGCGCAGCACCTGCTGCTCGCTGGCCGGGAACCCGGGGGCGCCGGCGCCCTGCGAGGCGGCAGCCGTGAACAGGTCGTCGGTGCTCTTCGCCGCGGTGCGGGAGAGCTTGATCATGGCGCCGCCGACCTCCTGCTGCACCTCCGGTGAGCTGCCGAGGGCCGAGCGCACGGTGGTGAGGGCGATCAGCCCGGCCGTGGACGCGCCGGGGTCGCTCATCCGGGCCGGGACCGAGCCGCCGAGCAGCTGGGCCCACGAGGGCACTCCCGCCCCGGCGTAGTGCGCGGCCCGCGCCTGTGGCACGGCGACGACGAGGGGGCTCTGGGCGACGGTGACCGGCTGCGGCAGGGAGTCCCCACCGAGCTGGGCGTTGGCGCGCTGCACCCACACCGAGGAGTCGGGCACCCACACGTCGGGGGCGTCCGAACCGCCACCGGTGACCTGGGAGACCGCGGCGGCGGGGGCTGAGGCGGTGACCTCGAAGGCCGGGCAGCCGGCGCGGTCACCGGCGGCCTCCTCCACGCCGGAGGCGACCTTGCGCAGCACCGGGAGGAACTCCCGCGTGGTGCTGACCGAGACGTGGGTGGGGTCGGCGCAGGTCGCCGCGGACGCGTCGAGGGTGGCCTTGACGCCTCCGTTGACGGCGACCAGGGCGAGGCCGGCACCGACGAGGACGACGGGGACTGCCCCGGCGAGGACCTTCAGGGTCCGGGGGCTGCGTTGGGGGTGACGGGTGGACCGGCGGGTGGGGGCGCCGTTGGAACCTGACATGCGGGGGTGGTGCTCCTGCTGGGTGGTGCCGCGCGCGGGCTTCCCTACCGGTGAGTCCGGGTCTCGATCGCCCGCCATGTGAGGGTCGCCACAACGCCTGTTCGGGCGAGGTTAGCCCGTCCCTGGGCTTCCTTCACAGCCCGCTCCGTCAGCGCACCGAACTTCCCGTCGGCGGGAACGCCCAGGGCACGCTGCAGCGCGACGACCGCCGGACCGCTGGATCCGTTGCGCAGCACCGTGTTCCACCACTCCACCAGCGGGAAGTCACGCCGCTCGAGTGCGTCCCAGGTCGCCCGGGTCGTCGTGCCGGTCACCGGGAGGTGGTGCGCCTTCTGCCACGCCGAGAGGACGGCCGCGGTCCGGGGGCCGAACGCGCCGTCGGCGCTCAGCCCGCCGAGCGCGCGCTGGAGCACCAACACCCCGGCCCCGGTCGATCCCTGGTGCAGCACGGTCCCCTTGTATGCCGTGTAGCCGGTCCGTCCCGCGGCGTTCGTGGGTGCCGGGATGCTGGGGTAGCCCGAGGCGGCTTGGCTGCTGCCGCCGGTGGCGGGCGTGGGCGCGGGAGCAGGCGCGGGCGCGGGCGCGGGAGCAGGCGCGGGCGCGGGCGCGGGGGCAGGGGCGGGCCTCGGGGCCGGCTGCGGTGCGGGTGTGGCCGTGCCGGCGGTGGGCACCAGCCTGGCCCACGTCGCGGCGTCCAGGACGCCGGTGACCGGGACCCCGTGGCTGGTCTGCCACGCCACGAGCGCCTTGAAGGTGATCGGCCCGAAGGCCCCGTCGGCGGTGACGCCGAGGGCGCGCTGGGCGATGGCGATGGTCGGGCTGCTCTGGCCCTGGCGGAAGGTCGGGTAGCCCGTCGGCGTCGCGGGCGTCGGAGCGGGCGTGGTCGCGACCGGCGCACCGGGGGCGAGCCGGGCCCAGGTCGCCTTGTCGAGGACACCGGTGACCGGCACGCCGTGGCTGCGCTGCCAGGCCAGCACGGCCGCGCGGGTCCCGCCGCCGAACTGCCCGTCGGCGGTGATGCCGAGCAGCTTCTGGGCCAGGGCGATGTCCGGGCTGGTCTGGCCCTGGACGGCGACGGCGTGCACCGAGGTCGGCGCGGCGGGCAGGCTCACCGGGCAGGGCGTGGTGTTGCGGCTCGTGTAGACCGGGGCGTACTCCCCCGCGTAGACCCGGCACGGGCCCACGTCGGGCACGGTCACCGGCGTCCCGGTCCACCAGGACGTGCGCTTCATGGCGCCGTCCCAGGTGAAGCTGAAGTGGACGTGGCTGGTGTGCGGGTCGCTGCCGCTGTACGCCGCCCAGCCCCGGCCGGGGTCGTACTCGCGCCACATGTGCTTGTTCCAGATGATGTACTGGATCCCGAAGCGCCGGGCCATCGCGCCGTTGTTCGCGCTCAGCCAGGCGGTCACCGAGTCCGCGATCGCCTTCTGGTCGGGGTTGTTGACGCTGAGCATCCAGTCGAGGGCGCGCCCGTCGTAGTGCTCGCTGGTGTCGGCGGCGCAGTAGCGGCTCACCCCGTAGTTGCCCGACTTGTACGTCGCCAGCATCAGGTCGCCGAACGCGCGCACCCCCGGCTTGTCCACCGGGTCGCAGGAGACCTGCGGCTGCCAGGGCGTCATGACGTCGAGGGCTGCGGGCAACGCCGTGGTGGGCGGCGCCGGCACGGGTGCGGCTTCAGCACTTCCTGCGGCCCAGATGGCCAGGACTGGCATGGCAACAGCAGCGCCGCCCACCGCCGCAAGACGGGCTTTGTTGGACATGCGCCACTTCCTTCACCATTGTCCCCAGAACATCATCTGGATCAGTTATCACCATCCGTCACAGCGCTCACAAGCGGTTTGGCCGAATTACAACGCTGAAACTTGATGTGGAGACATGGCCCGGTGCTGGGCCGGCCGTGGCGTCAGGTCAGGCCGGCCGCCAGGAAGGGCGCGAGGCTCGCGCTGAACTGGTTCGTCATGTGGTCGTAGTCGTAGTAGACGGGAGCCTTGCCCACCACCGCATAGCACGTCCGGGGGTCGCAGAACTTGTCGCTCAGGTCCACGACCCGGATGCCATCGGAGCGCATGGCCCGGGCGGCGCGCATCATGTCGTCGTCCTCGAGCACCACGCGTCGTGGGCTCGAGCAGGCCAGCGGGTCCCCCGCGTGCACGGCCAGGCACTGCGGGCCGTTCCGGCCGTTCGTCCCCGGGATGTCACGGACCACAGCAACCTGGCTGAACTGGCGCCACTCACGCCACACGGCCTCGAAACCGGCAGGCCCGGAGCCGGGGGGCGAGAACTTGTTGGGCTTGACGTAGGCCGACGTGACGATCTCGTCCGGGGCCAGTGCCCGCAGCTGCTGCGTGGTCCTGCGGGTCCAGTCGCTGCACACGTTGCCGTCCCGCGACCGACGCTCGAACTCGACGCTGTGGGCGTAGGTGGCGGGGCATCCGCCGGCGAACATCTCCACGACCCGCCAGTTCTTCTCCCTGGCAATCAGGTGGAGCGCCGCCCGCCAGTGCTCGGCGTGCGAGTCGCCCACCAGGGCCACGACCCGGGAGGGACGCCCCTTGCCCCAGTAGCAGGACAGGGCGCCGGGCACCTGCGGGAGTCCTGCACAGCCCTTCACGGGCGCCCAGGGGGCATCGGCCTTGGACACGGGCGTCAGCGGAGCAGCCGTGAACGCGTCGGGGCATCGGTCCCGGTGGGCCAGAGCTCGCGCCCCGAAGCACGGGTTGCTCCGCGAGTCAGCGAGGTTGGCGATGGCGGCGTTCTCCTGCACGTTGGCGGCGTAGGCCTGCCCCGCCGTCGCCGCCCCGATGGCCAGCATGACGCCGAGGGCTGCGGCGAGGGTCCGGCGCGGGCTGTGCCGCAGGCGCGGCCAGAGGCGAGTGAGGTCCTCGACGTAGCGCTTGCTGAACGCCGAGATCACCAGGCACACCGCGATCAGCAACAGGCGGTCGATGAGCGTGAGGTCGTGCCCCGCGACGTAGGGCCAGAAGACGATCAGCGGCCAGTGCCACAGGTACACCGAGTAGGACACGTCACCGAGCCACTGCACCGGGCGCAGCCCGAAGGCCCGGCCGAGCGGGTCGCGGCGTCCGGTGTCCCCGGCCGTGATGACGGCCGCGGTGGCCAGCACGGGCAGTGCCGCCCTCCAACCGGGGAACGGCGTGGCCTGCGAGTAGGTGACCGCGCAGAAGAACACCGCGGCGATCCCACCCCAGCGCAACGCGACCCGCAGGCCCATGGGCAGGACCGCTCGGCGCAGCACCAGCACGAGGAGTGCGCCAACACCGAACTCCCACGCCCGGGTGGGGGTGATGAAGTAGGCGGCGGCCGGGTGGGCGGCGGTCTCCCAGCAGGAGAAGGCGAACGACGCCATGGTCAGGAGCACCAGGGCGGCGCCGACGGTCCGCGTCGTCCGGCCGCGCAGCCACCGCCGCCCGATCCAGCAGGACGCCAGGATCAGGCTCGGCCACAGCAGGTAGAACTGCTCCTCCGCGGAGAGAGACCAGAAGTGCTGGACGGGCGAGGCCACGTCGTTGGACGCGGAGTACGTCACAGCCTTCGACGCCAGCCAGAGGTTCTGGACGTAGAAGCCGCTGGCCGCGACCTCCTGCGCGGTGCCGGACCACAGGTCCGACGGCAGGAGCAGCACCGACGCACCAGTGCAGGCGAGCAGGACCACCACGGCAGCCGGGAGCAGCCGGCGAGCGCGCCGGGCGTAGAAGGCAGCCAGGCGCACGGTGCCGGTCGCGTCGAGCTCCCGCAACAGGTGCGAGGTGATGAGGTAGCCGGAGATGACGAAGAAGGCGTCCACGCCGACGAAGCCGCCGGAGAACACCCCCGAGGGCCAGAGGTGGAAGAGCACGACGAGCGCGACAGCGACGGCGCGCAGTGCCTGCACCTCAGGCAGGAAATGCCTGCGGTCCGGGGCGTTCGGCGGCACGGTCTGCGCGCTCACGTGGTGTACTCCAAGGTCGTCTCGACAGTCCTGGCCCACGACGGCTTGGCTCTCGTCAGCACGGGCCTGCGTGGTCCCTCCTGCAGCCGTACAACCTACCCGGCCTCGCGCCCCGCCCCCACTGCCCGGACAGCCCGCCCAGCAGCAGATGACCCCCACGATGCGGCTAAGGTCACAGCCATGGACAAAGTCGTCTCCACTTCAGCCGAGGCCGTCGACGGGATCGTCGACGGCTCGTCCCTGTCCGTCGGAGGTTTCGGCCTCTGCGGCATCCCCACGGTCCTGATCAAGGAGATCCACGACCGGGGCGTCACCGACCTCGAGGCCGTCTCCAACAACTGCGGCGTCGATGACTGGGGCCTGGGGATCCTGCTGAAGGACAAGCGGATCCGCCGGATGATCTCCTCCTACGTCGGGGAGAACAAGGAGTTCGAGCGGCAGTTCCTCTCCGGGGAGCTCGAGGTCGAGCTGACCCCGCAAGGCACCCTCGCCGAGCGGCTGCGCGCCGGTGGCTCGGGCATCCCGGCCTTCTACACCGCCACTGGCGTGGGCACCCAGGTCGCCGAGGGCGGCCTGCCCTGGCGCTACGCGCCGGACGGCTCGGTGGCCAAGGCCTCCCCCGCCAAGGACACCCGCGAGTTCGCGATGGGCGGTGGCCAGACCCGCACCTACGTGCTCGAGGAGGCCATCGTCACCGACTTCGGCCTGGTCCGGGCCTGGAAGGGTGACCGCCACGGCAACCTCGTCTTCCACGAGTCGGCACGCAACTTCAACCCCCTGGCCGCGATGGCCGGGCGGGTCACCATCGCCGAGGTCGAGCAGCTCGTCGAGCCGGGCGAGATCGACGCCGACCAGGTGCACCTGCCGGGCATCTTCGTCCAGCGCGTGCTCCCCCTCACCCCCGAGCAGGCCGCCGACAAGCGCATCGAGCGCCGCACCGTCCGGTCGAAGGAGTCCTGACCCATGGCACTGACCCGTGAGCAGATGGCCGCCCGCGCCGCCCTCGAGCTGGCCGACGGCGACTACGTCAACCTCGGCATCGGCCTGCCTACCCTCGTCCCCAACTACGTGCCCGACGACGTCGAGATCGTCCTGCAGTCCGAGAACGGCATCCTGGGCGTGGGCGCCTACCCGTTCGAGGGCGAGGAGGACCCCGACCTCATCAACGCCGGCAAGGAGACGGTCACCCTGCGCAAGGGCGCGTCCTTCTTCGACTCGGCCACGAGCTTCGGCATGATCCGCGGCGGCAAGGTCGACGCCGCCATCCTCGGGGCCATGCAGGTCTCCGCCGGCGGCGACATCGCCAACTGGATGATCCCCGGCAAGATGGTCAAGGGCATGGGTGGCGCGATGGACCTCGTCCACGGCGCCCGCAAGGTGATCGTCCTCATGGAGCACGTCGCCAAGGACGGCTCCTACAAGATCGTCAAGGACTGCTCCCTGCCCTACACCGGCAAGGCCGTGGTGCAGCGGATCATCACCGACCTGGCCGTCATCGACGTGACCGACGAGGGCCTCGTGCTGCGTGAGCTCGCCCCCGGCGTCACCGAGGACGAGGTCCGGGACAAGACCGAGCCGGACCTGCTCGTCGACCTGGACTGAGTGGCGTGGTGGGGGCGCCCCGCGCCCCCACCACGCCGTCACGCGACGCCTGGTTCCCGGCCGCACCCCGTCCGGGAACCTCGCACAGGGTGGCCTCGTAGCATCCGCGCGTGTGAGCTCGGATTGCCTGTCCCCCCGGCGCGCGGCCATGTGGAGACCAACGGAGGATGCCCGGACCGCGAGGGTCGTGTCCTCCCTGCTGCTGACGGCCGCCCTCCTGGGTGCCTGGGTTGCCACGATGCTCCACTTCGCGACCCCCTCCGGGGACGTCCTGGCGTATGCCGCGTACGCCGCCTTCGCGGTCGTGGTCCCGGGGACCATCGTGCACAAGGCCCTTCGGGGAGCCCAGGACTCGTGGGCGTCCGACCTGGCCCTCGGCGCGGCCACCGGGCTCTGCCTGGAGCTGTTCGCCTGGGCCGGCGCCACTGCCGTGGGACTTCCGGCGCTGCTCCGGTGGTGGCCGCTGGTCGCAGTGGGACTCTGCCTGGCCGGCCGCGGACCGCGCCGGCGCGTGCTCACCCGCCCGACCGGGTGGTGGCCGTGGCCGGTCTCCCTGTCGGTCGCCGCCGCCATCGCGCTGGTCTGCTGGCACCTGGCCCGGACCTACCTCGCGGTCTACGACCTGCCTCCCACGGGGCGGCCCTACTACCCCGACCTGCTCTACCACCTGGGGCTGGCGGCTGAGGCCACCCGGTCCGTGCCCCTCGGCACCCCCCAGGCCGTCGGCCAGGGCACGCTGCACTACCACTGGTTCGCCGACGCCCACCTGGCTGCGGTCCACGACATCACCGGCGTGGCACTGCCCACCCTCCTGCTGCGCCTGTGGGTGCTGCCGGTGGCGGCGCTGACGGTGCTGGTGACAGCGGCCCTGGCCAAGCGCGTGACCGGGTCGAGCACCGCGGCGGCGGTGTCGGCCTGGGTGGTCGCGCCGGGCATGACCCTCGACTGGTGGCCCTGGGCCGCCGCCCGGATCGACGCGTTCTCGCCGCTGTCGCCGTCCCAGCTGTACTCCATGCCGCTCACGGTGCTCCTGGTGCACGCCCTCGCGGACGTGCTGGGCGGACGGCGCCGTCGCGGTGCCGCGACCGTGCTGGCCGTCAGTGCCCTCGCGTGCGCCGGGGCCAAGGCCTCAGCGCTCCCGGTGCTCCTCGGGGGCGTCCTGCTGGCCCTTGCCGTTGCCGTGCTGCGCCGCGGCTCGGGGCGCATCGCGCTCGGAGCGACCGCCGCCTGGCTCCTGGCGGTGGAGGCCGTGGCCCGCGGCACGGTCCAGGGCAGCTTCGGCGGCTCGGGTTTCCAGCTGTTCTCCGACCTGTCATCGATGACCGCCTACCGTGAGCTCGTCCAACGGCTCCCGGACCTGCACACCCCCGTGCTGCCCGGCCTCCTGGGCCACGGCCCCGAGCGCCTGTGGCTCTTCCTCGGCCTGCTGGGGGTCGAGCTCGTGCGGTCGCTCCGGACGGTGCTGCTGGTGCTCCCCCTCCTGCTGCGGCGACTGCGCGCCGACCTGATGGCGTGGGTGCTGGCCGGCGCCTGCGCGGCCGGCCTGGCCGCGTTGCTGGGGATCAGCCACCCCGGGTACAGCGAGTACTACTTCGTCGAGGGCACCACCCCCTTCGGGGCGGTCCTCGGCGCCTGGGGACTGGTCGAGGTGACCCGAGGCCGCAGCCGGCGTGCCAGGGTGACCGCGGTCTCCGCGGTGGCGGCCGGCGCGGCGGTCTCCGCCGTCGGCCTCCTGGTGCTGCCGCCCCGGACGGCCCCTTCAGGCCAGGCCCAGGTGGTCGCAGCCCTGTGGCGTCCGTTGTGGGTGCTGGTGGGCCTGGCTGCCGTTCCGTGCCTCGTCTGGCTCGCCACGCGGCTGCGCCGCCGGTCGGGTCCGACCCTCGCCGCCCCCATGGCGCTGGGGCTCGTGACGGGTCTGCTGGTGGCCGCGCTGCCGGCCCAGCTGCCCGGCGAACCCGGCCCCGGGCCGGCCCGGCTTGCGGCGGCAACCCACGAGGCAGGCCAGGTCACCCGGGACCAGACCCGCGCCGCCCTCTGGATCTCCCACCACGTGCCCCAGGGTGACGTGATGGCCACCAACGACCACTGCGTCGGTGCGCACGGGCCGTTCTGCGCCGCAAAGGCCTGGTGGGTCTCCGGTCTCGGGCAGCGGCGCACCCTCGTCGACGGCTGGGCCTATGTCGGTGCGCTGGGCGCGCCGTTCCCGGACCAGCGCCTGCTGGCCCTCAACGACCGCACCTTCACGCACCCGAGCTCTGCCCTCCTCGCGGCCCTCCGGGACAAGGGCGTCGGCTGGCTCGTCGCCTCGACGGCCGCCGGGCCGGTGTCCCCGCGCCTCGCCGAGCTCGCGACACAGGTCTACGCCGGCGGCGTCGTCAGCATCTACCACCTGGCCCGGTGAGGGTCAGGGCAGGATCGTGGAGAAGATCTGCCACCCACTGCCCACCAGCCGACGCGCGCCCCAACCACCCGAGCCGGTGCCGGGATACAGGTAGAGGCTCCCGTCCCAGGTGCGGGCCAGCACGTCGTTCCTGCCGTCACCGCTGAAGTCCCCCGGCCCGATGATGGACGAGAAGGCGTTCCACCCGTGCCCGACGACACGTCGCGGCAGCCAGCCACCCGACCCGTTGCCGGGGTAGAGGTAGAGGGTGCCGTCCTTGGCCCGGGCGAGCACGTCCGCCTTGCCGTCACCGGTGAGGTCGCCGGGGCCGAACACCGTCGAGAAGACGTTCCAGCCTGCGCCGACCTGGCGGCTGCCGGTGAAGCCGCCCTGGGAGTCGCCGGTGTAGAGCATCAGGGCGCCGTCACTGGCCCGGCGAGCCAGCAGGTCGGTCATGCCGTCGCCATTGAAGTCCCCCACCGGGAACACGAGGTTGTGCATGGTCCAGCCGGTGCCGATCTGGCGCGGCGCACCGAGGGCGCCGCTGGTGGTGCCGGGGTAGAGCCAGAGCGTGCCGTCGGCCTTCTGGGCCATGACGTCCGAGATCGCGTCTGCGTCCCAGGTGCCCGCCGTGAACACCTTGGCGAACGTGTTCCAGCCGGCGGAGTCGATGACCTGGGTGGGCTGCCACCCTCCGGCGCCGTTACCGGCATACAGCCGGAGCTCGCCCGTGGTGCCCACCGCGGCCAGGACGTCGGCCTTGTAGTCGCCGGTGAAGTCACGCGGGTACGACGGTGCGGAACGCGGGTTGGGCGGGTTGGTGGGGACGAACCACTCGGACTTCAGGCCGAGCAGGCCGCGCAAGGTGTCGCCGGGGACCGCCGCCGAGCCCTTGCTGCCCTGGATGACCGCCTGCGTGATGCGCCCACCCCAGTCGCCGTTGCCGTCGCGGGACGTGACCGTGAGCGAGACGTAGGAGCCGATCGACGGCTTGTTGCGCTTGCTCAGCCATGCATTCACGGCGGCCTCCACGCTGGACACCGGGACGCTCGCGGTCCACGCGATGTTGGGGTTGGCGCGCGCACCAGAGGACGTGAGGGCAGCACCGTCGTAGGGGTCGGGGTGCGCCACCAGGTAGGACTTGCCGGCGACGGCGACAGCCCATCCGCCGTTGGACGAGCTGAACTCGGCGAAGGCAGCCTTGCCTCCGTCGGAGATCACCTGGCCGCTGGTGTCCGCCACGGCCTGGTCGGTGGACGGGTACTCCTTGGCCGCGCCGAACACCTGGCAGTAATCCGTGCCGCAGATGTCGTAGGACGCGCTCCGCGGGTTGTCCAGGTAGTAGCCGGCATAGCTCCGGGCCGCGACGGCCTGGGCCTGCAGCGCCGCCAACGGCCAGGACGCCGACGACTCGCTCGGGACGACGCGGCGCAGGTAGTTGTCCATGGACAGCGCCAGCACCGAGGTCAACGACGAGGACCCCGAGACGATCCCCCTCAGCTCGCCCCGGTAGACCCCGCTCGAGGTGGTCGTGAGGGCCCCCGCGCTGGAGCTGATGTTGATCTGGGCGGGATCGGTCTTCCAGGTCTTCCAGGTCTTCCAGTCGCTGAGGACGTACTGGAGGGCCGCCGTGCCGTTGCCCAGGTTGGCCACGCGATAGGCAGCGATGGTGTTGCCGTTGCCCTCCTTGGTGACCAGGGACATCGTGCCGGTGTGGCCCGACCCGAACGAGGCAGCCAGGCTGCTGTCGGCAGTCACCGTGGTGGTCGCGGTCGCCGGCGCGCTCAGCTGGACCCGGATCGTGGGGTTGCCGATCGAGATGACCGGCGCGTTGTTGTAGTAGAAGCCGATGATCTGCTGCCAGGTCAGGCCCTGCTGCGCCGCGCCGAAGGCGCCGTACTGCGACATCCCGTGGCCGTGGCCCCAGCCGTGACCGGCCACCGTGATGACACCCGTGTAGGGCCGCGGGTAGACCTCGGAGGCCCGGGCCGACCCGGCCGTGACCAGGGAGCCCAGTGCGAGCGCCGCGCCGACGACAGCGGCGCCGACGAGCCGGCTCCGCCGGACTCCGGGCCTCTTGGTGCTGTTAGCCAATGACATGCCCGGCTCCTTCGCCACCGTGCAGGGGCTGACGCCCGGGGTTGAGGCCGCCGGCGCCGTTGCCGGTGTAGAGCCAGAGATCACCGTTGGCGCTGCGGGCGATGAGGTCCGCGGCACCGTCGCCGTTGTAGTCCGAGACACCGACCAGCTGCACCAGGTCGTCCTGGCCGGTGGCCATGACGAACGAGTCCTGGAGCGCCGTCGCGCCGTCGCCCCGGTAGAGGACCAGGGCATGGTCACTGGCGCGCAGGGCGACCACGTCGCCGTTGGCGTCGTTGTTGAACGCCCCGACGCCCACGACGCTCGCCATCCCCTGCCAGCCGACACCGAGGGTGACTCGAGGGCCGAAGCTGCCGTCGCGGTGGAAGGGGTAGAGCAGCAGGTTCCCCGAGGCATCCCGCGCGAGCAGGTCCGGGACACCGTCATAGTCCAGGTCGGCCGCCGGCTCGACCAGGTCGAACGCCTCCCAGCCGTTGCCGATGACGCGAGGAGCGCCGAACGTGCCGTTGGACTGCCCCAGCATCAGGTCGAGCGTGTCGTCGGTGCCCACCCGCGCGATGGCGTCGGGGTAGCCGTCACCGTTGACGTCGCCGACCATCCGGACGAGGTCAGCGCCGGGGATCGAGGGAACGCTCGCGGTGGCCTTCATGAAGTCCCGGGTGCCGCGACCGGCATACAGGCGCAGCTGCCCACCAGCGGTGCCGGAGGCGTTCGCGACGATGTCGGCGTTGCCGTCGCCGTCCCAGTCCACGCCGGTGGACATCTGGTTGAGGCCGTTCCAGCCGGCGCCCCAGCGGTTCATGCGAACGGACCGGCCACTCCCGTCCGCGTAGTACGTGCGCATCACCCCCCCGGGCTCGCGTGCGAACAGGTCCGGTTGCCCGTCCTTGTCGAGGTCGGCCCCGCCGATCACCGGGGACAGCGAGCCCCAGCCGGTGCCCCACACCACGCCGTTGGCGGTGGTGCCGTCGGACCGGCCCGCGTACATGAGCTGGGCCCCGTCCGACTTGCGCGTGGCCAGGAGGTCGGGGATGTGGTCGCCGTTGAGGTCCCCTGCGCTGGTGATCGAGCCGATGGAGTTCCACCCCCGGCCGATGACCTGGCCGCCCACGACCCACCCGGCACCATCGCCGCGATAGAGGATGAGGTCGCCATTGGTGTTGGTGGCGAGCAGGTCGTTGTGCCCGTCACCGTCCCGGTCGCCGGCGGCGACGATCCGGGTGATGGCGTTCCAGCCCTTGCCCCGGTAGGCCACGCCCGCGAAACCGCCCGTGCCGTCCCCGCTGTAGACGCGCAGCAGGTTGTTGCGCGGGTCCTGGGCGACGATGTCGGGCTTGCCGTCCCCGGTGAGGTCCGGGGTGAGCGTGGCGTTGCGCAGGGCGTTCCAGCCCGAGCCGATGGCCACGCCGTTCTCCACGGGCTGGCGAGGCGCGGACCACAGGACACTAACCGGGCCGCTCACCACATCCGGTGAGGTGGTCCCGGGGTAGCTGAGCAGCTCTGCCGACCCGTTCCGGTCCCAGTCACGGCCCGTCGTGGCAGGCGCCAGGTAGCCCTCGAGCGCCGCCGTGCCGGACCGGATCTCCGACAGCCGGTTGTAGAGCAGCTGACCCGGGCAGGTCGTCTGGAAGGCGTCGCGGTGTCCGGAGATGCGGTTGAACCACTTGTCGCGGGCAAAGACCGTCCCGGTGGCCGGGATGCCGGAGATGCCCAGCTTCCAGGCGAAGAGCCGCTTGAACGCATCGACCATCGCCTGCGGCGGGGCTGTCGACACGAAGTTGCCGATGCCCGAGGCGCCGGTGGACCACGAGTTGTAGTTGAGCGTGTGCGCACCGACCACCGGGCGGTCGACGCCGCCGTAGCGGCCCTCCCAGATCCGGCCGAACCGGTCCACGAGGAAGTTGTAGCCGATGTCGTTCCAGCCCTCGCCCTGCACGTGGTAGGCGTAGATGCCGCGGATGATCGCGGGCACCTGCGCGGCGGTGTAGTTGTTGGAGCTGTCGGTGTGGTGGACGTAGGCCACCTGGACCTGGCCGTAGTCGGGCGCGGCCCGGCGCAGCGACTCGTCCGCCCCCCACTGGGCCCGCGTGTAGATCGTCGGCCGGGCGCCGGCTGCTGCGGCCGCTCCCGGCTGGGATGTCGCGACCGTGGCATCAGCGGTCGAGGTCCCCGGGTCCACCACCTGCACGCTGGCAGAGGTGGGCTCCGAGCCGTCGGGGAACACCGCACGGACCTCGAACTTCGTGGCGCCGGCCACCACGTAGGGCTGCGTCCCATGCTCGGCGGCGGCCGCCGCGGCCTTCGCCTCGGCGCCGTCCGGCCCGTGCGAGGAGTCCCGGTCGAGCTGTTCCCACCCGCCCCAGCCCTTGTCGGTCAGCGTCCGGATCTGGAACTGGTCCGTGGCCGAGACCGAGCTGCTGTCGGGCCACGTGACGCCGACGACCGCAACGCCCCCGGGGACGTCCTGTGCCGGAGCCGTGACCTCGGTCGAGGTGACCGGGGCCGGGGAGGCCGCCTGCGGAGCCGGACCAACCGTGCGGGCCTGGGCCCGGGGTGCGGCGACGGACGGGAAGCTCACCGCGTGCCGGGAGGGCGCCACCGGGTGTGGCGTGGACGCCGTGCTGAGCTGCGGCAGGCCGCTGACCAGAGGGACCCCGGCCAGAGCCAGCGAGAGCGTGGCGACCCGCAACGCGTGCCGGTGTCTGGGCCTCCGGCTCGCGTCCCGCCCAGCCCGCGCTCCATCTGCCCCTGCCTTCGACACCATGTCAATTCCCCACAGTCGTGACTGTCGTCTCATCCGAACCGTTGACACCATGCCTCACGACAGTGCACCGATGTGGTCAATTGGGAGTTTTCTTCACTTCCGCCCCACAATTCGTTACCCGCTCGCAACCCGGACGTCGCCCGGCCCCGGCCCGGCCCCGGCGCGTAGGCTTTGCGCGTGAGTCACTACCCCAGCGTCACCATTGGTGAGCATGTCGTCAGCCGAGACCAGCCTGCGTTCGTCATCGCCGAGATGTCGGGCAACCACAACGGGGACCTCGACCGCGCCCTGGCCATCGTCGACGCCGTGGCCGACTCGGGCGCTCAGGCCCTGAAGATCCAGACCTACACCCCCGACACGATCACGATCGACGTCGACAAGCCGGCCTTCCGCATCACGGACGGCCACGGCCTGTGGGGCGGGCGCAACCTCTACCAGCTCTACCAGGAGGCCCACACCCCCTGGGAATGGCACAAGCCGATCTTCGACCGCGCCCGCGAGAAGGGCCTGCTCCCCTTCTCCAGCCCCTTCGACCCCACCGCCATCGAGTTCCTCGAGGACCTCGGCGTCGAGGTCTACAAGACCGCGTCGGCGGAGATCGTCGACCTCCCGCTGATCCGTGAGATCGCCAGCACCGGCAAGCCGATCATCATGTCGACCGGGATGGCCACCCTGCGCGAGATCGACGCCGCGGTCAGCGCCGCCAGGGACGGCGGTTGCCGGGAGCTCATCCTCCTGGCCTGCACGGCGTCGTACCCCGCGGCGCCGGAGGAGGCGCACCTGGCGAACATCTCGATGTTCGAGCAGGCCTTCGGCGTGCCCGTGGGGCTGTCCGACCACACCCGTGGCATCGGCGTCTCGGTCGCCGCCGTGGCTCTTGGTGCCGTGGCCATCGAGAAGCACGTCACCCTCGACCGCGCCGACGGCGGTGTGGACTCGGAGTTCTCGCTCAACCCGGACGAGCTCACCCTCCTGACCCGCGAGGTGGAGGCTGCCCGGCTCGCGTCGACGAGCCCGGCCAAGGTCGGCCCGACGGACTCCGAGCGCGAGGTCCTGCGGCTGCGACGCTCGCTCTACGTGGTGGAGGACGTCCGCGCCGGCGACAAGGTCACCCGGGAGAACGTCCGCTCCATCCGCCCGTCCGGCGGCCTGCCCACCGAGCAGATCGAGCTGGTCCTCGGTCGCACCTTCGCCGAGGACGTCGCCCGCGGCACGGCGCTGACCTGGGACATCATCTAGGCCTTCCGCAGGTCAGCACGCCGAAGGGGCCCGGGAGGAGAAGTCCTCCCGGGCCCCTTCGTCGTGGCTCAGGCGTGGCAGTCGCCGACGCGGTAGGCCACGCTGCTCTCGCCGTACCCGATCGGGGTCAGCCCCGGTGTGCCGACCAGGTCGACCAGACCGAGGTAGTTCTTCTGCCGGGAGTCGGTGGGCCAGAAGGTGTCGTAGTCCTCGACCACTGCGCCGATCTTGAGCCGCTTGACGGCGGCGCAGACCTCGGGGTTCGTCGTGAACTCCTTGAACTGGCGTTGGACGAGGGCCACGTCCGGCTTGGGGTTGCTCGTGATGTGCGGGATCACGACCGGGTGGCCGGACCAGATGCTGGAGAACTGCGCCCCGGTGAACGGGCTGCCCAGGACCGTGGTGCCCGCCGGGATCTGCTTGCCGAGCTTGGTGAACATCTCCTGCTCGTCCGCGGTCACCAGGTGGTTGAACCCGTGCAGGTTGGTATAGCGGTCCTGGAGGATCCCGGCCCCCTCGCCGATCCCCTGGTTCGGGTAGATGACGGCAGGAACCACAGCCATGAGCACGCAGGCTGCGCCCAGGGCGCGGCGTGGCGACAGGACCCGGCCCCAGACCTCGGCCGACATCCGGCCGATGAACCGGCCCAGGGTGTCGGCGGCGGCAGTGATGCCGACGGCGGCGAGTGGCACGGCGGTCAGCGGGATGAGTGCCGCCACGCGCTGGGGGTCGTTGTACCAGAAGCCGGTCAGCTGCCTGGACAACCACGAGCCGGAGCCGGCGTCGAGCATGTAGAGGAAGAGGAGGAAGGCGTGGCTGAACACGAGCCAGCGCAGGCGCGGCAGCTTCATCAGCCGCAGGAAGCCCCAGATCGCCGCCACCCCGAACGCCCAGTGGGCGTGGGTGATGTTGGTCGACAGCGTGACCGCCTCGCCCATGGCCTGGTTCATGGTCTCGAACTCGGGCCAGTTGAAGTCGCGCACCGACTTCAGCGCCGGGACCAGGTCCATGGCGAACCACAGCCCCAGCGCGACGGCCCAGCCGCCGGCAAGCCCCAGGAGGGAGCGGCGCAGCTGACGCCGGCCCTGGCGGCGGGCCCACTGGACCAGCCGGACGGAGAGCATGATGGCGCCGATCCCCGCCCAGATGCCGAGGGCGAACACCGCCCCCGGATGGGCGAAGAACAGGCCGATCGAGCCGATGAACAGGACGTAGACGATGGTCCACCAGCTCAGCTCGGGACCGACCGGGTCCTTGCGACCCACTGCCGCGAGCTCGGCGGCGTCGAGCGTCGCCCCGTCGGCGCTGCGGCCGGAGGGGAAGATGTCGTCGTCCGCCTGCGGACGTCGCGGCATCAGCCGCAGGATCATCAGCCCCAGGGCGATCGCCGCCGGCATGGCGGCGAGGCTGAGGACGTTTGGCCACAGGACCCCGAAGCTGAGCAGCAGGTACGGGAACAGGCCGATGGCCCCGCAGCACAGACCGATCGCCAGCGTCGTGATCACGCGGGCGTGGGGCAGGATGCGAGAGCAGAGCCACACCATGGACAGCGGCCAGACGACTCCCCCGATGGCCCAGCCCACCGCGTTGGCGCCGACGGCGACGTTGACCCCGGCGGTCTGGCTCACCAGGGCGGTCAGGTCGTGCCACAACGGCGGGTACCACGCGGTGACCGCGGCACCGGAGGCCGCGCCCACGTGCCCGCCGTCGGGCAGGCCTGACCAGATGACCGACAGCGCGGCGTTGTAGTGGAAGCCCGCGTCGACCGTCTGTGACGGCAGGCCGGGATCACGCACCCCCAGCACGAAGTTCGCGCCGACCAGCGCGGCCGCGAAGGCTGCGGCGGCGAACCACCACAGCGTCCGGCGGCGTAGCTTCCACCACCGGGACTGTGCCCGCTCCTGGTCCCGGACCACGCTCCAGATCGGTCGCTGTCGAGTGCTCAGCCAGATCACCGCAAGCCGACCCACGATGGCCAGGACCGCCACCGCCACGGTGGCCAGGGCCACGGCGCCCAGCCCCCACCGGGACTGGACCGTCGGCACGAGAAGGGTTCCGATCGCCAGGACCCCGAGGGAGCTGAGGGGCGCCAGGCCGAGCACGTCGAAGCCGGTGGCGCCGAGGCACAGGTTGACGACCAGCCCCGGGAGGATGAGCAGCACCGCCGCGATGAACGCGGGGACGAGGAAGGACAGCCAGGGGGACAGCAACGCTCAGGTCCGATCAGATTGACGAAGGAAGTCGATGGCGGTGGAGATGTCAGTGTCCTTCTCCAGCCGCCCCTCTCGTAGCACGATGCCCCGGTCGCAGATGCGGTCGACGAGATCAAGGTCGTGGCTGACCATGATCAGCGTCCTGCCCTCGCTCCGGAGCTGCTTGATCCGCTCCACCGCCATGCGCTGGAAGGGCTCGTCGCCTACGGCGAGGATCTCGTCGACGAGGAAGACGTCGGGCTCGGTGTGCACCGCGACGGCGAAGGCCAGACGGAAGAACATGCCCGAGGAGTAGAACTTCACCTCGGAGTCCAGGAACCGCGAGATCCCGCTGAAGTCGACGATGGAGTCGAACAGGCGATCGATCTGCTGGCGGCTCATGCCCAGGGTGGCGCCGTTGAGGTAGATGTTCTCCCGGCCGGTCAGGTCGGGGTGGAAGCCGGCTCCCACCTCGATCAGGCCGGCGACCCGGCCCCGCACGCCGATGGACCCGGCGTCGGGCCGCATGACGCCCGAGATGAGCTTGAGCAGGGTGGACTTGCCGGAGCCGTTGAACCCGAGCAGGCCGATGGCCTCACCCTGGGCGACGTCCAGCGCGACGTCGTCCAGTGCGAGGAAGGTGTCCGACAGGTCACGTCCCCGGGACATCCAGACCAGCATCTCCTTGAGGGAGCGCGTGTGCCTCAGGGTGAACCGCTTCGAGACGTGACGGACCTCGACGGTGTTGACCATGCTCAGAGCTCCTGGGCGAAGCGGCCCTGGAGCCGCGAGAAGACGAGCTGCCCGATGCCGATCGCGACACCGCTGACCGCCACCGCGAGGAGGCTCCACAGGGGCAGGTTGGGGGGAAGGGCCGTCGACTCGTTCGTGGCGGGGTACCAGAAGCAGTAGTGCATCAGCTCGACCGCGGCCGTGAGCGGGTTGCACTGGTAGAGCAGCCACACCCAGTGCGGGACGTTGCTCTCGACGCGGTCCCACGTGTAGAGCACCGGAGAGGCCCAGGTCGCCACCATCAGGAACAGGTCGACGATGTTCTCGGCGTCGCGGAACAGCACGTTGACGGCGCTGAACAGCAGGCCCAGGCCCAGGGCCAGCAGGGCCACGATGACCAGGGCGACCAGCCCTGCAAGAAGGTTGAGCGGTCCGGGGTGCCACCCGAACAGCATCGCCCCGCCCATGAGGATGACGACCTGCGGCAGCAGGTGGACGCAGGCGACCCAGATCATGGACACCGGGAAGAGCTCGCGCGGCAGGTAGATCTTCTTCACCAGGTCGGCGTTCAGCACGACGGACCGGGTGGCGTTGCCGAAGATCTCGTTGAAGAAGTTGATGGCCACGATCCCCGAGAAGAGGTACACGGCATACGCCTGGGTCCCCTTGTTGAGCTCGAAGAACACGCCCATGGCGATGTAGAACACGAGGAACTGCATGCCGGGCTTGACGTAGCTCCACAGCAGTCCCAGGACCGAGCCGCGGTAGCGGACCCGGAGCTCCTTGCGGACGAGCAGCCGCAGCAGGAAGCGCCACCGCAGGACGTCCAGCAGGCCGCCACCGACCCCCGGCTCCCGCAGGGCAGGCAGCTCGGACGAGGTCGTCGTGCTCACGTTGGTCATCGTCGCCCATCCACGGAAGGTTCGTCGACGCTGAAGGTCTTCTCCCACGCCTCGGGCGAGGTGAGCTCGGCCCGGGCGGCGCGGTACTCCCCCGCCAGGCGCGGCCACTCCCGGGCCAGCTCGCGGTGCAGTCGGGCGCTGCGGGCCATCAGGGTCCGGAACGTGTCGCGGTCGCGGCGGTGCCAGGAGGCGCCGGCGCCGTCGGCGGTCGAGACCACGGCGGAGTCCACCTGCGCCAGCCGCCACCAGTTGGCGTCCATCTTCGCCACGTAGGCCTGCGGGGCCTCGCTCGCGCCGGGCCGCGGCTTGAGCAGGGTCTGGCGCACGGCGGTGGTCACGAGCCACGGCACCAGCTTCTTGACCCCGGGTCGCTTGCCGACCATCGGCAGCGGCGTGTAGCCCAGGCCGCGGGGCGGCGGGAAGGCGTCCGGGTCGGGCTCGATCCGCGAGTCGCTGAACTGCGAGGACAGCGAGCGAGCCTGGGGCGCGGCGGTCCTCAGGCTCGGGTGGAGGTGGCCCGGTCCGGAGAGCACGTCCTCCAGCGCCCGCAACCGCAGGCTGGCGGCGTAGTACTGCATGGCGCTGGCGTGCATCAGGTCGATGCCCACGCTGTCGGCGACCAGTCGCTTCGGGGCGACCGCCGGGCCGTGGAGCAGGGCGGTCACGAGGCGGTTGCGCTGGTGGAAGTAGGCCTGCCAGTCGACCGAGTCGTCCTTGTCGGTCCACGGCACGTGCCACACGGCGACGCCGGGCATCGACACCGTCGGATGGCCCGCCTCACCGGCCCGCAGCCCGAACTCCGCGTCGTCCCACTTGAGGAACGCCGGGATGGACAGGCCGACCTCAGCCAGGACCGCGGTGGGGATGAGCGACATCCACCACCCGTTGTAGTTGACGTCCATGCGACGGTGCAGCCACGGGCGTGACCGGAGGCCGGACAGGGCGAAGTTCACCGGCGGGCGCCGGTCGATGGGCCCCCAGGTGAAGTCGTGCATGCGCACCTGCTCGCCGAACGCGTGCAGCGTCGGGCGGTCGTACATGTTGAACATGTGGCCGCCGACGATCGTGGGCACGCGCGCCAGGTCAGCGAAGGCGAGTGATCGTCGGATGCCCTCGGTCTCGACGTTGACGTCGTCGTCAAGCACCAGGACGTAACGCGAGCGGCCCGCGCGCAGGGTCTCCAGCATCCCGCGGCTGAACCCGCCCGAACCGCCCAGGTTGTCCTGCTCGATCACCTCGAGCTGGTCGCCGAGCTGCTCGGCGACCTCGGCCAGATCCGGGTGCGCCGACAGACGGCTGGTGCCCTGGTCGGCCACGTAGATGGTGTCGATGAGCTCACGGACGTCGGGGTCGGCCGCCAGCGTGCGCAGGGTGTCGATGCAGAACGACTCGCGGTTGAACGTGGTGATCGCCAGGGACGCCGTACCCGGCGCGCGCTCGGGGCGCCCGGCCAGGTCCGCCGGCACGGCGACCGACCAGGCGCCCTGCACCAGCTCGAGGTCCTGGTTGCCGGCGACGAGGTCGAACCAGTACCACCCGCCGTCACCGAACGGCGAGAGCGGCAGCTCCAGCGAGAGGGCCGACTGCCCTCCCCCGACCCGCTCGGTGTGGACGACCTGACGGATCCCGCGGGCGTTGGAGCGGTAGACCAGGACGGTGCCGGCGCCGGCCAGGGTGAGGTCGAGACGCACCGCCGTCGCGATGCTCCAACGGCGCCAGTAGCTCGCCGGGAACGCGTTGAAGTACGACGCGAACGACACGCGCTGCGTGGCCAGGACCCGGAACGAGCGGCGCGACAGGACGTACTCGCCGTGCACGGCCGCCGGGCCCCCGGTGCTGACGGCGGTCCCGGGCATCTCCGCACCGCGCGTCCAGCGGGCCTCCTCCTCGGCGGCCACGGCCGCGATGGCGGTGAGGTCGTCGGTGAAGTCGACGTACAGGGGCAGCGCCTCAGGGTCGGCCTCGTGCGGCAGCACGACCCGGGCGACCTCGCGCCAGACGGGGTCGCGGTGGTCAGCGGCGCTCACTCGTCGACCCCGCCGCTCTCGAGGGCCAGCCCCCGGGCGAAGTGCGGCGCCAGCTTGTTGTCCACCATGCTCAGGGCCGCGCCGATGGCCATGTGCATGTCGAGGTACTTGTAGGTGCCGAGCCGGCCACCGAACAGGACGCCGTCCTCGCGGCGACCCAGGTCGCGGTACTTCAGCAGCTGCTCGCGGTCCTGGGGGGTGTTCACCGGGTAGTACGGCTCGTCGTCACCCTCGGCGAAGCGCGAGAACTCGCGCATGATGACCGTCTTGTCGCTCGGGTAGTCGCGCTCGGGGTGGAAGTGGCGGAACTCGTGGATACGCGTGTAGGGCACGTCGAGGTCGGCGTAGTTCATGACCGAGGTGCCCTGGTAGTCGCCGGTGGCCATGACCTCCTCCTCGAAGTCGAGCGTGCGCCAGGAGAGGCGACCCTCGGCGTAGTCGAAGTAGTGGTCGACCGGGCCGGTGTAGACGACCGGGACGTTGCCGACGACGTTGGCCTTGTTGATCTCCTGGGAGGAGTCGAAGAAGTCCGTGTCGAGCCGCACCTCGATGCGCTCGTGGCTGGCCATGCGCTCCAGCCACGCGGTGTAGCCGTCGACCGGCAGGCCCTCGTACGTGTCGTTGAAGTAGCGGTTGTCGTAGGTGTAGCGGACCGGGAGACGGGAGATGATCTCCGGCGGCAGCTGGGTGGGGTCCGTCTGCCACTGCTTGGCGGTGTAGTCCTTGATGAACGCCTCGTAGAGCGGGCGCCCGATCAGGGAGATGGCCTTCTCCTCGAGGTTGCCCGCCTCGCTCGTGGCGAACTCCCCAGCCTGGTCGGCAACCAGCCGGCGCGCCTCGTCGGGAGAGTAGGCGGCGTCGAAGAACTGGTTGATGGTGCCGAGGTTGATCGGCATGGGGAAGACCTGTCCACGGAAGTTCGTGTAGACCCGGTGCTGGTACGAGGTGAACCTGGTGAAGTGGTTCACGTAGTCCCAGACACGCTCGTTGGAGGTGTGGAACAGGTGCGCCCCGTAACGGTGGACCTCGATGCCGGTCTCCGGCTCGTTCTCGCTGTAGGCGTTGCCCCCCAGGTGTGAACGCCGGTCGATGACCACGACCTTGAGACCGAGGTTCTCTGCGCACTGCTGCGCCACGGTCAGGCCGAAGAAGCCCGATCCGACGACGACAAGATCCGCGTTCACACATACTCCTGGGGGGTCGAGGGTAGCGATGAGGGTAGCCGAGCGGACTTCTTGAACCGCATGAAGCCTTCCCCGTCCGGGGGCAGGTCGGGGACGTAGCCGGCCCCGGCAAAGAGGCGTCGCGATGGGTGGTTGTCGCGGTGGACAACTGCCAAGTATGCCGTCACATCACGGTGGCGCCGAAGGTGCTCCTCGGCCGTCGTGAGCAAGTGGCGGGCCAGTGACTGGCCACGCCTCTCCGGTGCCACAGTAATGGAGACCTCCCACTCACCGGGAATCGACTCATCCCACCGCACGGTCCCCACGTTCCCCCGCCCGTCGGCCACGACCAGCAGCTCTCGATCGGCCCGGCCGAGGCTGGAGCGCAGCCAGGCCAGGTGGTCCGGCCACGGGACCTCCTCGCGGGAGCGGGACGCCGCCCGGGTGCCCGCGTCGTTGCGCCAGCGCCACAGCCGGTCGGCGTCCTCCAGCGTCGCCACCCGCGCCGACCAGTCGGCCGGGGGCGGCCCCGTCGGGGGCCCGGCCGTCAGCGCCTGCTCCCAGGTCTCGACGATGCGCCAGGCGCCCAGGCCGTCCACGATCGTGGCGGCGTTGCGAGCGAGCTCCTGACGCCGGCCCTCGTCACGCAGCAGCTTCCCCACGGCCGCGGCGGTCGCGGCCGGGTCGCTGACGGCCGCAGCGTCCCCCAGGCCTTCGGCAGCCCCGGCGGCGACCACCCGGGCATACCCCTCCCCCTGGTTCGCCACGGCACACACCAGGGCCATGGGCACCCCCAGGCAGCACATCTCCCACACGGAGGTGCCGGCCGCGCTGACCACGAGGTCCTGCCGGCTCATCAGCTCGGCGATGTCGTCGACCGGGGGGCTGACAAGGACGTCCAGCCGCGGAGCCTCGGCTGCGACCGCCCGGACGCGCTCGGCGTTGTCTCCGGTGGCGATCACCGTCACGCGCAGGTCCAGACCGGTCTGCCCGAGCGCCTCGAGGACGCGCGGTGCCAGCCCCACCGGGTCGGTGCCGCCCATGACCACCAGGACCAGGGGAGGCTCGCCCGTGCGGCCCGCCCCGTCCCGGCGCAGCGTGCGCACCTGGCGCCGCATGGCCGCGTAGTCCGCGCCCCGCAGGAGCCAGCGCGAACCGTCCGCCGGACGGGGCACGGCCTCGCTCCCCCACGTCGGGTCGACCACCACGTCCGCGGGACGTCGGCCGAACTCGCTGTCCTCCATGTTGCTGAGCACCGTGTGTGCGGGGAGACCTGCTCGCAGGGCCGTCCCCGGCACGAGGTCGTAGATGTCGCAGTGCAGGACGTCGGCGGGGTGGTCGGACAGCAGCGGTGACGGGTCGGCGACGGCGTCGCCAGGCAGGGGAGCGTCCAGGTGCAGCACCCGCGCGCCCGAGAGCTCCACCTGGCGGCGCACGAAGTCACCCTCGAAGTGACCGGCGAGCAGCACGTCGTGGCCGCGCGCCAGTGCCTCCTCGGCCAGGGCCACCGAACGGATGACGTGCCCCACACCGGTGGTCCCGCCACCGTCACATCGGATCAGGACGCGCACTAGCCCGCCTCGAGCGGCTTCTGCTCGATGTCGGCGTTGAGGGCGACCAGGTCCGGCCGCGACCTCAGCAGGGCCACGACCTCGCGCCAGGCCGGCGGGCGGTCGGGCAGCTCGGCCACCACGGCCCGCAGCAGCACCAGGTCCTCCGGGGTGTCCAGGGTGACCCGCAGGTCGTGGGCGTCCGGCGCGACGCACAGCCCCAGGAGGGCAAAGCGGTCGGGGTCCGCGTAGACGCCTGACGTCACGTGGACGCGGTCGTGGGCCGTCGCCGTGGCGTCCACCGCATGCAGTGCCCTGGCCGTCACGAGCTCGACGTCCAGTCCCCGGGGAAGGGAGCGCGCGAGCACCGTGGAGACATAGTCATGGACGGGCGCGGCCCGCCAGGCCCCCACGACGGCATCGATCAACGCCGGGTCGAGCAGCGGGCAGTCCGCCGTCAGCCGGACCACCGCGTCGGCCGGGTGCGCCTCGAGCGCGTCGACGAAGCGGGAGAGCACGTCGTCCTCACTGCCCCGCACGACGGCCACGCCGAGGGAACGGGCGAGGTCGGCCACCGCGTCGTCGCCCGACTCGGTCGATGTGGCAACAATCACCTCATCGAGGGAGTGGGCGGCCCGGGCGGCTCGGACGACCCACTCCAGGACGGGTCTGCCGGCGAGGTCCGTGAGCACCTTTCCGGGCAGGCGAGAGGACCCCGCCCGCGCTTGGATGACGGCCACAGTACGCATGGATGCTCCCTCGGGCGCTTTCTCGGTCGTGACATCATGCCCTAAACACCCGCGCCACCAAGGAGGCACAATGTCGGTCCTGTCCGGTTCCTCGATCCTCATCACTGGGGGGACGGGGTCTTTCGGAAAGGCCTTCCTGCGGCACGTCCTGGACGAGCTCGACCCGCGCCGGGTTGTGGTGTTCAGCCGCGACGAGCTCAAGCAGTACGAAGTCCGGAACATGTTCGGCAACGACCCCCGGCTGCGCTGGTTCATCGGTGACATCCGCGACCGTCACCGCCTCCACCGCGCGATGCACGGCATCGACTACGTCGTCCACGCCGCCGCGCTCAAGCAGGTCGACACCGCGGAGTACAACCCGTGGGAGTTCGTCCAGACCAACATCGTGGGCTCGCAGAACGTCATCGAGACGGCCATCGACGCGGGCGTCAAGAAGGTCGTGGCCCTCTCGACCGACAAGGCCTCGAGCCCGATCAACCTCTACGGCGCCACGAAGCTGACCGCGGACAAGCTGTTCATCACCGGCAACCACTACGCCGCGGCCTACCCCACGCGCTTCGCCGTGGTCCGCTACGGCAACGTCATGGGCAGCCGCGGCTCGGTCATCCCGTTCTTCCGCAAGCTCGCCGAGGCCGGTGAGTCCCTGCCGATCACCGACCTGCGCTGCACCCGCTTCTTCATCACCCTGCCGCAGGCCGTGGACTTCGTCGTCGACTCCTTCGAGATGATGCAGGGTGGCGAGCTCTACGTCCCGCGCATCCCGTCGATGAAGATCACCGACCTCGCGCAGGCCATCGCCCCCGGTGCCGCCATGCACGACGCGGGCCTGCGCCCCGGCGAGAAGCTCCACGAGGAGATGATCTCCCCCGAGGAGGGCCGCCGGGCCCTGCGCATCGGCGACCGCTACGTCCTCCAGCCCGACCTGGCCTCGTGGGGCTACCAGCCGCCGGCCGACGGCGTGCCGGTGCCGGAGGGCTTCGCCTACCGCTCCGACCTCAACGACCAGTGGTTCACGCGCGAGGAGATCGCCAAGATCATCGAGACGGAACTCTGACCTTGCTGCCTTACGGACGTCAGTCGGTCGACGAGTCCGACATCGAGGCGGTCGCCCAGGTCCTGCGCGGTGACTGGCTCACCACCGGGCCGGCGGTCGCGCAGTTCGAGCAGGACCTGACCAAGGTCGCCGGCGCCGTCGACGCGGTGTCGGTGACCTCCGGCACCGCGGCGCTGCACGTGGCCTACGCCGCGCTCGGCCTGGGCCGGGGCGACGAGGTCGTGACCACTCCCCTGACCTTCGTGGCCACGGCCAGCTGCGCCGCGATCCTCGGTGCCCGGGTCGTCTTCGCGGACGTCAGCGAGGACACCGGCAACCTCGACCCCGAGGCGGCGGCCGCCGCCGTCACCCCGCGCACGCGGGCCATCACGGGCGTCGACTACGCCGGGCACCCGATCGACGCCCCCGCCCTGCTGGACCTGGCCCACCGCCACGACGCGGTCCTGGTCGAGGACGCCGCGCACTCCATCGGCGGGTCCCTGGACGGCCGCCCGGTGGGCTCCCTGGCCGACCTGACGACGTTCTCGTTCTTCCCGACCAAGAACCTCACCACGGCCGAGGGTGGCGCCGTCGTGGGCACCGACCCCGAGCTCGTCGCCCGGGCGCGGACCTTCCGCACCATCGGCCTGGTCCGCGACCCCGACAAGCTGCGCTACCCCGACGAGGGCCCGTGGCACCAGGAGGTCCACGAGTTCGGCCTCAACTACCGCCTGCCCGACCTCCTGTGCGCACTGGGCTCGAGCCAGCTGCAGCGCCTGGAGCGGTTCAAGGCCCGCCGCGACGAGATCACCGCGCGCTACAACGCCGGGCTCGCCGACGTCGAGGGGCTGCGGCTGCCGGGCCGCCGTGAGGGCGCCGACCCGACGTGGCACCTCTACCCGCTGCGGGTTCTCGAGGGGCGTCGCCGGGCGCTGTTCGACCACCTGCGGGCCGCCGGCATCGGCGTCCAGGTCAACTACATCCCGGTCTACTGGCACCCGGTCTTCGAGGACCTGGGCTACCAGCGGGGCATGTGCCCGGTCGCCGAGGAGTACTACTCCCAGGAGATCTCCCTGCCCCTGTTCCCCGACCTGACCGACGGCGACGTGGACCGGGTGGTCGACACCATCCGCCAGTTCCTGCGCGCCTAGCCCATGGAGGAGCCCCGCCCCGGGGTGGAGGCGAGCCGAGGTGTGCTCGGCCGCGGGTCCATCTACACGCTGGGCACCGCCGCACCCATCCTGGCCAACGCCGCGGTCACCCCGGTCGTGACCCGTGCCCTGGGTCGTACGGAGTATGGCGTGGTCGCCACCGCCGTGGTGGTCATCCAGGTCGGCATGATGCTCGGCAGCTTCGGCATGCCGTCGGTCATCACGCGCCATGGGATCCTCGCGCGATCCGGTGTGGGCGGGGCTCGGTCGCTGCTCGTGCGGGGCTCGCTGATGACCTTCGGGCTCGCCGCCGTCGTCGTGGCGACGGCCCCGCTGTGGCAACCGCTGCTCACGCCGCCCCTGCGCACGGCCGTGCTGCTGGCGGTGGTCGCCAGCGCGTTCTTCGTGGTGGTCGAGAACTCGCAGGCGCTGTTGCGGGTCCTGGACCGGCCGGGCGCGTTCGTCGCCCTGTCGCTGCTGGCGACCCTCGGCGGACCGGTACTCGGGCTGCTGCTGGTGCTCGGGCTGCGGACCCCCGAGCGCTACCTCACCGGGGTCGACGCCGGGTATGCCGCAGCCGCGTTCCTGGGTCTGCTCCTCTGCCTGCGGGGCGGGGCCCCGCGGCACGAGACCGGGGACACCCGCGCCGCCCTCCGGCTCGGGCTTCCGGTGATCCCGCACCTGGTGGCGCTGTTCCTCGCCAACGGTGCCCTCGTGTTCTGGGCCGGCCACGAGTACGGCCTGGCCGCCGCCGGCCGGCTGCAGCTGGCCCTGCTCATCGGGAGCTCGCCGGCGGTGATCACGTCGGCACTGAACAACTCGTGGGCTCCCGTGGTCTATCGCGCTCCCGAGGCGGAGCGCGGGGCGGTGTTGGCACACACCGCCCGCGACATCGCGGTCCTGGCCGCACTCATCTCCGGGGGTGTGGCCCTGCTGTCCCCGTGGCTGTTGCGCTTCGTGGCGACCGCGGCATACTCCCCCGACGAGCTCGTCCCGGCGGTGGCCCTGGTCGCAGTCGGGTGCGTGCTGTCCGTGGCCTACCTCGCCAACGTCCACCTGGTGTTCTCGGCCGGCCGCTCGCTCGGGCTGTCAATCATCACGCCCACGAGCCTCATGATCGGGCTGGCGGCCGCCTGGGTGGGCGGGTTGCACTCCCTGGTGCTGATCGCTCTCGGCTTTCCCGTCACGTACCTGGCGCTGGCAGTCAACACCGCCTGGCTGCGCCGCCGCGTCGGAGGGGCGCGCTGGCGCGAGACGGTGCTGCTGGCCCCGGCCGCTCTGGGCTTCCTGCTGTGTGCGTTCGGGGCGTTCCTGCCCGTGTCCGGGCTGCCCTCGTTGTCCCGCGTGGCGCTGGCTGCGCTGGCCGGCGTGGCCACGGTGCGACTCGGCCTGCGGGTCCTCAAGGGCTGACCTTCGCCGATCTGCTTGCCGCCAGGCTACCCAGCCGCGAGGCTGACCCCATGACGAGCAGTGGTGGTTCACGCATCACCCCGCAGGAGCGCCTGTGGGCGGGCGACTTCGGAGACGCCTACAGCCGGCGCAACACCGGAGACGCACTGGTGGACAACAACAGGGCCCTCTTCCGGTCGGTCCTCGAGCGCACCGGAGACCTGCCGTCGGTGGTGGAGTTCGGGGCGAACGTCGGCAACAACCTGCGGGCCCTGCGGGACCTGCTGCCCGGCGCGGACCTGCACGCCGTGGAGATCAACGAGAAGGCGGCCGGGGCGATCCGTGCCTGGGGTGGAGCCACGGTCGACGTCGCGTCACTGCTCGACTTCCAGCCCCCGCGGCAGTTCAGCCTGGCCTTCACCAAGGGCGTCCTCATCCACCTGCCTCCGGACCGGCTGCCCGAGGTCTACGCCAAGCTCGTGCAGGCCTCGTCCCGCTACGTGCTGGTGTGCGAGTACTACAACCCCACGCCGGTCGAGGTCAGCTACCGCGGGCACTCCGAGGCCCTGTTCAAGCGGGACTTTGCCGGCGAGATGCTCGACGCCCATCCCGAACTGCGCCTCGTCGACTACCGGTTCACCTACCACCGGGACCCGGAGCACCCGCTGGACGACCTGACGTGGTTCCTGCTGGAGAAGATCGGTTCCTGACCCGGCCGGCCGGGTTCGCGGCGCGACGCCGGCGGGTCGGCCTAGCCGGCGACGGGGATCGGCGCGGGCAGCGGGTCGAGTGAGGTGGCACGGCGCGGCAGGGGCTTGGGCAGGTGCGACAGCGGGTGGCGCAGCCAGGCAGTCGGGCTGGCCCCCACCTGCTTCTCCGTCGACCCGGGGTCACGCTCCCCCAGCCCGAGGACGTTGAGAGCCTTGTGCAAGGGGGCGCTGGCCCAGTACTCCACCGCGGGGGTCACGGACGGTCGGCTCCAGCCAAGGACCTCTCGCAGCGGCTCGGGCTCGAGCAGGTGCTGGAAGCCGAGCTCCCTGCGCGCCAGCTCGCCGGCCACCTCCCGGTCGACCTGCTCCCCGTGCAGCTCCGGCCAGGTCCGCGCGACCTCGTCCTGGGAGACCACGTCTGCCCCACCCAGCCCCAACGGGTCGCCGTACACGGCGATGTCGCGGCCGGCGGCCGCGGCATACAGGACCGAGGTCATCAGGCGGTTGGCGACGAGGCGCTCGTGGGAGACCACCAGCGACAGCACGCGGCCGAGGAAGTCGGGGTCGTGGCGCGGCCCGGCGGTCACCACACGGTGACCTGCGTCGACCCAGGAGCCGACGACCTCCGGCTTGTGGACGTCCTCGCTGTGCAGGCACACCGTGGACGGGCCCTCACGGCGCAGGTAGTCCTTGGCCAGGCTGCCCTGGTTGCCCTGCACAGGGATGATGCGGGTTCCGTGCAGCGGCATGATCAACGTCCCCACGCCCTTGGTGCCGGTGAGCTGCCGCTGCGCCGTCGGCGTGGAGATCAGGTACGCCCACGGCGCCCCCAGCGCGAAGCTCTGGCGCGGTGACCGTGACGGATCCCACGCCCGTGACTCGTGCGACCACACGAACAGCTTGCGGCGCCCGTTCTTCTCCACGTCGGGGAAGTCCCCGAAGTTGACGGGGATCGGCGGAATCGCCGTCCACCCGTGCTGGATCAGGCCGGCTACGTGCCGGGGACGAGCCATCCCTGCATACGCCGCGAGGGCAGCCGTGTGCCCGTAGAAGTGGTTCTGGGTGTCCACGTGGTCTCCTTGGAGGCGGCTCTGAGGCGTCGCATGGGCTCGCGCGGGCGGTGAAGCGGTCTGGGGGTTTCCGTTACTCTACTCAGGCTCCCCCGTGGCCCCTGACTCTCCCTGCGAAGGAACCCCACAGTGACTGTTGACGTGCTCCTGCCCTACTACGGCGATGTAGCCATGATGAAGCAGGCAGTCGAGAGCGTGCTGGGCCAGCGGAACCCGGACTGGACGCTGACGGTCATCGACGACGGGTACCCCGACCCGGGCATCCCGGGCTACTTCGCAGAGCTGGCAGCCCGCGACTCGCGCGTCTCCTACCACCGCAACGAGCAGAACCTCGGTGCGAACGGCAACTACCGCAAGGCCCTGACGTTCGTGCGGCACGAGCTCGCCGTCGTCATGGGCGCCGACGACGTGATGCTGCCCAACTACATCGACACGGTCGTGGCCGCGCACCAGGCGTTCCCCACGGCGCAGATCATCCAGCCGGGCGTGCAGATCATCGACGAGAACAACGCTCCTGGTTCTGGACTGGTCGATCGCACCAAGCGACTGCTGGCCCCGCGGGTCCACGGCATGCGCCTGCTCAGCGGCGAGAACCTCGCGGTCAGCCTGATGCGCGGCAACTGGATGTACTTCCCGTCCGTGTGCTGGAAGTCCGACGCCCTGGTCGCGACCAGCTTCCGCGAGGGCCTGGACGTGGTGCAGGACCTGGCCCTGGCACTCGACCTGATCAAGGCCGGTGGCGGGATGGTCGTCGGCGACACGGTGTGCTTCCAGTACCGCCGCCACCGGGCCAGTGACTCCTCGTGGCGTGCCCTGGAGGGGACCCGCTTCAACGAGGAGCGCCGCTTCTTCAACGGGATGGCCGAGGAGTTCGAGGGACTCGGGTGGCACCGGGCCGCCCGCACCGCCCGGCTGCACCTGTCCTCCCGCCTCAACGCGGCGACCCTCCTGCCGAAGGCGTGGCGCAACAAGCAGACCCAAGGCGTGCGCAACCTGCGGCGTCACGTCCTCGCCCGGCCCGGTGACTCCGCTCAGTGACCACCGAGCAGCCCCAAACCCTCCAGACCCAGCCGACGGAGCCCGCCGTGCACGACACCTGGGTGGTGATCCCGCTCTTCAACGAGGCCGAGGTCATCGGCGACGTCATCCGGGACCTGCGTCAGACCTTCCCCCAGGTCGTCTGCGTTGACGACGGCTCCTCCGACGACTCGGCACGCCTGGCACGGGAGGCCGGGGCCAGGGTCGTGCAGCACCCGGTGAACCTCGGTCAGGGCGCGGCCCTGCAGACCGGCTTCGACTACGCCCTGTCCGACCCGGCCATGAAGTGGGTCGTGACCTTCGACGCCGACGGCCAGCACCAGGTCGCAGACGCCCTCGCGATGGTCGAGCGCCTGCGCGCGGGCGACGCCGAGGTGGTCTTCGGCTCCCGCTTCCTGGACGAGCGCACCGAGGCCGGTCTCGCCAAGAAGCTCGTCCTCCGCGCGGCTGTCGGCTACACCAACATGACCACGCACACCCGGCTCACCGACGCCCACAACGGGCTACGGGCCATGTCGCGATCGGTCGTCGAGAAGGTCGAGATCACCCAGAACCGCATGGCGCACGCCTCCGAGCTGGTGGCCCAGATCGGGGCATCGGGCGCGACCTACGTGGAACAGCCGGTCCACATCCTCTACACCGACTACTCCCGCTCCAAGGGTCAGTCGCTGTGGAACTCCATCAACATCCTCGCCGAGCTCATCCTCCGATGAGCCTGGCGCACTTCTCGTAAGGGGAGCACTCGCATGAAGATCGTGCTCATCCAGCTGGTCCTGATCGTCGTGGTGGTCCTGGCGGCCCTGCGGCTGCTTCGCGGCCGTGGCGCCCGCACCCAGGCCGTGCGCCGCATCGGCCTGGTCATGTTCGCCGCGCTCGCGGTCCTGTCCATCCTGTTCCCCTCGATCTGGAACCAGATCGCCCGGTTCGTGGGCGTCGGCCGAGGCACGGACATGGTGCTCTACGCCCTCGTCGTCGCCTTCCTCAGCTTCACGCTGACGACCTACCTGCGGTTCCGGGACTTCGAGGCGCGCTACACGCGACTGGCGCGTCGCCTCGCCCTCGACGAGGCCGGCCCGGCGCGACACACCGACGAGTCCGGGCGGCCCTGAGCCGTCGCTCCCCCGGGCCGTTCGTTCGCTCCCGACCCCGGGTCGCCCCTGCCGCACGGCACCTCGGCAGCGCCAACATCTGACCTGCCGCCGACCCCGGCACCAGAGGCGTCGGTGGCCTCAGCGCGGCCAGCCGAGGTAACGCGGATGCCGCAGGTAGAACCGGACCGCGCTGCGCAGGTGCAGGAGCTGGCCGCGGTTGAAGCGCTGGCGGGAGTCACCGCGCCACTCGTGCACCCAGCGGACATCCGCGGTGACGGAGACCGGGATGCCCAAGGAACCCGCACGCACGCCGAGCTCGACGTCCTCCATGTAGAGGAAGTACTCCTCCGGCCAGCCACCGATGCGCTCGAAGGTGTCGCGGGACAACGCGGTGCAGCCACCGGCGCACCAGACGACCCGCCCTGACTCGAACGGTCCGACCGGCCACAGGTACCGCTCCAGGGCGGCGCGGGGAGCCAACCCGCGGTGGGCGAGCTTGGCCAGGAGGTAGGGCTCGCCGCGGGCGGCGCTCTGGGGGCGACCGTCGACGAAGTCCACTCGCGGTGCGACAACCCCGCCCGTCTCGTCGATGACCTTAGCCAGCGACGTCAGGTCCGCGACCTGAACCCCGAGGTCCGGGTTGGCGAAGAGCAGGTAGTCACCACGGCTGATTCGGGCGCCCTCGTTGTTTGCCGCCGACAGCCCGACGTTCTGGCCCATGGGCAGGTAGCGGAACCCGTGGTCGTGGGCGAACGTCTCGATCTCCGGCTCGTCGGCGTTGTCCACGATGATCACCTCCACCTCGTCGGCGGAGAACGAGCCACCGTCGGCGAGCGCGGCGGCGACGCCCGACCAGTGGCGCTCCAGCATGTCGAGGCTGTGGAAGCTGGTCACGACGATCGACCAGACCGGGCGCCTGCTGCCGCCCGAGGGCCGGGCGGCAGCACGGAACGTCTCTTCCCAGCGCGCCGGTGTGGTGGCCCCACCCGCCGCGGCACGGTAGTCCCTTCGCAGCGTTCCCCACCGCCGCAGGAGGCGACCCACGGCCGTGCAGGTCCCGGCGAGGGTGGAGGCCGGGTGCGGCGCGACATGCTCGCGCCGGCCGGTCTCGCCCGCACGTTCGCGTGCCGAGGCGAGGTCGCGGTGCAGCCAGGCCGGCCCCTGCAGCACGTCTCGCAGTGCCGCCCACCGCATCGCGGCTGCCTCGGGCTCCCTGCGCGCCAGGTGGCGCAACGAGACCGCCAGCGTCTCGGACCCCAACGGCGTGGCGCGCCCGTCGCCCAGAAGGGCCGTGACCAGGCGGTTGCGCAGCAGGAAGTAGGACTGCCAGCCCGTCTCGGCGCCCTTGCCGACCCAGGAATCGTGCCAGACCGCGGCCCCCGGCAGCACCACCGAGGGGTATCCCGCGCGGCCGGACCTCAGCCCGAACTCGACGTCGTCCCACTTGAGGAAGAACGGCATCGGGAGGCCGACCGCCTCGACCGCCTCACGCGGCACCACGCACATCCACCACGGCTGGAAGTCCACGGCGTACGGCGGCTGGAGCCATGCGTGCCGGCCGACCGGCACCCCGGCAAGGTCAGTGTTCATGGGGGTCCCGGGCAGCGACGTCCAGGTGAACCGGCGACGGTCCAGCACCTCGCCCAGGCGGTAGAGCGTCGTCGGCGCAGCGGAGTCGAACATGTGCCCACCCACGATGGTGGGACGGGTGGCGGCGGCGGCAAACGCCGCGGCCCGGGCCAGTCCCTCCGGCTGGGCCAGGGCGTCGTCGTCGAGCAGGACGACGTGTGAGACCTCCGGGTCCTCGAGCGCATCGTGCAGGCCCCGGGCGAAGCCGCCGCTGCCACCCAGGTTGGACTGCGTGGCCAGGCGCAGCCGCTGCCCCAGCCGTTCGGCGACAGAGTCGAACCCGGGAGCCTCGCGCAGCGGGCGGGTGCCCTGGTCCACGACGACGACCGGCCCGAGCACGTCCGCGAGCGGCCCGCCGGGGGCGGCCGCGGAGGCAAGGACGTCGAGCTGGGCCAGACAGGCCTCGTTGCGGTCGAACGTGGTGATCGCAACACCCAGCGACCGTGGGGCGACCTGGACGTCATCGGTGAGCCATCGCCACGAGACGTCCGCGCCCTGCGGCGCACGGAAGGCCGGCCACGCCCACCCCTCGGCCGGTGCTGCCGGGAGCTCGAGCGTCAGGGAGCCTTGCTGTGCCTCGGTCGAGGCGGCCACCCCGGACGACGTGCGCAGCTCGACGTGCACCGGCGCCGAGGCGTCGAACTCGAGCCGCACGGAGCGGACCCGGGTGTGCTCGGCCCAGTAGGCCGACGGCAGGGCGGCGAACCATCCGGAGAACGCCACCGGATGACCGGCCGGGAGCCGGACCAGGCCAGGACGCACGACCTCCACGTCGCGCGGCAGTCCCAGACCGGTGGCCTCCGGGACCACGAAGTCGGTGACGAGGCCACCGATAGGAACACTCACCAGTGCTCCGCCAAGGTGTAGCCGGCTTCCGAGAGCACCTGTGCCGTCGGGCGGGGAGTCGACCGAAACCCGTCGCGCAGCCCCGCCTTCAAGCCCTTGCGCATGGCCGCGCGGTCCGAGGAGTGGAGGTAGAACCGCAGCCAGTTGCGCACGGCCACGACCATGCGCAGCACCGCCTCCGGAGGCGAGAACGCCTGCCCCGCCCGGAACGTCCAGACCTTGTTGCGCACCTCGTTGTAGAAGCGCGGGCCCGGGTCTACCACCTTCGTGCCGAGCTCAGTCGTCTTGTGGACCACCACGGCCCGCGGAGCGTAGATGCCCTTGTGCCGCCGCAGGATCCGCGCGGTGAACTCGAAGTCGTCGTTCCAGATGAAGAAGTCCGCGGTGGGCAGGCCCTGCTCGCGCACGGCGTCGGCGTCGATGAGCAGCGAGACGAAGGACGCCGTGCGGATCGGCCTGCCGCCGGCCGCCATCGCGGCCATGCGCTCGGGGCGGGACACGAGCACCGGGTCTCGTGGGATGTTCCGCGGCTGCTCCTGCCCGTCCGACCACACCACTCGGCTGGCGACCAGGGCGAGGTCACTGGGGTAGGCCACGCGCGCCGCCAGCAGCTCGGCGAGCGCGTCCGCAGTGGGGATCGTGTCGTCATCCATCGCCCAGACCAGGTCCGCCCCGTGGCGGTCGATGGCGTGCGCCAGCCCGGCGCTGAACCCGCCAGCGCCTCCGGTGTTGCGGGTGAGATGGACGAGGTCCACCTGCGGGAAGCGCTCTCGGACCATGTCCGGGCTCCCGTCGGTGGAGGCGTTGTCCACCACCACGACCGCGTCCGGGAGCCGCGTCTGGCTGGCGAGCATCTCCAGACACTCCCCCAGGAGCTGGCGGCGGTTGTAGGTGACGACGACTGCGACGACGAGGGGGTCGCCGTGCTCCCTCACGGCCTGCTGCTCGGTCACCGGGCGAGCATAGCGGCCACCGACGGCGTGCCTCCGTCGGACCCGCGGCGGCCCGCCAAAGGTCGCGGACAGCACGGAGGGCCAACCCGGACCGGCGATCAGGGTGAACCTGGTCACACGCCCTCGGCGCGCCACGGGCGTCACGCTGTACCGCCACCCAGCTCAAGGCTCTACCCTCGGGGCGTGCCTGAGGACTATGAGTCGACCCGATCACGTCCGGTCCCGGTCCGCGGCGATGACGACGTCGTGACGGTTGACACCCGACGCCAGCGCCCCACCGCCGCGGGCGGTGGGGCTCCGCCGCGTACTCGCCGGAACACCGCGCCCGCACCCAGGGCGCGCAAGCGACACCCCGTCCGCAACACGGTGATCGTCATCCTGGTGGTCCTGCTTGCCTGGATCGGCGCCCTCGCCTGGGCGGCCAACACCGCATGGGGCCACGTGGTGAAGGTCAACGCCGTCCCCGCGGTCAGCGACCGCCCTGCCGCCGGCTCGGGCAGGAACTACGTCCTTGTCGGGTCGGACAGTCGGGCGGGGTTGAGCGCGGCGGAGCGCAAGGCACTGGCCACCGGCACGGCCGAGGGCGGCCGGACCGACACGATCATGCTGCTCCACATCCCGGGCAACTCGCAGAAGCCCACCCTGGTGTCCCTCCCCCGCGACAGCTACGTGCCCATCCGTGGGCACGGCCGCAACAAGATCAACGCGGCCTACTCCTTCGGTGGGGCCCCGCTGCTCATCGACACCATCGAGCAGGTCAGCGGGCTGCGGGTGGACGGCTACATCGAGATCGGCTTCGGCGGGTTCGCCCACGTGGTCGACACGGTCGGGGGCGTGAACATCTGCGTCAAGCGCCACATGAACGACCCCAAGGCCGGCATCAACCTCAAACCCGGATGCCAGCTCCTGAACGGGAAGAACGCCCTGGGCTTCGTCCGGGCGCGCTACTCCGACCCCCTGGGTGACCTCGGGCGGGTGCAGCGACAGCGCGAGTTCCTGGCGGCCCTGATGAAGAAGGCGGCGACGCCGGCCAACGCGCTCTTGCCCTGGCGGCTGAGCTCCTTCGGTTCCTCCGTGGCCAGCTCGCTCACCGTCGACAAGGACGACAGCATGCTCGAGGTCGGGAAGGCCCTGCTCGCCGTCCGCAGCATCTCCCAGGGCAACGGGCAGTCGATCACCATGCCGATCAGCAACCCCAACCTGCACACCGCGGCTGGTGACGCGGTCAAGTGGGACAGCGCGAAGGCGCTGGCCCTGTTCAAGGCGCTCAAGAACGACGACCCGCTGACCGTCCAGCCCTGAGGCACGGCATCCACGGCAAGCCCCCGTCCCCGCTGAGGGGACGGGGGCTTCCTGCGTGCCAGAGGTGTATGCCGCGCGGCGGCACCGCGACCCTGCCACCTCTTCATTGCGGCAGCGCAATGGTTGCGTCATGATGAAGAGGTGCCCCGCACCACCGGCCCCACCCTCCAGCAGGTCGAGTCCGTCATGGCCGCCTCGCGCGTGCTGGTGGCCGTGGCCGCCGAGTCCGTGGCGGCCGTGGAGGAGGCGGTGACGCTGCCCCAGCTGCGCGTGCTCGTCATGGCCTCCACCGACGGGCCGCTGTCCGGTGCCGCCGTGGCCGCCGCCCTCGGGGTGCACGCGTCCAACGCCACCCGCACCGTCGACAAGCTCGTGGCTGCCGGCTACCTGGACCGCGCGGAGGACCCGGACGACCGCCGGCTGGTCCGGCTGACACTCACCCCGACCGGGCGGGCGCTGGTCGCCGCGGTCAACGACCACCGCCGCGACGCCATCTCGCGGGTGCTGGACGCCATGGACGCCCCGGCCCGCGAGCAGCTGGCGACGTCGATGCGGACTTTCGCCTCGGCCGCCGGCGAGCTCACCCACGACCCGGTGAGCGCCGGCCACACCTGACCCAGCAGCAACCCGCGCGCCACCCGACGCGCACCTGGAGGTGCACCATGAACACCTGGCACCGACCGGCGGGCACGGCCACCGCCTCCGGCTTCACCGTGGCGGTGACCCCGGACGGAGATGTCTGGGAGCATGCCGGGCTCCACGTCGCCGACCTCGGCGCCGGCGAGTCCCGCACCGTGCGCACTGGTGACAGCGAATGGCTCGTCCTGCCGCTGTCCGGTCGGTGGCGGGTGGAGTGCGGCAGCGAGCTCGTCCTCCTCAGCGGTCGGGACGACCCCTTCGCCGGGCCCACCGACTACGCCTACGTGCCGTGCGGGTCGACGATGACCATCACCACCACGACGGGGGGCCGCGTGGCCCTCCCCCATGCCACGACCGAGGAGCCGCTGCCGTTCCGGCGGGTCGGGGTGGAGTGGGTGACGACCCGGCTCATCGGGACGGGACACACCAGCCGACAGCAGCGCCGGGTCGGGACCCCCGAGGTCCTCGAGGCGCGCTCGCTCATCGTGCTCGAGGAGCTGACCCCCGGCGGCAACTGGTCCGCCTGGCCGCCGCACCGGCACGACCGGCAGCGCGACGACCAGGAGAGCGCGGTCGAGGAGATCTGCTACGTCGAGCTGCGCCGGCAGCACGGCGCCCCCGAGGGGGACGGCGGGTTCGCCTTCCACCACGTGCACGGCACCCCCGACCGGCCGATCAACGTCGCCGCCACGGTGCGCACCGGTGACGTCGTCCTCGTCCCCTACGGCTGGCACGGCCCGGCCATGACGCCGCCGGGCTACGACATGTACTCGCTGCACGTCATCGCCGGCGCCGGGCCGCGCCACCAGGTGCTCATGACCGAGCAGCCGGAGCACGCCTGGGTGACCGGCGTGCTGGCCTCCCAGCCCGGCGACCCCCGCCTGCCCTTCCCCGAGACCCGCTGACTCGCGCTTCCGTCCGGCGCCGGGCTGCGGTGCGGCGTCAGCGGCCGTGGGGGATCACGACGACCGGGCAGAGGGCATGGTTGACCACGTGCTGGGTGACTGACCCGAGCAGCGCACCGGCGACCCCGCCGTGACCGCGGGACCCGACGACGAGCACGTCGGCCGGGGTGACCGCGTCGAGCAGGACCTGCGCGGGGTGGCCCTCCACGGCCTCCGTGGTCACCTTCACCGGCGTGCGGCCGGCCTTCTCGTCCTCCTCGAGGACTTGCGTGACGGTCGCGTCGGCCGCATTGCGCACCGCCGCCTCGGCATCGACCTCGGTCTCGTGCTCCGGGGGCGGCGGGTCGGTCATGATCGGGTCCCACGAGCTCGGCAGCACCGCCGAAGGGGCGGGATACATGTTGCCGACCGTCGTGTAGCTCCACGTCGGGTGGTAGGACCAGCCGATCACCGCGAGGACCGGGCAGCCCCGCGCCCGGCCCTCGTCCACGGCCCACCGCACCGCCGCGAGCGACGCCTCGGACCCGTCCACCCCGACCACCACCCGACCCGTGCTCGGCGCTCCGGGGACAGGCGGTGGGGTGGCGTCGCTCATGGTCCGAGTGTGGACGCGGGTGGGGGCCGGGCCGGGAGGACCTAGGTCCATGCAGCCCCTGGCGGGCGCCGCCCTACGTTGGCGCAAGGGGGTTCGGAAGGCCACTGACGAGGCGTCCGCGGTTCACAGGGCGTCCCGGCGTCTGGAGGACGGCATGAGCACCACGGCACACGACACCCCGCAGTCCCTCGCCCTCGACCCGGCCACCCGGCTGGCGCTCTACCGGACCATGGTCCTGGCGCGCACCTTCGAAGAGGCGGTCCTGCGGGAGTACCACGCGGACAAGGGGCCGGGCTTCGACATCGGCAAGGGACTGGTGCCCGGCGAGATGCACCTGGCCGCCGGGCAGGAACCGGTGGCCGCGGGCGTGTGCGCCCACCTGACCGGCGACGACGCCGTCACCGCCACCCACCGTCCGCACCACTTCGCGATCGCCCACGGGGTGGACCTGGACAAGATGACGGCAGAGATCTTCGGTCGGGAGACCGGCCTCGGGCGCGGGCGTGGCGGGCACATGCACCTGTTCGACCCGACCGTGCACTTCTCCTGCTCGGGCATCATCGCCGAGGGCTACCCGCCGGCGCTGGGGCAGGCCTATGCCTTCAAGCAGAAGGGCACCGGGCGGGTCGCGGTGGCCGTCACCGGCGAGGGTGCGGCCAACCAGGGCGCCTTCCACGAGTCCCTCAACCTCGCGGCCCTGTGGCAGCTGCCGGTCGTGTTCGTCGTCGAGGACAACGACTGGGCCATCTCCGTTCCCCGGGACGCCTCGACCTCCGTGCCGTCCAACGCCAGCCGCGGCGCGGCATACAACATGCCCGCGGAGCGGGTCGAGAACGACGTCGAGGCGATCTACGCGGCCGCCGACCGGGCCGTCGCCCGGGCCCGCGCGGGCCAGGGGCCGACGCTGCTCGAGGTGCACACGGTCCGGCTGTGGGGCCACTTCGAGGGCGACGCGCAGGGCTACCGCCCCGAGCTGGCCGACGTGCCCTCGATGGACCCGATCCCGCGCTACGAGCAGAGGCTGCGCGACGAGGGCGTCCTCGACGACGCCGTCATCGCCCGCACCCGGCAGGAGGCGCAGGCAAGGGTCGAGCAGGCGATCGCGTTCGCCAAGGACAGCCCCGTGCCCGACCCCGCCACCGCCTCGTCCTACGTGTTCAGCTGAGGAGCCCTCCCATGACCATCACCGAGACCCCCACCCAGGAGACCGGGCACGGCAGCCACCGCCTGACCACCGCCAAGGCCATGGTCGAGGCCATCGAGCTGGAGATGGAACGCGATCCGTCGGTGTTCTACCTCGGCGAGGACGTCGGGCCCTACGGCGGCATCTTCAGCTCCACCGCCGGGCTGCAGGAGAGGTTCGGCAAGGACCGGGTCATCGACACCCCCATCTCGGAGAGCGCCTTCATCGGCCTGGCCATCGGCGCCGCGGTCGAGGGCATGCGCCCCATCGCCGAGCTGATGTTCGCCGACTTCATGGGCGTGTGCCTGGACCAGATCTACAACCACATGGCCAAGATCCACTTCGAGTCCGGCGGCAACGTGAAGGTGCCGATGGTGCTCACGACCGCGGTCGGCGGCGGCTACTCCGACGGCGCGCAGCACTCCCAGTGCCTGTGGGGCACCTTCGCCCACCTGCCGGGGATGAAGGTCGTCGTGCCGAGCAACCCCTACGACGCCAAGGGCCTGATGATCTCGGCCATCCGGGACGACAACCCTGTCGTCTACATGTTCCACAAGGGCGTCATGGGCCTGCCGTGGATGGTGAAGAACCCGCGCGCGACCGGCGACGTGCCCGACGGGCCGTACTCCGTGCCGATCGGCGAGGCGGCCGTGGTCCGCGAGGGCAGCGACGCCACCGTGGTGACCTTGTCCCTGTCGGTGCACCATGCGCTGGACGCCGCCGAGTCCCTGGCCGGGCAGGGCATCGACGCCGAGGTGATCGACCTGCGCAGCCTGGTCCCGCTGGACCGGGAGACGATCCTGCGGTCGGTCTCCAAGACCGGTCGGCTCGTCGTCGTGGACGAGGACTACCAGTCCTTCGGGCTCTCCGGCGAGGTCAGCGCGACCATCACCGACGTCGACCCGAGCATGCTGCGCTCGCCGGTGGCCCGGGTGTGCAACCCCGACACCCCGGTGCCCTACGCCCACGCGCTCGAGTACGCCGTGCTCCCCCGCCAGGACCGCATCGAGGCCGCGATCCACCGCGTCGTGCGGGCATGACCGAGGTCCCGTTCCCGGCGCTGAGCAAGGAACGGCCCGACGCCGAGGGCGTGCTGTCCACCTGGTTCGTCGCCGAGGGCGAGGAGGTACGGGCCGACCAGCTCCTGGCCGAGGTGCAGGTCGACAAGGTGGCCGCCGAGGTGCCGGCGCCGCGCGCCGGGGTGGTCCACCTGCTCGTGAAGGAGGACGAGGCGGTCACCCAGGGCAGCCCGATCGCCCGGATCGACTGAGGGCGACCCGGACACGAGAGCCCCTGCCCCCAGGTGAGGAAGGCAGGGGCTCTCGCCGGGTTGGCGCGGACCTAGCTCATGAAGGCGTCGTAGCCGGGCAGGTCGCTGTGCAGCTCGAGGATGTCGGTGACCTTGTCGCCCATGAGGGTGAACAGGATCGAGCCACGGCTCACGTGCTTGGTTCCGCCGCGCGTCGCCGAGAGCTGGTGCACCGCGGTCACGTGGCCGTGGCCGTCGCCGTGCACCTCGAGCAGGTCGGCCCGGAAGGTGCCGTCGCACCGTTCGCCGAGCTTGCCGTAGTACTCCAGCACCGCGTCGACACCCTTGTAGGTGCCGGCGAGCGGACCCGTGCCGGCCACGTGCTGCATCACGTCGTGGGAGAACAGCGACCGCAGCGTGTCGACGTCGCCGGTGTTGAACGCGGTGTAGCCGCGACGGATGACGTTCATGGCGGCGTCGTCGGGCGCTGCGATGCCCTTCGGGCGACCCCGGGCATAGCGGGTGGCGTCCGCCGAGTAGTCCACCATGACGCAGGGCACGTCGCTGGTGACCCAGGCGTCGTGCCCTCTCGGCAGGTCGAACACGTCACCTGCCGTGACCTCCATCTCGGTGCCGTCGTCGAACCGGATCCGCATGGACCCCGAGACGACGTAGCCCAGGTGGTGCACCCTGCAGCTGTCCGTCCCGACGATCGGCTTGACGTCCTCCGACCACCGCCACCCCGGCTCGAACTCCCCCCGGAGGATCGCCGCTGCTCCCGCGTTCGCGAGGACGGCGTGGCCGTGCGCCTCGAACTGGCGCTTCTCGCCCTGGGTGTCCAGGTTGCTGACCAACACATCAACCATCGGACCTACCTCCTACCGGTCAGGTCGCCGGTCGCCGGGCGCGGCCGGCAACCTTTCACTCTTCCACCGGCCGCCGTCGAGCGGAATACGCTCGGATGCGCGCCTGCCACCCGCGGGGTCGCCCCCCGGCCTCAGCCGCCGGACGCCGGCCGGACCCGCGCACGCGCGCAGGTCGCGATGGCCACGGGGTCGAGGCCGTAGAGCGGCCCGTCGCTTCGCACGTACTCGTCCAGCCGGGCGATCCCACGGTCGACCAGTCGCACGGCACCCACGTCGTTGCCGCGGGCGGAGTGCGTGAGCCCGACGCAGATCTGCGCGAGCCCCTGCCAGAGCTCGCGCTCCTCGACGGGGCAGGCCTTCCACCGCGCCTCGATGACCTCATGGGCGGAGAACGGGCGCCCCGCCTCGAGCAGCCCGCGGGCCGCGTCGATGGTCTCCTGCGGCGGCAGGGCCGCTTCCGGGACCGGCTCGACCCCGGCGGCGTCGTACGGCAGCGGTCGCCCCAGCGCGTCGCGCGGACGTGCCTGACGCGCGCGGCCCTCGGCGTCGCGGTCCCGCCGTTCGGGGGTCCCTTCCACCCGTCCATGATGCCGCCTGGAGGCCCGCTCACCCAGGGTCCGGCGTGGCGGGGCGGTCAACGAGTCACGGGTGGGACAGCCCTTGCCGTAACCCGACCGGCTCACCCATCCTCGACCGGGTGGGTGGCGTGGGCCTGGTCCTCGGCGCCGGCGGTGTCGTCGGACAGGCGTACCACGCCGGCGTGCTCGCGATGCTCGAGCACGACTACGGCTGGGACCCGCGCACCGCGGACGTCATCGTGGGCACCTCGGCCGGGGCGATCACCGGGTCGCTGCTGCGCGTCGGCATCCCCGCCTCGGAGCTCGCTGCCTGGACCGTGCGGGCGCCGCTGTCCACCGAGGGCCAGCTGCTCAACGAGCTCGTCGGCACCGAGGTCCCGGAGCTCGACCCGCTCCGCCCGCTGCACATGGTCCGCCGCCTGCCGGCACCACCTGGCTGGGGCGTCGTCCGCCACGCGGTGACGCGCCCCACGCGGTTCCGGCCCCTCGTGGCGGGTATCGCGCGCCTGGCCCCGGGCCAGCGCGACATCGCCGAGCAGCTCGGGATGCTGCGCAAGGTCGAGGGGCACTCCTGGCCGGCACGCGACCTGTGGATCTGCACCGTGCGTCGCGACGACGGCCGGCGGGTCGTCTTCGGGCGCCCGGGCTCCCCCGACGCCCCGTTGCACCGGGCGATCGCCGCGTCCTGCGCGCTGCCCGGCTACTTCGCGCCGGTGCGGATCGGCGACCACGAGTACGTCGACGGCGGCACCCACTCCCCCACCAACGCCGCCGTCGTGTGGGAGCGCGACCTGGAGCTCGTCATCGTCGTCTCGCCGATGTCGGGCCACGCCACCGTCCCGACCGACGTCTACGGCGCCACCCGCTGGCGCGCGGCCCGGCTGGCGCGGCGCGAGGTGCAGGCGCTGCGCGACCGGGGCACCAGTGTCGTCGTGTTCCGCCCCGGCCGCGCCGAGCACGAGGTGATGGGCAACGACCTGCTGGCCCGTGGCCGCATCCACGAGATCGTGCAGCAGACCTTCCTCAGCGCCGGGGCCTACGCCGCGCGTCCCGAGGTGCGTGGCGCCCTGGCTGCCTACGGCGCCCGTCACTGAGGCCGCCCACCGCCCGGCGGACGCCGGCGACCGGTCTGTAGACGCACCCTGCTCGCGGTGCGAGACTTGAAGGGCAAGTACAGGAGCGGGGAGATAGGCACCCCGTCGCCGACATGACGCATCTCCCCCGGACGTCGGGGGGCACGCCGTAGGCACGGTCCCACGGCACCGGGGGCCGCGTCGTACCGACCGGGGGCTCATCTGCCCGCCGGGGTGCTGATGCACCGACCGGCGGATCGTCGGCACGCGTCAGTGCCCTGTCAGCAGCAAGGGGAGCACCGGCTGACCCTCAGCCGGGTCGATCCGGATAAGGAGCCGCTCCGATGTCTGACAGTCGAATCACGACCCCCACCGCGGGCATGACCACCGCCGCTGAACCCCTCGCCCCGGCCGCGGCCCCCGTGGCCGAGGCTGCCGTGGCCGACCCGGCACCCCTGGGGCTTGCCGGGTTCGCCATGACGACGATGGTCCTCAGTGTCGTCAACGCCGGCCTCATGAACGCCGCCATCGCCCCCACCGTGCTCGGGCTTGCCCTGTTCTACGGCGGCGGGACGCAGTTCTTCGCCGGGATGTGGGAGTTCCGCCGCGGCAACACCTTCGGTGCGGTCGCGTTCAGCTCCTACGGCGCGTTCTGGCTGTCGTACTGGTTCCTTGCCACGTTCTCCCTCCGGGCTGTGCCGATCGGTCAGATCCACTCGGCCGTCGGCATCTACCTGCTCGGCTGGACCATCTTCACGGCCTACATGACGATGGGCGCGCTCCGCGTGAGCGGCGCAGTCACCGCCGTCTTCGCGTTGCTGACGCTGACCTTCCTGTTCCTCACCATCGGGGCGTTCGGCAGCACCGTGCCGGCGACCTCGTCGTGGACCAAGATCGGCGGCTGGCTGGGCCTGGCGACCGCTGCGGCCGCCTGGTACACCTCCTTCGCCGCTGTCACGAACTCCACCTGGAAGCGCACCGTCCTGCCCACCTGGCCGATGCCCGCCACCGGCCGCAGCTGAGTCCCCTGACCGAAGGACTCGGGCGCCGGCCCACGACCGGCCGGCGCCCGAGGGCCCCACACCCTGGAGGTGGTCGCCGTGGGCGACGAGACCGAGCTGTCGGCACTGCTCACCGAGACGCGGCGCTTCGCCCCGTCACCCGAGTTCAGCACGCAGGCCAACGCCCAGCCGGAGATCTACGAGCGGGCCGCGGCCGACCGGCTGGCGTTCTGGGCGAGCGAGGCCGAGCGCCTGGAATGGGCCCAGCCGTGGGAGCAGGTGCTGGACTGGAGCAACGCCCCGTTCGCGCGGTGGTTCGCCGGCGGACGCCTCAACGTCGCGGTGAACTGCGTCGACCGCCACGTGGCGGCGGGGCGGGGTGACCGCGTGGCCTACCACTGGGTCGGGGAGCCGGAGGGAGACACCCGAGACATCACCTACGCCGAGCTGCTGGACCTCGTGTGCCGGGCGGCCAACGCGCTGACCGAGCTCGGGGTGCGCAGCGGCGACCGGGTGGCCATCTACATGCCGATGATCCCCGAGACGGTCGTGGCCATGCTGGCCTGTGCCCGGCTCGGTGCGCCACACACGGTGGTCTTCGGCGGGTTCTCCGCCGAGGCGCTGCGCAACCGGATCATCGACTGCGACGCCCGGGTCGTCATCACCGCGGACGGCGGCTACCGGCGCGGGGCGGCTGCCGCACTCAAGCCGGCGGTCGACGAGGCGACCAAGGACCTGCCCGACGTGCGGACGGTGCTGGTGGTGCGGCGTACCGGCCAGGACGTGTCGTGGACCCCGGGGCGTGACGTGTGGTGGCACGAGGCGGTCGACCGGCAGAGCCCGCGGCACGAGGCCCAGGCCCACGACAGCGAGCACCCGCTCTACGTCATGTACACCTCTGGCACCACGGCCAAGCCCAAGGGCATCCTGCACACGACGGGCGGCTACCTCACCCACGTCGCGGCCACGCACCGGCTGATCTTCGACATCAAGCCCGAGACCGACGTGTTCTGGACCGCCGCCGACATCGGCTGGGTCACCGGGCACAGCTACATCGTCTACGGGCCGTTGGCCAACGGCACGACGTCGGTGATGTACGAGGGCACGCCCGATGCCGGGGGTCGGGACCGGTGGTGGCGCATCGTCGAGGACCACGGCGTCACGGTCCTCTACACGGCGCCGACGACGATCCGGACCTTCATGAAGTGGGGCGAGGACCTGCCCTCCGGGCACGACCTGTCCTCGCTGCGCCTGCTCGGGTCGGTCGGCGAGCCGATCAACCCCGAGGCGTGGATGTGGTACCGCACGCACATCGGCGGCAGCCGGTGCCCGGTCGTCGACACGTGGTGGCAGACCGAGACCGGCGGCATCATGATCACCGCGCTGCCGGGCATCACCGCCACCAAGCCCGGTGCGGCGATGACGCCGTTCCCCGGCATCGGGGCCGAGGTCGTGGACGGCAACGGCACCCCGGTCCCGAACGGTGGCGGTGGCTACCTGGTGCTCACCGAGCCCTGGCCGGGCATGCTCCGCGGGATCTGGGGCGACGAGGCCCGCTACCGCGAGACGTACTGGTCCCGGTTCGACGGCCTGTACTTCGCCGGGGACGGGGCCAAGAAGGACGACGACGGGGACATCTGGCTGCTCGGCCGCGTCGACGACGTCATGAACATCTCCGGCCACCGCATCTCCACGACCGAGGTCGAGTCGGCCCTGGTCTCCCACCCGGCGGTCGCCGAGGCCGCGGTGGTCGGGGCGAGCGACCCCACCACGGGCCAGGGCATCGTGGCGTTCGTGACCGTGCGCGGCCACGTCGCCGACGACCCGGCCTCCGGCGAGAAGCTCATCGCGGAGCTGCGGGACCACGTGGCGACCGAGATCGGCAAGATCGCCCGGCCGCGGCAGATCCTGCTCACCCCGGACCTGCCCAAGACCCGCTCCGGCAAGATCATGCGTCGCCTGTTGCGCGACGTGGCCGAGCACCGGGAGCTCGGCGACGTGACCACCCTGGCCGACCCCACCGTGGTCAGCATGATCGACGACCGGATGAAGGGCACCACCGCTGGCGAGGAGGGCTGAGCCGGCGGCCGCCGGGGTGGCTGCCGTGGCGTGAGTGACCTGGTGTGGCGTCGGAAGCCCACGCCCCGGGACGAAGGGCCCTGTGGCTGGGCTGCGCCGCGTGTTGCTCGTACACTCGGCGGGCATGAAGTCCCTGCTCAACGCCCTAGCGGTCCGGATCTCGCCGCGTTCGTCGGCGACCCTCCCGAGGTGAGCCGCGTGCGCCGACTGCTCAACCGCGCGCGCCGCGCCTACCACCTGCACTGCGCCCGCGAGGACGCCCGGCTCCGGGGCATCGTGGTGCCCGTCGGGGTGTGGGTGTGCCAGTGCCGCCACGTCAGCCTCGACCGGCTGGACTTCGTCGACCACAGCGTCGTCTGCCACACCTGACGCGGTCAGGGCCGCACGGTCCTCAGCGGGCTGTCGCGTCCAGTGGGCCGGCGGCCAGGTCCTCGGCCTCGGCGTCCACCAGGTCCCGCACCTGCGCGGCGTTGAGCGCGACCTTCTCCGCGACCTCGTACATCACGACGGCGAAGACGACCACGATGACGAGGTCCCACCAGTTCGGGATCGTCTTGTTGCCTCCGTAGCGACCGAGGTAGCCGATGATGACCATCCCGGCCAGCCACGGCCAGACCCACGCAGCCGAGCGCGCGTCGAGCGGCCCCCGGTCAGCCGCGGGGAGCCGCCACCGGTTGACCGCGAAGATGGCCAGCCCGACGAGCAGGGCCACGCACAGCTTCCAGGTCGCCTCGTAGCTGGACCAGTAGACGATCAGGTTCGCGGACACGAAGGCCGCCGGGGACAGGAGGCGGTACGCCGGCAGCCGGTACGGCCGGGGCCGGTCCGGGTCGCGCTGGCGCAGGGCGTAGAGGGAGACCGGGGCGAACGCGTACATGATCGCCGTGGCCGAGGTCACCAGGCCCACGAGGGACTGCCAGGACGGGAAGGGCAGGAACGCAATCAGGCCGACGACGAAGGCCAGCAGGATCGAGGCCACCGGGACCCCGCGCAGGTTCACCCGGGCGAGGACCCGCGGCAGCTCCTTCTCGCGCCCCAGAGCGTAGGAGATGCGCGAGGACGTGGCCACGTAGACCAGCCCCGTGCCCGCCGGCGAGATGACCGCGTCGATGTAGAGCAGGGCTGCCAGCCATCCGGCGCCGGCCGCCACCGCCAGGGTCGCGTAGGGCCCGAAGTCGCCCTTGCCCACGGGGTTGGCCCAGCCGTGCGCGAGGTTCGCGGGTGAGATGGCACCGATGAAGGCCACCTCGAGCAGCAGGTAGACGACGGTGCCGACAGCCATCGACGCAAGGACCGCACGGGACACGTCTCTTTGGGGGTGCCGGGCCTCCCCGGCCATCTGGATGGCCTGCTCGAACCCTTGCAGGGCGAACACGACGCCCGCGGGCAGCGCCGCGAAGACGCCGTGCGCGCCGTACGGGGCAAAGCCCCCACCAGCGGTGAAGTTGGAGGGGTGGAACGACAGGGAGATGAGCACGACGACGGTCAACAGCGGGATGGCCGTCTTCCACACCACCGCCACCCCATTGGTCTCGGCCATGAGCTTGACCCCGACGAGGTTGATCACCGTGAACACGGCCATGAACACGGTCGCGAGGACGAGGCCGGTCGGCGTCAGGGTGCCGTCGACCCGCAGGATGCTGATGCGGGAGCTGACCCAGGAGATGTGGTCGATGTACGACAGGGTCGCCTCGACCTCGATGGGCGCGATGCTCACGGCCTGGAGCCACGCCATCCAGCCGGCGGTGAAGCCTGCGAGGGGCCCGAAGACGAACCGGGGGAAGCGCGCGGTGCCACCGGCCGCGGGGTAGGACGCACCGAGCTCGGCATGGACGAGCGCGAGCAGGGCCAGCATGACGGCGGCCACCAGCCAGGAGACCAGGGAGGCCGGCCCGGCCAGCGTGGCCGCGGTGAGGGCACCCAGCAACCAGCCGGACCCGATGATCGACCCCAGGGAGACGAACATCAGACCCCAGAAGCCGACGTCCCTGCGCAGGTGCCCGCTGGGGGCGTGGTCGGTGCCGCTGACAGCCGTGGACATGGCGTCTCCCGTCATCGGGGGCCGCGGGCGCGCCACCGGCCCCGGTTCGAGCTCCCGGGGGGCGACGGCCGTGCCGGCCCCCAGAGGGCAGCGGGCATGCTTTCTCGACGGTAGGGCACGGCACTCGCGGCGACAAGGTTGCTGAGGGAGGCCACGGCCAGAACCCCTGCCCCACAAGGACGTTGGCGCCCGGGGCACCAGCCGGTATGCCGGGTCAGCCGGGACGCCGCACACGCGCCGCCGCGAGACGGAACGTCAGCGGCCGGTTCCACGCCCGGGTGCTGTGCGGGCGCCACCGCCGGGGCGCACGGTGGTCTGGACCCCGGCCCGGCGCCGCCGGGCGGCGGCCGCGAGGACCTCGTTGTGGACGCCCGGGACCAGCGGCCCGGTGGCCGTCGGGCCGACAGGCCCGGTGGACCGCGGTGCCCTGAACGACCGCGCGACGACCGCGGCGTCCTTGAGGCACTCGCTCGACCCGGTGAACCGCACCAGCCAGACACAGAACATCAGCCACTCCCCCCACGCCAGCAGGGCACACACCGTGGCCAGGAGGCCGGCCCACGCGAGCTGGGACATCGTGGTCACCCCGCGCCGCGATGCGTTGACGCGCGGGCATGACCGCATCGACAACCCGCCTGCCGTAGCGCTGACTCCGAAGCCATGACCGCCACCCCCTTGCAGCCGGTCCTCGCCAGGTGTGCTCTTTCGACGGTAGCGATGCGGGCGGGGCGCCGATTCGGGCTTTACCAAGAACAGACCCGAGGCCCCGACCAGACCTCTTGACATTCCACCGAAATGCGTGGATGGCCTGACTTCTCCCGACAGGCCACCCTCAGGCGGTGCTCATCGCGTTGCCTTCCCCGGGGGGAGGGACCTTGGGCCCCGGCCTCGATTCCTGCAACCTCCGAGCATGGGCCAATGACTGTTGCCAGCTCGTCCCACACCGTGCGCCGCCGAAGCCGGCTGCGGCAGGTCCTCGCCCGGCAGTGCTTCCGGTGCCACACACCCCTGTCCCGTCGCGTGGTCGCCCACCCCTCGGGTCCGGTCATCGTGTGTCAGCAGTGCGGGCACGTGGAGCGCACCAGCGACCGTGTCCTGCGGGCGGTGGGGCGATGACGGGCGCACGGGAGCTCCGGCAGGGTGACGAGCGCCGGCCGGTCCCGGCCCGGTGCCCGATCTGCGGTTCGGACCGCTCCCACTACGGCTGCACGAGCGTGCTCTGCCGCGGCCTGGACTGCGACTGAACCCGGCGAGCCAGCAGCGGGAGCCCGCTCGCCGGCGTTCCCGCCCCTGTCACTCCGAGGTCACCTGTGCCCTGCCCCGTCGTGGAGGAGGGCAAAAGTCTGCGCCGGCGCCACGGTGATGAGTACCGTCACCCGAGGTGGTTCCGCGCCGGAGGAAGGGGCGCGCGCACCAGGTGGGGGAATGCATGTACTCGGGGCGTGGCACGACGGCGTGGCGGGGCCTTGCCCTGTTGTCGGTGGCGTTTGCGGTGGTCCTGCTCGCTGGCAGCGTCGGCTACGGCTACCACCGTGACGAGCTGTACTTCCTGGCGATCGGCGCGCACCCGGCCTGGGGGTATGTCGACCAGCCGCCGCTGGTGCCGTTGCTGGCCCACGCGATGGACGCTCTCCCGGGGCATTCGCTGGTCTGGCTGCGCCTGCCGTCGGCGCTGGCCGGGGGCCTGACCGTCCTCGTCACCGGGCTGACCGCCCGCGAGTTCCAGGCCCCACGTGCTGCGCAGATGGTTGCGGCCGGGTCCATGGCGGCGTCGGCGGTGCTCGTCGCGGTCAGCCACCTGGCCTCGACGTCGACGTTCGACCTCCTCGCCTGGACGACGGTGACCTGGCTCGTCGTGCGGGCTCTTCGCGATGACGGGCGTGCGTGGCTGCTCGTCGGGCTGGCAGCCGGGACCAGCCTCGAGATCAAGACGCTTCCCGTCTTCCTGCTCCTTGCTCTCCTGGTCGGCGTCGTGACTGCCGGTCCTCGCCGGGTGCTCACGTCCCGCTGGCTCTGGGCCGGCGTGGGGATCGCGCTGGTGCTCTGGGCACCGAACCTGGCCTGGCAGGCCACCCACGGCTGGCCCCAGCTCACGCTGTCCACCTTGATCGCCAGCGGCCACTCCGGCACCAGCCAGCCGCGGTGGCTGTTCCTCCCGTACCAGGTGCTGTTGATCAGTCCGGTGCTGACGCCGGTGTGGGCCGCCGGCCTGTGGCGCCTGGGTCGCGACCCCCGTCTGGCCAGGTGGCGCTGCCTGGCCATCGCCTACGCGGTGCTGGTGGTCATGTTCGTCGCGACCGGCGGGAAGCCCTACTACCTGTGCGGCATGTATCCCGCGCTGCTCGCCGCCGGAGGCGAACCCACAGTCGCGTGGGTGCACCGCGGCGCCACCCGCGCGCGTGCCTCCCGGCTGCGCTGGGCCCTCGCCCTGTCGGCGGCGGTGTCGGTGGTGCTGATGCTGCCTGTCACCCCCCTCGCCGCGCTGCACGAGACCCCGGTGGTCGCCATCAACTACGACGCCGGCGAGACGGTCGGCTGGCCCCGCTTCGCCGCGACCGTCGGGCGGGTCCACGACGCGTTGCCGGCCCGGCAACGCCAACGCACGATCTTCCTCGGCGGCAACTACGGCGAGGCAGGAGCCGTGTTGCACTACCGCCCCGACGTCGCCACCTACAGCGGCCACAACAGCCTCTGGGACCTCGGGCCCCCGCCGGCCGGCGCGGACACCGCGGTCGTCGTCGGCTACCCGGAGGCAGACCTTCGCCGGTGGTTCACCGATGTCCGGCGCGTCACCACGATCGACGACGGCGTCGACCTCGAGAACGACGAGCAGGGCCAACCCGTGTGGTTGTGCGCCTCCCCGACACGGCCCTGGGCCACCCTTTGGCCCCAGCTGCGCCGACTCGGCTGAGGTAGGTCTCAGGGCGGCTGGCCCGGCCGCCGACGGCGCAGGCCGACGACACGGCATACCCAAGCAGGAGAGCCCCGGTCCCCTTGCGGGGCAGGGGCTCTCACGCTCAAGCCGGTATGCGCGGGTCAGCCCTTGAGCAGCTGCCGCGCCATCACGACGCGCTGGATCTGGTTGGTGCCCTCGTAGATCTGGGTGATCTTGGCGTCACGCATCATCCGCTCGACCGGGAAGTCCTTGACGTAGCCGGAGCCACCGAGCAGCTGCACCGCGTCGGTGGTCACCTTCATGGCCACGTCCGAGGCGTAGCACTTGGCAGCGGCACCGAAGAACGGCAGGTCCTTGTCGCCGCGCTCGGACTTGGCGGCGGCGACGTAGACCATCTGACGCGCGGCCTCGAGCTCCATCGCCATGTCGGCGAGCATGAACTGGATGCCCTGGAAGTCGGCGACCCGGCTGCCGAACTGCTTGCGCTCCTTGACGTAGCCGATCGCGAAGTCGAGCGCGCCCTGGGCGATGCCGACGGCCTGGGCGCCGATGGTGACGCGGGTGTGGTCGAGGGTGCGCAGCGCGATCTTCAGTCCCTCGCCGACGCCGCCGACGACGCGGTCGCCCGGGATGCGCACGTTGTCGAAGTGCAGCTCGCGCGTGGGGCTGCCCTTGATGCCGAGCTTGCGCTCCTTCTCGCCGAAGCCGAAGCCCTCGTCGGACTTCTCCACGACGAACGCCGTGACGTTGGAGCCGCGCTTGCCCTCGGGGTCGGTGACGGCCAGGACGGTGTAGTACTCGGAGACCCCGGCGTTGGTGATCCAGCTCTTCTGGCCGTTGAGGACCCAGTCGTCCCCGTCCTGGCGGGCGCGCGTCTTCATCGAGGCGGTGTCGGAGCCGGCCTCGCGCTCGGACAGGCCGTAGGAGAAGGTCGACTCGCCCCGCGCGACCGGCGGCAGGTACTTCGCCTTGACCTCCTCGGAGGCGCCGAGGATCAGCGGCATGGTGCCGAGCTTGTTGACCGCCGGGATCAGCGACGCGGAGGCGTCGGCCCGGGCGACCTCCTCGATGACGATGCAGGTCGCGAGCGCGTCGGCGCCGACCCCGTCGTACTCCTCGGGGATGTGCGGCGCGAAGAAGTCCGAGGCCACCAGGGCGTCGTGCGCCTCCTGCGGGTAGCGCGCCTCCTCGTCGACCGCCGCCGCGAACGGGGCGATCTTGTCCTCCGCGATGGACCGGATCGCCTCACGCAGCGCCTCGTGGTCCTCGGAGATCTTGAACAGGTCGAATGAAGGGTTACCGGTCACGGCGGCGATGCTACCCGCGGGTACGCCGGGTGGTCGCCACCCATGACACACCTCACCGCGGGGCCCCTCGCGCACGGCAGGGGGCGGCCAGCCGACCCGGCTGACCGCCCCCTGTGCGCCCGGGCTCAGTCGCCCTTGGTGATCAGCTCGGGGATGACGTAGTTCTCGAACAGGTCGATGCCCGAGGTGTCGTAGGCCGCCTCCTGGAAGTAGGTGATGGCGTAGGTCATGCCCTGCGCCTCCAGGCCGCGCAGCGTCTCGACGATCTGGTCGGGCGTGCCGACCGCCGGCTGGGTGGCGAGGTTGGCCACGTGCTCCTCGGCCCGCGCCTCGGACAGGCCCGCGCGGATGAAGTGGTCCTTGTGCCACGCGAGGCGGTCCTGGACCTCCTTCTCGTTCTCGCCGATGACCACGTTGTAGTTGGCCGAGCGGACGATCGAGCCGAAGTCGCGCCCCAGGTCCTCGCAGTGACCCTTGAGCACCTCGCTCTTGTGGGCGAAGCCCTCGGGGCTGCCGTCGAAGTTGGTGTAGTCGGCGTACTGCGCCGCGATGCGCAGCGTCTTCTTCTCCCCGCCACCGGCGATCCACATGGGGATGCCGTTGAGCGGCGACCCCGGGAAGGTGGTGCCCTGCAGCGGGCGCGGGGCGCAGATGGCGCCGTCGACCTGGTAGTGCTTGCCGTCCAGGGTGGCCGAGCCCTTGGTCCACATGTCGCGGAAGATCTGCACGCCCTCCTCGAGCATGGCCAGGCGCTCGCCCGCCCGCGGGAAGCCGTAACCGTAGGCGCGCCACTCGTGCTCGTACCACCCGGCGCCGATGCCCATCTCGATCCGGCCCTCGGTGACGATGTCCACGGTGGCCGCGACCTTGGCCAGGTAGGCGGGGTTGCGGTAGCTCATGCAGGTGCACATCTGGCCGAGGCGGACCTTGTTGGTGACGGCGCCGAGCGCGGCCATGAGGGTCCACGCCTCGTGCGTGGCCTCACCGGAGGGCTCGGGCACGGTGTGGAAGTGGTCGTAGACCCAGATCGACTCCCACTCACGGGCGAGCTCGTCGGTGCGCCGGGCAAGGCCTGCCATGACCCCCCAGTGCATGTCGGGCTCGATGCCGACCAGGTCCATGCGCCAGCCCTGGGGGATGAACAGTCCGAATCGCATGTCGTTGCTCCCTGCGGTGTGGGGGGTGGGTTACGGCTGTGCAGCACGTCACTCTAGCCACCGGATCTGCGTGCGCCGCGGGGCGACCTCGGCTCCCCGACCCGCCGTGGCCACCGGCTACTCTCGCCCCGTGGCTCTTCGAATCTCCGTCGTCGGCACCGGCTACCTCGGGGCGGTCCACGCGGCCTGCATGGCCGACCTCGGGCACACCGTCGTCGCCATCGACGTCGACCCGGCCAAGGTCGAGGCCCTGGCCGCCGGGCGGGCCCCCATCTTCGAGCCGGGCCTGGACGAGCTGCTCGAGCGCGCCCTGGCGACCGGCCGGCTGACCTTCACCAGCGACTACGCCGCCGCGGCCGGTGCCGACGTCCACTTCATCTGCGTGGGCACCCCCCAGCGGCGCGGCGAGAACGCCGCCGACACCTCCTACGTCTTCGCCGCCGCCGAGTCCCTGGCCCCGCACCTGGGCGCCTCGACGCTCGTGGTCGGCAAGTCCACCGTCCCGGTCGGCACCGCGGCGCGCGTGCTTGAGCGGCTGCGCCGCGGCGCCCCCGCCGGTGACGGGGTGCGCCTGGCCTGGAACCCCGAGTTCCTGCGCGAGGGCTTCGCCATCGAGGACACCGTGGCCCCCGACCGGTTCGTCTACGGCGTCGACGGCGACACCGCCGACGCCGACGTCGCCCTGCTCGACCAGGTGTATGCCGCGCCGCTCGCCACCGGGACCCCGCGGCTGGTGACCGACTTCGCCACCGCCGAGCTGGTCAAGGTGTCGGCCAACGCGTTCCTGGCCACCAAGATCTCCTTCATCAACGCCATGGCCGAGGTCTGCGAGGCTGCCGGCGCTGACGTGGTCGCCCTGGCCGAGGCGATCGGCCACGACGACCGGATCGGGCACAAGTTCCTCGGCGCCGGGCTGGGCTTCGGCGGCGGCTGCCTGCCCAAGGACATCCGCGCCTTCATGGCCCGCGCCGGCGAGCTGGGCGCCGACCAGGCGCTGACCTTCCTGCGCGAGGTCGACGCGATCAACCTGCGCCGACGCTCGCGCATGGTCGACCTCGCCCGCGCCGAGTGCGGCGGCACCCTCATCGGCAAGAAGGTCGCGGTGCTCGGGGCTGCGTTCAAGCCCAACAGCGACGACATCCGTGACTCCCCTGCCCTGGACGTGGCCCGGGCGGCCCACCTCGCGGGCGCCACGGTGACGGTGCACGACCCCAAGGCCCTGCCGGTCGCCCGACGCGTCCACCCGGACATGAGCTACGCCGACACCATCGAGGCGGCCTGCGAGGGCGCCGACGTCGTGCTGCACCTGACCGAGTGGAAGGACTACCGCGACATCGACCCGGCCGCGCTCAAGGCGGTCGTCTCCAGCCCGCACATCATCGACGGCCGCAACGCCCTCGACCCGGCCCGGTGGCGCGGTGCCGGCTGGACCTACCGCGCGCTGGGCCGCCCGCACCCGGTGGTCGCATGAGCCCCGTCGCCGTCAACGACCGCGAGGTGATCCGGTCGGTCCTGCAGACCCCGGCCACCTGGGCCGTGGTGGGCCTGTCCACGGACCCCGGCCGCACGGCATACGGCGTCTCGCGCTGGATGCGCGAGGCCCTCGGGCACCGCATCATCCCCGTGCACCCGCGCGCCGAGGAGGTCTTCGGCGAAGCCGGCTACGCCAGCCTGGCCAACATCCCGGACGGCGAGAAGGTCGCCGTGGTCGACTGCTTCGTGAACTCCTCGCACGTCGGCGCCGTCGTCGACGAGGCGATCGCGCAGAAGGGCCGGCTGGGCATCGAGACCGTGTGGCTGCAGCTCGGCGTGGTCGACCAGGCCGCCGCGGAGCGCGCCCACGACGCCGGCCTCGCCGTGGTCATGGACACCTGCCCCAAGATGGAGTACCCCGCCCTCTGACTCCGGTCCTCCCCGGACGGACTACCGCTGCGCGAGCTCCGCGTAGTAGTGCCGGCAGTCCTCGTAGCTCGGGAGGAGGCCGCGCTCGCGGGCCTCGGCCAGCGTCGGCGCCGCGGCGTCCTTCGCGGACAACAGGGGCTCGAGCCCCTGCGGGAACTGCAGCGCGACGTCGGGGTCGATCGGGGTGATGCCGTGCTCCCGGTCGGGGGCGTAGGTCGCACTGCACAGGTACATCACCGTCGAGCTGTCCTCGAGCGCGCAGAGCGCGTGGCCGAGACCCTCGCCGATGTAGATCGCCCGGCGGTCCTTGGTGTCCAGGAGCACGCTGTCCCACTGTCCGAAGGTCGGCGACCCGACGCGGATGTCGACCACGAAGTCGATGAACGATCCGCTGAGCGCGGTGACGTACTTGGCCTGCGAGGGCGGCACGTCGGCGAAGTGGATGCCACGCACGGTGCCCCGGGAGGACACCGAGACGTTGGTCTGCAGGATGCGCATCTCGTGGCCGATCACCTCGGCGAGCCGGTCGTTGCGGAAAGACTCCAGGAACACTCCCCTGTCGTCGTGGAACTGGCGCGGCTCGTAGACCCAGGCACCCTCCACCGACAGCTGCCGGAACGTCACAGCTCAGCCTCCCGGTGAACGAGCAGGTCCAGCATGTAGGAGCCGTAGCCACTCTTGACCTGGTCCAGGGCGAGCCGTTCGAAGGCCTCGTCGGTGATCCACCCGTTGCGCCAGGCGACCTCCTCGACACAGCCGATCTTGTAGCCCTGCCGGGCCTCCACCACGTGGACGAACTCGCTCGCCTCGAGCAACCCCTGGAACGTCCCGGTGTCGAACCACGCCGTACCCCGCGGGAGGACGCTCACCGAGAGGGCGCCCCGCTCGCGGTAGGCCTCGTTGACGCCGGTGATCTCCAGCTCTCCACGCGCACTGGGCCTGAGGTCCCGGGCGATGGCCACGACGTCGTTGTCGTAGAAGTACAGCCCGGGCACCGCGTAGCTCGACTTCGGCGCGGCGGGCTTCTCCTCGATCGAAAGGACCGTCCCGTAGTGGTCGAAGTGCACGACGCCATAGGCACTCGGGTCGGAGACGTGCTGGGCGAACACGTGCCCGCCGACCAGTTTCGTGTGCTCCCGCAGCGACGTCCCGAGACCGGTGCCGTAGAAGATGTTGTCCCCCAGCACGAGCGCGGTCGCATCGCCGCCGATGAAGTCCTCCCCGATCAGGAAGGCCTGGGCCAGTCCGTCGGGGCTCGGCTGCACCGCGTAGCTCAGGTTCATGCCCCAGCTGCTCCCGTCGCCGAGCAGCTGCTGGAACTGGTCCTGGTCCTGCGGCGTCGTGATGACGAGCACGTCCCGGATGTCAGCCATCATCAGCGTGGACAACGGGTAGTAGACCATCGGCTTGTCGTAGACCGGCATGAGCTGCTTGCTGATCGCCCGGGTGATGGGATGAAGCCTCGTCCCTGAGCCTCCCGCGAGCACGATTCCCTTCATGGGTCGAAACCCTAGCGGGGCAAGGGTGCCCTCTCATCACCGCCACGTTGGGTAGGGTCGGGCCCGTGAAGATCCTCGTCACCGGCGCGGCCGGGTTCATCGGCTCCAACTTCGTCCGTCGCGCCCTGGAAGGGGCCTACCCGGCCCTCGCCGACACCGACGTCGTCGTCCTCGACAAGCTCACCTACGCCGGCAACCGGGACAACCTCGACCCGGTCGCCGACTCGCCCCGGCTGCGGTTCGTCCAGGGCGACATCCTCGACCGTGGGCTCGTCGACGACCTGATGACCGAGGTGGACCAGGTGGTCCACTTCGCGGCCGAGTCCCACGTGGACCGCTCCATCCTCGGGGCCGCCGACTTCGTCATGACCAACGTGGTCGGCACGCAGACCCTGCTCGACGCGGCCCTGCGCCGGGGCATCGACACGTTCGTGCACGTCTCGACCGACGAGGTCTACGGCTCCATCGACGAGGGCTCCTGGCCGGAGACGCACCCGCTGGAGCCGAACTCGCCGTACTCCGCGTCCAAGGCCTCCTCGGACCTGCTCGCGCGGTCCTACTACCGGACCCACGGCCTCCCCGTGTCCATCACCCGGTGCTCCAACAACTACGGCCCCTACCACTTCCCCGAGAAGCTGATCCCGCTGTTCGTCACCAACCTCATCGACGGGCTCAAGGTGCCGCTCTATGGCGACGGGATGAACGTGCGCGACTGGCTGCACGTCGATGACCACTGCCGGGGGATCGAGCTGGTGCGCGCCTCGGGTCGCCCCGGTGAGGTCTACAACATCGGCGGCGGCACCGAGCTGACCAACAAGGAGCTCACCGGCCTGCTGCTCGAAGCGTCCGGCGTCGGCTGGGAGATGGTCGAGCCGGTCGAGGACCGCAAGGGACACGACCGCCGCTACTCCGTCGACATCACCAAGATCTCCGACGAGCTGGGCTACGCCCCGCAGGTGCCGTTCGAGCAGGGCCTGGCCGAGGTCGTGCAGTGGTACCGCGACAACGAGGCCTGGTGGCGTCCGCTGAAGGACCGCGCCGCCCTGCCGGCATGACCGCGCCGATGACGCGGTGGCTGGTCGTCGGTGCCGGCGGCATGCTCGGCCAGGACCTCGGGTCCGTGCTGGCGACCCGCGACGCCGAGGTGACCCTCGCGCGACGGGTCGACCTCGACGTCACCGACGCGCAGGCCTGCCACGACGTCGTCCGCAACCACGACGTCGTGGTCAACGCCGCAGCCTGGACCGCGGTCGACGACGCAGAGACCCACGAGGCCGACGCCTTCGCCGTCAACGCTGTCGGCGCGGCCAACCTGGCGCGCGCGGCCGCCACGCACGGAGGTCGCCTCGTCCACGTCTCGACGGACTACGTGTTCGCGGGCGACTCGGTCGCCCCGTACGCCGAGGACGCGCCGCTCGCGCCACGCTCGGCATACGGCCGCACCAAGGCCGCCGGGGAGTGGGCGGTGCGTGCGTACTGCCCTGGGTCCTGGACCGTGCGCACGGCCTGGCTCTACGGCGCCGGTGGACCGAACTTCGTCAAGACCATGCTCCACCTGGCGACCCAGCGGGAGACGCTCTCGGTCGTCGCCGACCAGACCGGGCAACCGACGTGGAGCGCCGACCTGGCGCAGGCCATCGTGCGACTCGTGGAGACGGCCGCACCGTTCGGCACCTACCACGGCACGTCCTCCGGTGCCGCCACGTGGTTCGAGCTGGCCCAGCAGGTGTTCCGCGAGGCGGGGCTGGACCCCTCGCGCATCAGCCCGACCACGACCGAGGTCTTCCCCCGGCCGGCGCCGCGGCCGGCCTACAGCGTCCTCGGCCACGACAGCTGGGGCAGCGCCGGCCTCGAGCCGATCCGCGACTGGCGGGAGGCGCTGGCCGAGGCACTTCCCGCGCTGCGCGGAAGCGCCTGAGCAGTCCGGTCGCGGTCAGGCCGAGCCGAAGCCCGTGCGCTGGGTGCGCCGCGAGCGCAGCCGCTCCCCCTTGGCGTGAGCCTCGTCCCGCAGCCGGCGCTGGAAGTCCACCATTTGCGCCCGCAGCTGCTCGGCCTCGGCGTCGGCGCCGGAGGCGAGGATCCGCACGGCGAGCAGACCCGCGTTGCGTGCCCCGCCCACGGAGACGGTGGCGACCGGCACGCCGCCGGGCATCTGCACGATGGACAGCAGCGAGTCCATCCCGTCGAGGTGCTTCAGCGGCACCGGGACGCCGATCACCGGCAGCGGGGTCACCGACGCGAGCATGCCCGGCAGGTGGGCCGCTCCCCCGGCGCCGGCGATGATGACCCGCAGGCCCCGGGAGGCCGCGTTCTCGCCGTAGGCGATCATCTCCTGCGGCATCCGGTGCGCCGAGACGACGTCGGCCTCATAGGCGATGCCGAACTCCTCCAGCGCCTTGGCCGCCTCCACCATGACCGGCCAGTCGCTGTCGCTGCCCATGACCAGGCCGACCAGGGCCCCGGTGTCGTTGGTGCTCATTCCGTGACGACTCCCCTCAGGTAGTCCGCGGCGTGCCCGGCCCGCTCCCGCAGGTCAGCCAGGTCGTCACCGCTGACGTTGACGTGCCCGATCTTGCGACCGGGACGAACTCCCTTGCCATACAAGTGAAATCGCGCCCCGGGGTCACGCGCCATGATGTGCCGGTAGGCCGGGTAGAGCTCGGGGTAGTCGCCGCCGAGCACGTTGGCCATGACCGTCCACGGCGCGCGCGGGGCGGTCGACCCCAGCGGGAGGTCGAGGACCGCGCGCAGGTGGTTCTCGAACTGGCTCGTGACCGCGCCGTCGATGCTCCAGTGCCCGGAGTTGTGCGGCCGCATGGCCAGCTCGTTGACGACGTAGTCCGGCTCACCGGTGTGCGGGTGCGACACCTCGAACATCTCCACCGCCATGACACCGGTGACCTCCAGCGCCCCGGCCACGCGCAGCGCCGCCTCGGTCAGCTCGGCCGACAGGTCGTCCGACATCCCCGGTGCGGGCGCCAGCACCTCGGTGCAGATCCCGTCAACCTGGACGGTCTCCACGACCGGCCACGTGGCGGCCTGCCCGGAGGGGCTGCGCGCCACGAGCACCGCCAGCTCGCGGGTGAACTCGACCTTCTCCTCGGCCAGCAGGCCCTCGGCGAGCGGACCACCACTGGCCGCGTCCCGGGCGCTGGCCTCGAGCCAGTCGGCGGCCTCGTCGACCGAGCCGACGACCCGGACCCCCTTGCCGTCATAGCCGCCGCGCGGCGTCTTCACCACGACCGGCCAGCCGACGTCCTCCCCGAACGCCTTGAGCTCCTCGGCGGTGCGGACCGCTGCCCACCGCGGGCAGCCGACGCCGACCTCGCTGAGCCTCCGGCGCATGGCCAGCTTGTCCTGGGCGAAGACGAGCGCGGCCGGACTGGGGTGCAACGGCACCCCGTCGGCCTCGAGCGCGGCCAGCACCGGCGCCGGCACGTGCTCGTGGTCGAAGGTCACCACGTCGCAGGAGCGCGCCCACTCGCGCACGGTCTCCACGTCGGTGTAGTCGCCCACCGGCGCTGAGGGCACGACCAGGGCTGCGGACGCGTCAGGGGTCTCGGCCAGCACGCTCAACGTGACCGCGAGGCCGACCGCGGGTGGCTGGCACATCCGGGCGAGCTGGCCGCCGCCGATGATGCCGACGACGGGGAAGCCTCCAGGAGCGCGCTGCGGAGAGGTCACGGGGGCGAGCCTATCCGGGCGAGGATTCGGTGCCGCCGCCCGGCGGCCGTTACGCTCGACAGGTGCCCACCGACCAGCCCTCGACGATCGCGCGCCTGCGCGGTGCCGTGGACGTCCTCGTCCGCGAGATGCTCAAGTTCGGCGTGGTGGGCGCCGTCGCCCTCGTCGTCGACGTCGGCACCTTCAACGCACTGCGCTTCGTCGGCGGCCACGGCCCGCTCTACGACAAGCCCCTGACGGCCAAGGTCATCTCGGTCACCCTGGCCACGCTCACGGCGTGGGCGGGCAACCGCTACTGGACCTTCCGGCACCGCCGCCGCACCGCGGTCCACCACGAGCTGGCGCTGTTCGTCCTGTTCAACGTCGTCGGCATGGGCATCGCCCTGGGCTGCCTGGGCTTCTCGCACTACGTGCTCGACCTGACCTCGCCGTTGGCCGACAACATCAGCGCCAACGGGGTGGGCCTCGTGCTGGGCACGCTGTTCCGCTTCTGGGCCTACCGCCGGTTCGTCTTCTCCGAGAACCCGCCGCTCGAGTCCACGATCCAGGTCTGAGCCCGCACCGCCCGGTATGCCGGGTGGCCGGCACTCCGGCGCGCCTCACCTCCCGGACGTCGACCTCGCCCTCACGGGCGATGCCGCTGCCCGGCGGGCGAGGTCCGGCGTCAGTTGAGGCTCTGGTCCTCGGACAGGAACAGCGCGAAGATCGCCGGCTGGGTCTGGATCAGCTCCAGCCGGCCGCCGTTGGACTCGGCGAGGTCCCGGGCCAGCGCCAGGCCCAGCCCCGTGCCGGTCGTGGTGACCGACCGCTCGAAGATGTGCGGCGCGATCGCCGCGGGGACGCCGTCGCCCTGGTCGCTGACCTCCACGACGACCGACGGGCCGCTGCGACGGGCGTGCACGTCCACGGTGCCGCGACCGTGCGCGAGGGAGTTCTCCAGCAGCGTCGAGAGCACCTGGGACAGCGCGACCGGTGTCGCCTGGACCGACAGCCCCCGCTGGCCGTGCACGCGCACCGAGCGGCGCGCCTGCTCGAACGCGGGCTGCCACTCGCGTTGCAGCGCCGCGATGACCGAGTCGAGGGAGACGCTGGGCCGGGGTGCGTCGTGACCGGAGCGGCTGCGCGCCAGCAGGTCGTCGACGACGCGGGTGAGCCGCTCCACCTGGGCGATGGCGATGTTGGCCTCCTCCTGCACCACCGCCAGGTCGTCGGTCACCGAGATCTCCTCGAGCCGCATGAGCAGCGCCGTGAGCGGGGTGCGCAGCTGGTGCGAGGCGTCGGAGGCGAAGTCACGCTCCGAGGCCAGTGACCGCTTGAGCTGCTGCGCACTGCGGGAGAGCACCTCCGAGACCCGGTCGATCTCGGCGATCCCGCTGACGAGCGGCTGGAACCGGGACTCCCCGGCACCCAGCCGCTCGGCCCGGTCGGCCAGCTCGGTCATCGGCTCGGAGAGCTTGCGGGCCTGCGCCGAGGCCACGAGGACGCCGACGACGACCGCGAGCACCGACAGCGCGGTGATGATGCCCAGCAGCTGGGCGAGCTGCGTCATGCTCTGGCCGGCGACCAGCCACGTGCGCAGCCGGGACCCCTCGTCCGCCAGCATCCACACCGCCCCGAAGAACAGGGGCGCGCCGACGATGACGACCGACAGGACGACGGCGATGACGGTGGAGCGGACGAGCCGCTCACGCATGGCTGGTCCTCAGCTCCGGTCGCCGCGCTCGAAGCGGAAGCCCACGCCGCGCACGGTGGAGATGTACTGCGGCTGGGCCGCGTCGTCGCCGAGCTTCTTGCGCAGCACCGAGATGTGCATGTCCAGGGTCTTGGTGGACCCGAACCACGCGGTCTCCCAGATCTCCCGCATGAGCTGCTCGCGCGAGACGACCTTGCCCTGCTCGCGCACGAGCACGCGCAGGAGGTCGAACTCCTTGGCCGTCAGCTGCAGCTCCTCGTCGTTGAACCAGGCGCGGCGCCCCTCGGGGTCGATGCGCACCAGCTCGTTGGTCGGCGCGGAGTCCAGCGGGTGACGGCGCAGCAGCGCCCGCACCCGGGCCAGCAGCTCGGCCAGTCGGAACGGCTTGGTCACGTAGTCGTCGGCGCCGGCGTCGAGGCCGACGACGGTGTCCACCTCGTCGGCGCGGGCCGTGAGGATGAGCACCGGCACGGTGCGCCCGTCGGCGCGGATGCGCCGGCACACCTCCAGTCCGTCGATGTGGGGCAGTCCGAGGTCGAGCACGACGAGGTCGGGGCCTTCGGCGGCCCCGTCGAGGGCCGCACGACCATCCCCGCGCACATCGACGTCGTAGCCTTCGCGGCGCAGGGCGCGAGCGAGAGGTTCAGAGATGGCGGGGTCGTCTTCGGCCAGCAGCACGCGGGTCATATCGGGCATCGTAGAGACAGCAGGTACTGTCAGCGACCGGGCCACGCCGGACGACGCTTCTCGGCAAAAGCCGCCACGCCCTCCTTGCGGTCCCCGGAGAAGGCGGTGGCGCGCCAGCAGGCGTCCTCGACCTCCAGTCCGGTGGCCAGGTCGACGTCCATGCCGAGGCGCATCGCCTTCTTGGCATTGCGCAGCCCGACCGGGGAGTTCGCCGCGATCTCCGCGGCCAGGTGCAGCGCCCAGTCGCGAGCCTCGCCGGCCCCGACGACCTCGTCGACGACCCCCAGCGCGGCAGCCTCCGCGGCCGCCATCCGCCGCGCCGTGAACACCATGCCCGCCGCGCGCGACCAGCCGATGCGCCGGGTCAGCAGCTGGGTGCCACCACCCCCGGGGATCACCCCGACCGACACCTCGGGCAGTCCCACGACCGCGGCCTCCCCCGCCACGATGAGGTCGCAGGACAGGGCGATCTCCAGCCCGCCGCCGAGGGCGAAGCCCTCGACGACCGCGATAGAGGGCACCGGCAGGTTGAGCACGCCGGTGTAGGCCGCGCGGGCCACCGGCCGCTGCTGCATCAGGTCGGCGTCGCTGAAGGAGTTGCGCTCCTTCAGGTCCGCGCCGACGCAGAACGCCTTGGGGCTGGTGCTCGTCAGGATCACCGCGCGCACGTCCTCGTCGGCGGCCAGCTCGGCCGTGGCGTCGGCAAGGTCCCGGGCCATCGCGGTGGAGACCGCGTTCATCGCCTCCGGCCGGTCGAGCGCCAGCTCGGCCACGTGGCCGCCCTCCCCGTGGCGGGTGATCGTCACCAGCCGGCGGTCCCCGGGCTGCTCCTGCGTGCTCACTGATCCTCCTTGGTGTCTGCTGCCTGACCTCGACGGCGGACCTCGCCCGTGCGGCTCAGGAGCCAGGGCGTCACCGGCCCGATCCCCCGCAGCGAGCGCCGGCGCAACGCCGTCATCTCGAACCCCGACAGGCTGGCCAGCTTGGCGGCCAGCCCGTCGTCCACCAGCACCGACCCGGGCCGGGCCACCGCCGTCAGGCGGGAGGCACGGTTGACCGTGGTGCCGAAGACGTCCCCGAGGCGCGGCACCACCCGGCCGGTCGCCATACCGACCCGCACGTCCGGCAGCACCTCGTCCTCGGCCATCGCCTCGACCAGGTCCAGCGCGATCGCCGCCGCGGCAGCGGGGGTGACCGTCACGTAGAGCACCTCGTCGCCGACGGTCTTGATCACGCGGCCGCCGTGGGCGGTGACGATGTCGGAGGCCAGCTCCTCGAAGCGCTGGACGACCTGCGCCAGCTCACGCTCGGAGAGCCGGCGGACCAGGCGGGTGAACGACACCAGGTCGGCGAAGCCCACGTTGCGCACGATGCCCACGTTGTCCTGCTCGGGGTCCGCGTCGGCGACCATGCGCTCGATCGCGGCGACGAGGTGCCGGCGCCACGCGTAGACCAGCAGCGGCTCGAGGTCGTCGGCGACGTCGGCGAGCTTGGCCGCCGCCTTCCGGGCGGTCTCCAGGTCCGGGACCGCCCGGGTGGTGTCGTGCCGTCCGGCGCCGGGGGCGTCGCCGGCGCCGAGGTCGCCCAGCGCCTCGGCCATCAGCTGGGTCTGCCACACCGCCAGCCGGTCGGTGGTGCGGGCGAACGCCCGGGTCATGGCCAGCGCGGTCGGCTCGTCGAAGACCCCCTCGCGCACCAGGTCGGCCACCGAGCGCAGTGCCTGGATGTCGGACTGGGTGAACACCCGGTCCTCGTCGTCCTCGACGTTGGCAAAGCCGAGCGCGTGCCAGAACTTGCGCGCGCTGCGCAGCGACAGCCCGGCCGCGCTGCTGACATCGCGGCGCCGCAGGGTGCGCGACTGCCCCAGCAGCCGCGCCTCGACCTCGTCGGCGGCAGGCTCGAACCCCCCGGTCACGTCAGCTCCGGGGCGGGCACGATGGCGACCGATGCGGGGCACGCGTCACAGCGTCAGGTTTCGGGGCACACGCCCGATCATGCCCTGTCCGGCTGTGCTCGTGTGACCCGACGCACATGGACGACGTCACCGGCCGCGTGGACCACCCGTCCCCGCCCGGTCTCCAGGACGAGCCGGCCGCTGTCGTCGACCCCGGTGGCGGTGCCGCGCAGCAGCGCGCCGCCGGGCTGGTGGACGTCGACCTCCTGCCCGATCGTGACGCACTCCTGGCGGTATGCCGCCCGCACCCGTCCCAGCGCCGCTCCCCCGAGCACCCACTCGCCGTGCAGTGCGGCGAGGTGGCCCAGGAAGGCGATGACCACGTCCTCCCGGCGGATGCCCTGCGCCCCCTCGAGGTGCAACGAGGTCGCGGTCGGCACCGGCAGCTCGTGCTGCCCCTGGTCGACGTTGGCGCCGGCGCCGGCCACCACCACGGTGCCGTTGCCGGTCAGCTCGCACAGCACGCCGCAGACCTTGCGGTCCCCCAGGAGCAGGTCGTTGGGCCACTTCAGCCCGGGGCGCACCCCGGCGACGTCCGCGAGGGCCCGGCCCATCGCCATACCGGTCACGAGGGGCAACCAGCCCGGGTCGGAGCTGCCACCCACGGGAAGCACCACCGAGACGGCCACGGACGCCCGGGCCGGAGCCTCCCACTGGCGGGTGAGCCGGCCACGCCCGGCGCTCTGGTGCTCGGCCAGGACGACCCGCCACGGCCGGGGGTCGCGCAGGGCCTCGAGGTTGGTGGAGTCGACCGTCTCGAGCACGTCCAGCGCGCTCCACGGGCCCTCGGGCGTGAGCAACGCCTCCTGCAGGGCATGGACGTCCATCGGCTCTCTCACGCGGCTAAGGCTAGGCTGCCCGACATGGCTGATGCTGTTCAGAGTCCGGATGCCGTCGACGCACCGGCGATTGACATCCACACCACCGCGGGCAAGCTGGCCGACCTGCACCGGCGCAACGACGAGGCGGTCCACGCCGGGTCGGCGCGGGCGGTCGAGAAGCAGCACGCGAAGGGCAAGAAGACCGCGCGCGAGCGGATCGAGCAGCTGCTCGACGAGGGCTCGTTCGTCGAGATGGACGAGCTCGCGCGGCATCGCTCCACCGCGTTCGGTCAGCAGAAGAACCGCCCCTACGGCGACGGCGTCGTCACCGGCTACGGCACGGTCGACGGCAGGCCGGTGTGCGTCTTCGCGCAGGACTTCACCGTCTTCGGCGGCTCCCTGGGCGAGGTCTTCGGCGAGAAGATCGTCAAGGTCATGGACCTGGCGATGAAGACCGGCTGCCCGGTCATCGGCATCAACGACTCCGGTGGCGCGCGCATCCAGGAGGGCGTGGTCTCCCTCGGCCTCTACGGCGAGATCTTCCAGCGCAACGTGCACGCCTCGGGCGTCATCCCGCAGATCTCGCTGATCATGGGGCCCTGTGCCGGCGGTGCGGTCTACTCCCCCGCCATCACCGACTTCACCGTCATGGTCGACCAGACCTCGCACATGTTCATCACCGGCCCCGACGTCATCAAGACGGTCACCGGCGAGGACGTGGCGTTCGAGGACCTCGGCGGCGCCCGCTCGCACAACACGAAGTCCGGTGTGGCCCACTACATGGGCAGCGACGAGGACGACGCGATCGACTACGTGAAGTCGCTGCTGTCCTACCTACCGTCCAACAACATGGAGGACGCCCCGGCGTTCGACGTCGACGTGGACCTCGCGGTCACCGAGGAGGACACCTTCCTCGACACGTTCATCCCCGACTCGGCCAACCAGCCGTACGACATGCACACGGTCATCGAGCACGTCGTCGACGACGGCGACTTCTGCGAGGTGCAGCCGCTGTTCGCGCCCAACATCATCTGCGGCTTCGGCCGGGTCGAGGGCCGGTCCGTGGGTGTCGTGGCCAACCAGCCGATGCAGTTCGCCGGCACCCTCGACATCGACGCCTCCGAGAAGGCAGCGCGCTTCGTGCGCACCTGCGACGCGTTCAACGTCCCGGTGCTGACCTTCGTGGACGTGCCCGGCTTCCTGCCCGGCACCGACCAGGAGTGGAACGGCATCATCCGCCGCGGCGCCAAGCTCATCTACGCCTACGCCGAGGCCACCGTCCCCAAGGTCACGATCATCACCCGCAAGGCCTACGGCGGCGCCTACGACGTCATGGGGTCCAAGCACCTCGGCGCCGACATCAACCTGGCGTGGCCGACCGCGCAGATCGCGGTCATGGGTGCCCAGGGCGCGGTCAACATCCTCTACCGCAAGGAGCTGGCCGCGGCTGCCGAGCGCGGTGAGGACCTGGCCGCGGCGCGCCAGAAGTTCATCACCGAGTACGAAGACACCCTCGCCAACCCCTACGTCGCCGCCGAGCGTGGCTACGTGGACTCGGTGATCCCGCCGTCCTACACACGCTCCTACGTCATCAAGGCGCTGCGGGCGCTGAAGAACAAGCGCGAGACGCTGCCGCCCAAGAAGCACGGGAACATCCCGCTGTGAGCGAGCAGACGCCCGCCGAGGCGACCGCACAGGTCATCCCGATCTCGGTGGCCCGCGGCAACGCGACGCCGGAGGAGGTGGCCGCGCTCGTCGCGGTGCTGGCCGCCGCGGCCGGGTCCGCAGCCGACGAGCCCGCACCCCGCCACACCTCGGTGTGGGCCTCCCGGGAGCGCCTCGTGCGCGCGCCGCACGTGCACGGCCGGGGCGCCTGGCGCGCCTCGGCCTGGCCGCGCTGACCAGCTGGTCCTCCGCGCAGAGCGCGGTTCGACGCACCACTGGAGGGACGCCCTCGTGCGCCACGGCTACACCAACCTGACCGAGAGCGACGGCCGGGTGGTCACCAAGGAGTACCAGGGCCCCGACGCCGCGTGGCGGGCCGCGCGGGAGCAGGCGGCGCTGCGCTCGTTCGGCGCCGTCGTGCCCGTGCCCGCGCTGGTGTCCGGCACGGAGTCCGAGACGGTCACCGCCCTGGTGCCGGGCACGCCGGGCCAGGACCTGATCGAGGCTGGCCAGGCCTCCGCGGTCCTGCGGGCCTGTGGCGCGCTGGCCGGTGCCGTGGCCACCCTCCCGCGCACCGGGCTGCCGGGCGATGCCGAGACGCCCTCTCCGGGGCTGGTGCGCTGCCATGGCGACTTCGGCCCGCAGAACACGCTCCTGGACCCCGACAGCGGCGAGGTCACAGCCCTGCTCGACTGGGAGATGGTCGACGTGGGCCACCCACTGCGGGACCTGGCGTGGGCGGAGTGGATCGTGCGGATGCACCACCCCGACCGGGTCGACGACCTCGACGCCCTGTTCGAGGGCTACGGCGCACGACCGGCCTGGGCCGACCGGCAGGCCCAGATGGTGGCTTCCTGTGAGCGGCTGGAGGCCTTCGTGCGGGACTGGCCCTCCCCGGGCAGCGCGAGGCGCTGGCCCTGTGGCGGCTGCGCACCCGGACCACGGCCTCCTGGCTGGAGTGAGCCGGCACCGCGGCACCGGGGCGAAACCCGTCGATATCGGCGGCCACCCGCGATACGTTCGAGCGCGTGACCACTGACGCTTCCGCGCCCACGGCGCGACCCACGACCGACGTCGACCGCATCGCCAACGGCTACCTCGACGCGTTCGTCGAGCTCAGCCCGCTGACGGCGACCTACCTGGGCATCCCCGGGCACGACGAGGACATCGACGACTTCTCGCCCGCAGGCCACGAGGCCCATGCCCAGCTGCGCCAGAAGACGCTGGCGGCGCTCGCCGAGGCGGTGCCGGCCGACGACATCGACCGGGTGACCATCGCGGCGATGCGTGAGCGCCTCGGCCTGGCCGACGAGATGCACGCCGCCGGCCTCGACGAGATGGCGCTCAACGTCATCGCCTCGCCGATGCAGGAGGTCCGCGACGCCTTCGACCTGATGCCCACCGACACCCAGGAGCAGTGGGCCGTCATCGCCCGCCGCATGGCCAAGGTGCCCGCCGCCCTCGAGCTGTGGAAGCAGTCCCTGACCAAGGCGGCAGACGCGGGCAACATCACGCCGCAGCGCCAGGTGCGGGAGTGCATCAAGCAGTGCGAGGACCACACCGCCGACGACGGCTACTTCGCCACCCTCGTGGCCGGCGCCAAGGCCGGCGAGGACGCCCTCGACGAGGCGGTGGCCACGCAGCTGCGGTCCTCCGTGCAGGCCGCTGCCGACGCCTACGCCGCGCTCGGGCAGTGGCTCGGGGAGACGCTGCTGGACCGCGCGCCGGAGTCCGACGCCTGCGGGCAGGAGCGCTACGCCCTGCTGTCGCGCTACTTCCTCGGCGCGGAGGTGGACCTGGCCGAGACCTACGAGTGGGGCAAGGCCGAGCTGGCCCGGATCACCGCCGAGATGGAGAAGGTCGCCGAGCAGATCGAGCCCGGCTCGACCGTGCTCGAGGCGATCGCCCACCTCAAGGCGGACCCGGCCTACCAGCTGCACGGCACCGACGCCCTCAAGGCCTGGATGCAGGAGCGCGCCGACGAGGCGATCCGCAACCTGGCCGACGCCCACTTCGACATCCCCGAGCCGGTGCGCACCATCGAGTGCCTCATCGCCCCCACGCAGACCGGCGGCATCTACTACACCGGCCCCAGCGAGGACTTCAGCCGTCCCGGCCGCATGTGGTGGTCGATCCCCAAGGGGGAGACCGAGTTCGGCACCTGGAACGAGCTGACGACCGTCTACCACGAGGGCGTCCCCGGCCATCACCTCCAGGTCGCGCAGACGGTGTTCCGCTCCGAGCTGCTCAACCGTTGGCGCCGGCTGTTCTCCTGGACCTCCGGCCACGGCGAGGGCTGGGCCCTCTACGCCGAGCGGCTCATGGCCGAGCTCGGCTACATGGACGACCCGGGCAACTACATGGGCATGCTCGGCGGCCAGTCCCTGCGTGCCGCCCGCGTGGTGCTCGACATCGGCGTCCACTGCGGCTTCGAGGCCCCGGAGGAGGTCGGCGGCGGCGAGTGGACCTACGACAAGGCCTGGGCGTTCCTGACCGCCCACGCGTTCGAGTCCGAGGGCATGCTTCGCTTCGAGCTCAACCGCTACCTGGGCTGGCCGGGCCAGGCCCCGTCCTACAAGATCGGTGAGCGGCTCTGGATGCAGCTGCGCGACGAGGTCCGCTCGCGTGAGGGTGACGCCTTCGACATCAAGGCGTTCCACCGCCGCGCGCTCGACATCGGCGGCGTCGGCCTGGACGTCCTGCGTGAGGCCGTCCTGAGCTGACCGCGACACATCAGCATGAAGAAGGGCCGCCGGCTTCCGCCGGCGGCCCTTCTTCTGTTCCTGGCGCTGCTCCACAGCCGTATCCAGACACCGCGTGGCCCGCGTTTGCGACGTCGTAGGGCACGCAAACCCGGGCCAACGGGTGTTCGGTCACGATCTGCCGGGAAAGGGTCCGGGAAATGCGGAAGGCCCCACCAGGGGTGGGGCCTTCCGTGAATGTTTGTCCGGCGGCGTCCTACTCTCCCACACCGTCACCAGTGCAGTACCATCGGCGCTGAAGGGCTTAGCTTCCGGGTTCGGAATGGGACCGGGCGTTTCCCCTTCGCTATGGCCGCCGTAACCCGTTCGAGCGGTTACCGGCAAGTCACAAACAAAGTCTTTGTTGTCTTCAGTTTGTGGTTTCCCGACCGTATCTCGGGAACCACACAGTGGACGCGTAGCATCTTTGTATCAAGTTATCGGCTTATTAGTACCGGTCAGCTCCACACATTGCTGTGCTTCCACATCCGGCCTATCAACCCAGTAGTCTAGCTGGGAGCCTCTCGGGCAAAGCCCATGGAAACCTCATCTTGAAGCGTGCTTCCCGCTTAGATGCTTTCAGCGGTTATCACTTCCGAACGTAGCTAATCAGCGGTGCCCTTGGCAGGACAACTGACACACCAGAGGTTCGTCCATCCCGGTCCTCTCGTACTAGGGACAGCTCTTCTCAAGTTTCCTACGCGCACAGCGGATAGGGACCGAACTGTCTCACGACGTTCTAAACCCAGCTCGCGTACCGCTTTAATGGGCGAACAGCCCAACCCTTGGGACCTACTCCAGCCCCAGGATGCGACGAGCCGACATCGAGGTGCCAAACCATGCCGTCGATATGGACTCTTGGGCAAGATCAGCCTGTTATCCCCGGGGTACCTTTTATCCGTTGAGCGACGGCGCTTCCACAAGCCACCGCCGGATCACTAGTCCCGACTTTCGTCCCTGCTCGACATGTCTGTCTCGCAGTCAAGCTCCCTTGTGCACTTACACTCGAAACCTGATTGCCAACCAGGCTGAGGGAACCTTTGGGCGCCTCCGTTACCTTTTAGGAGGCAACCGCCCCAGTTAAACTACCCACCAGGCACTGTCCCTGATCCGGATCACGGACCGAGGTTAGATATCCAGAACGACCAGAGTGGTATTTCAACGTTGACTCCACACACACTGGCGTGCATGCTTCACAGTCTCCCACCTATCCTACACAAGCCGTACCGAACACCAATACCAAGCTGTAGTAAAGGTCCCGGGGTCTTTCCGTCCTGCTGCGCGTAACGAGCATCTTTACTCGTAGTGCAATTTCGCCGAGTTCGTGGTTGAGACAGTGGAGAAGTCGTTACGCCATTCGTGCAGGTCGGAACTTACCCGACAAGGAATTTCGCTACCTTAGGATGGTTATAGTTACCACCGCCGTTTACTGGCGCTTAAGTTCTCAGCTTCGCCGTGAGGCTAACCGGTCCCCTTAACGTTCCAGCACCGGGCAGGCGTCAGTCCGTATACATCGTCTTGCGACTTCGCACGGACCTGTGTTTTTAGTAAACAGTCGCTTCTCCCTGGTCTCTGCGGCCGTTCACGCTCACCCAGCAAGTGGGGTCACGATCCGGGCCCCCCTTCTCCCGAAGTTACGGGGGCATTTTGCCGAGTTCCTTAACCACGATTCACTCGATCGCCTTGGTATTCTCTACCTAACCACCTGAGTCGGTTTGGGGTACGGGCGGCTCGAACCTCGCTAGAAGTTTTTCTTGGCAGCATAGGATCACCCTCTTCCCGCTAACGCGGTCACTATGGGGTCTCAGGCTACGTGAGAGGCGGATTTGCCTACCTCTCGCCCTACACCTTTAGACGTGGACAACCATCGCCACGCGGAGGCTACCTTCCTGCGTCACTCCATCGCTTACCTACTACATGCTCGGGTCACGGCCGCCACAAACCACCTAGCCCGAAGGCATCAGCAGCTTGCTTTGGGCGCTTAGCATCACATGGTTCGATATGGGCGGTTCTTCGCCGGTTCGGGAATATCAACCCGATGTCCATCGACTACGCCTGTCGGCCTCGCCTTAGGTCCCGACTTACCCAGGGCAGATTAGCTTGACCCTGGAACCCTTGGTTATTCGGCGGACGGGTTTCTCGCCCGTCATTCGCTACTCATGCCTGCATTCTCACTCGTGTAGCGTCCACGGCTGGATCACTCCGCCGCTTCACCCGCCACACGACGCTCCCCTACCCATCAACACGCTTGGACCAGACAAGTCTGGCCGGGCAAAGTGTCAATGCCACAGCTTCGGTGGTGTGCTTGAGCCCCGCTACATTGTCGGCGCGGAATCACTTGACCAGTGAGCTATTACGCACTCTTTAAAGGGTGGCTGCTTCTAAGCCAACCTCCTGGTTGTCACAGCAACTCCACATCCTTTCCCACTTAGCACACGCTTAGGGACCTTAGCTGGTGGTCTGGGCTGTTTCCCTCTCGACTACGGAGCTTATCCCCCGCAGTCTCACTGCCACGCTCTCACTTACCGGCATTCGGAGTTTGGCTGACGTCAGTAACCTGGTGAGGCCCATCAGCCATCCAGTAGCTCTACCTCCGGCAAGAAACACGTGACGCTGCACCTAAATGCATTTCGGGGAGAACCAGCTATCACGAAGTTTGATTGGCCTTTCACCCCTACCCACAGCTCATCCCCTCAGTTTTCAACCTAAGTGGGTTCGGTCCTCCACGCGGTCTTACCCGCGCTTCAACCTGGCCATGGGTAGATCACTTCGCTTCGGGTCTAGACCCCGCGACTAACAACGCCCTGTTCGGACTCGCTTTCGCTACGGCTTCCCCACACGGGTTAACCTCGCCACGGAGCACTAACTCGCAGGCTCATTCTTCAAAAGGCACGCCGTCACCCCACACGGAGGCTCCGACGGATTGTAAGCACACGGTTTCAGGATCTATTTCACTCCCCTCCCGGGGTACTTTTCACCTTTCCCTCACGGTACTTGTCCGCTATCGGTCACCAGGGAATATTTAGGCTTAGCGGGTGGTCCCGCCAGATTCACACGGGATTTCTCGGGCCCCGTGCTACTTGGGATACAACCCAGGAGTCCACACCATTTCGTCTACGGGGGTCGCACCCTCTGTGCCGGGCCATTCAAGACCCTTCGACTATGACGCAGATTTCTCACTCCTTCACAGGTCAGTAGCCCTGTGCGGGTCGTCCCACGACCCCGAACGTGCAACGCCTACCAGCTATCACACACGCCCGGTTTAGCCTCATCCGCTTTCGCTCGCCACTACTCACGGAATCGCGGTTGCTTTCTCTTCCTGTGGGTACTGAGATGTTTCACTTCCCCACGTTCCCTCCACGCACCCTATGTGTTCAGATGCGGGTGACTGGACTTGCCTCCAGCCGGGTTTCCCCATTCGGAAATCCTCGGATCACAGTCTGGTTATCGACTCCCCGAGGCTTATCGCAGATTCCTACGTCCTTCTTCGGTTCCTGGTGCCAAGGCATCCACCGTGTGCCCTTAAAAACTTGGCCACAAAGATGCTCGCGTCCACTGTGTAGTTCTCAACATACGGGCGGCACCCCACCAGCTCACCCGCCTACCACGACCCAAGGCCATGGCGGTTCGAGATGCAGTGAGGCCCAGAACCCGCCCCCACCCCAGCCAACAGCTGACGGTGAGGACCGATCCGAGAAGAACAGGCTCAACGCCCGACCCCTCAGGACCCAACAACGTGCCAGGCGCCACCCAGGCCGTGAAGCACTTTCCACTCCCCACCGCTCCCGAAGAAGAAGCTGAGGCTGTACTCGTGCGGCCACGACCGGCCGGCGCCAACTAATCGATGTTCCACCCTTGAGCAACCCCCTCGACGCGTTCGGTCGAGGCGGGCCACCTGGACACCACGATCCACCCACCACCAACCGGTGACGAGCGGGGTGCCAGTGCTCCTTAGAAAGGAGGTGATCCAGCCGCACCTTCCGGTACGGCTACCTTGTTACGACTTAGTCCCAATCGCCAGTCCCACCTTCGACAGCTCCCTCCCACAAGGGGTTGGGCCACCGGCTTCGGGTGTTACCGACTTTCGTGACTTGACGGGCGGTGTGTACAAGGCCCGGGAACGTATTCACCGCAGCGTTGCTGATCTGCGATTACTAGCGACTCCGACTTCATGGGGTCGAGTTGCAGACCCCAATCCGAACTGAGACCAGTTTTTTGGGATTCGCTCCACCTCGCGGTTTCGCAGCCCTTTGTACTGGCCATTGTAGCATGCGTGAAGCCCAAGACATAAGGGGCATGATGATTTGACGTCATCCCCACCTTCCTCCGAGTTGACCCCGGCAGTCTCCTATGAGTCCCCACCATCACGTGCTGGCAACATAGAACGAGGGTTGCGCTCGTTGCGGGACTTAACCCAACATCTCACGACACGAGCTGACGACAACCATGCACCACCTGTGTACCGACCTTGCGGGGCGCACATCTCTGCACGTTTCCGGTACATGTCAAGCCTTGGTAAGGTTCTTCGCGTTGCATCGAATTAATCCGCATGCTCCGCCGCTTGTGCGGGCCCCCGTCAATTCCTTTGAGTTTTAGCCTTGCGGCCGTACTCCCCAGGCGGGGAACTTAATGCGTTAGCTGCGGCACGGATCTCGTGGAATGAGACCCACACCTAGTTCCCAACGTTTACGGCATGGACTACCAGGGTATCTAATCCTGTTCGCTCCCCATGCTTTCGCTTCTCAGCGTCAGTTATGGCCCAGAGACCTGCCTTCGCCATCGGTGTTCCTCCTGATATCTGCGCATTTCACCGCTACACCAGGAATTCCAGTCTCCCCTACCACACTCTAGTCTGCCCGTACCCACTGCAAGTTCGGGGTTAAGCCCCGAAATTTCACAGCAGACGCGACAAACCGCCTACAAGCTCTTTACGCCCAATAATTCCGGACAACGCTCGCACCCTACGTATTACCGCGGCTGCTGGCACGTAGTTAGCCGGTGCTTCTTCTGTACCTACCGTCACTTGCGCTTCTTCGGTACTGAAAGAGGTTTACAACCCGAAGGCCTTCATCCCTCACGCGGCGTCGCTGCATCAGGCTTTCGCCCATTGTGCAATATTCCCCACTGCTGCCTCCCGTAGGAGTCTGGGCCGTGTCTCAGTCCCAGTGTGGCCGGTCGCCCTCTCAGGCCGGCTACCCGTCGTCGCCTTGGTGAGCCACTACCTCACCAACAAGCTGATAGGCCGCGAGTCCATCCCCCACCGAAAAACTTTCCACACAGTACAGATGCCTGTCTGTGTCATATCCGGTATTAGCCCCGGTTTCCCGGAGTTATCCCAGAGTGAGGGGCAGGTTACTCACGTGTTACTCACCCGTTCGCCACTGATCACCAGGAAGCAAGCTCCCCAGGTCACCGTTCGACTTGCATGTGTTAAGCACGCCGCCAGCGTTCGTCCTGAGCCAGGATCAAACTCTCCGTTGATGTTTGCCACCCACAGTCCCGAAAGACCGCGGGAAAACAGACCCCGAAGGGTTAAAAATCCGGCTGAAACAGAACCAAGCCCGCTGGACTTGAATTCAATCAACCAAAGGAAATTCGTCCGACACCCCAAGGGACGCCGGGACGAGGTAATTGGCATCGATTTTTGGCACGCTGTTGAGTTCTCAAGGACCGGACGCGCACCATCACCAGACACCCAAGCCTGGATCCGGGGCTACCGTTCGAGTTGTTGTCCGAGCTACCCGGCGCTTCGTGCGAACCGCCTCGCTGGCAACCCTTCAAACTTACTCGCTCTGCGCTCCCGGGTCAAACCGGGCGGCTGGCCTCCGGAAGGGAGTCCGGCCCGCCCGAGGTGTCCCTCGCGCTGAACGCAGGGAAAACATTAGCAGTGATCTGAGGGTGCTCAGACCACCCCCGGTCCCACCCATCGGAGCGCACAGGGCCGCCCCGGCCACTCGGCCCGGGCGGCCCTGTGCCGCAGGCGGATCGACGTCAGCTGTTGACCGCTGCCGCCGCATCGACCACGCCGTAGCCGTACAGCGGCGTGTAGGTCCCGCGCGTCGCGGTCCCCGGCGTCTGCGCCGTCGTCAGGATCGCGTTCTCCACCTGGTCGACGGTGCGCCCCTGGGCGAACAGCAGCGCCGCGACACCGGCCACGTGCGGCGTGGCCATGGAGGTGCCGGCATACGCGTCGTAGTCCTTCTGCCCGCACCCGGCAGAGCCGGTGCCGACCGGGACGGTGGACCAGATGTCCTCGTCGCACTGCCCCGGCAGGCCGAGCGCGGACAGGCCGGCGCCGCCCGGCGCCGACACCGACTTCAGGTCGAGCTTGTTCGGCAGCTCGGAGTACCAGCTGTGCAGGCCACGCTGGTCGGTCGCGCCCACGCAGATGGCGACGCTGTCGAACGCCGGGTCGTTGCACAGGGCGGTCGAGCTGTTGCCGGCCGCGGCCACCGTCAGGACGCCCTTGGAGCGTGCGTAGGCGATCGCGTCCTTCATGGCGGTGTCGAGGCCGGTGATGGAGAGCAGCTGCCCACCGGGCGTCGACCCGAGGCTCAGGTTGATGACGTTGGCGCCGTGGTCGGCCGCCCAGCGGATGCCGTCGGCGATGTCCTCGCTGGAGCCGGAGCCGTTCTCGAGCACCTTGACCGGCAGGATCTTGGCGTTGGGGGCGACGCCCACGACGCCGATGCCGTTGCCGCGGACGGCAGCGATCGTGCCGGCCACGTGGGTGCCGTGCTCGTCGCCGTTGTCGACGCCGTCCGGGCCGCGGAAGTCACCGTTGCCGCAGGGGCGGGTGTTCTGGCAGCCGGTGAACGTGGCGCCCTGGAGGACCTGGCCCTGCAGGTCGGGCTGGCTGAAGTCGATGCCGGTGTCGACGACGGCGACCACGGCCCCCGCGCCGGTGGACTTCGACCAGGCCTGCTCGGCGTGGATCTGCTGAAGCCCCCACAGCTTGCTGTAGAGCGGGTCGTTCGTGGCGGCCTGCGCCGTCGGCCCGCCGAGCACCGCTGCGCCCAGCACAACCACGCCCGCCACTCCAGAAGCCGTTTTCGATGTCCATCGCATCGTTGCCGTCATCCCTTCGTCTGCCGGGACAGCGGCGAGCCCCGGTCCGCCCTGCTCAACGGCGCCACGCCCGCCGAGGTCACGGCCCGTGGGCCAACCGGTCGGGTGCGAGGATTCAGGGCGTGCATGCAGCCACGGTCGCGCTCGCCCTCGTCGCGACGGTCACCCTTGTCGCAGGACTGGCCCGCCGCTACGACGTCTCGGCGCCCCTGGTCCTGACGCTGGTAGGCGTCGGCGCGTCATACCTGCCGTTCCTGCCGCAGGTGCACCTGAGTGCGGAGGTCGTGCTCGTCGGGCTGCTGCCCCCGCTGCTCTACGCGGCGGCGATCCGCAGCTCGCTGGTGGACTTCCGGGACAACCGGCGGGCGATCGGGTTCCTCTCGGTCGGGCTGGTCGTGTTCACGGCCCTCGGCGTCGGCCTGGTCACCTGGCTGCTGCTGCCGGTGCCGTTCGCCGCGGCGTTCGCGCTCGGGGCCGTCGTCGCCCCGCCGGACGCGGTGGCGGCCACGACGATCGCCCGGCGCATCGGGCTGCCGCGGCGGGTCGTCACCGTCCTGGAGGGCGAGTCGCTGGTCAACGACGCCACGGCCCTGGTCTGCCTGCGCACCGCCATCGCCGCCATCGCCGGCACGGTCAGCGTGGGCGGGGTCGCTGGGGAGTTCGCCCTCTCGGCGGTCGGCGGACTGGCCGTCGGCGTCGCGGTCGCCGCACTCGTCGGCCTCGTGCGCAAGCACGTCACCGACTCCGTGCTCGACACGTCGCTGTCGTTCATGACCCCCTTCGTCGCCTACCTGCCGGCGGAGGCCATCCACGCCTCCGGGGTGCTCGCCGTCGTCGTGGCCGGGCTGCTGCTGGGCCACAAGGCGCCGGTGCTGCAGAGCGCCTCCTCGCGGCTGAGCGAGCGGATCAACTGGACCACCATCCAGTTCCTGCTCGAGAACGTGGTCTTCCTCGTCATCGGGCTCCAGGTGCGCTGGGTGATCGACGACGTGCGCCACTCCCCGCTCGGCCTGGGCCAGATCGCCGGGGTGTGCCTGGCCGTGCTCGTCGCCGTGATCGTGCTGCGGCCGCTGTGGGTCTTCCCCGCGCGCTACCTGGCCATCCGTCCGGGGCCCGACCGCCTCGGCCGCTCGACGCCGTGGACCCACACGGCGATCGTGTCGTGGGCCGGGATGCGCGGCGTCGTGACCCTGGCCGCCGCGTTCGTGCTGCCGCAGGGGACCCCGCACCGGGAGGTGCTGGTGCTCGCCGCGCTGGTGGTCACCGGCGGCACCCTGATGATCCAGGGGTTCTCCCTGCCGTGGATGGCGCGCCGGCTCGGGGTGCACGGGCCGGACCCGCGCGAGGACGCGCTGCAGGAGGCCACGGTGCTGCAGACCGCGGTGAAGGCGGGGCTGGAGGAGCTCGACCGCGTCGCCGAGGAGACCGACGCCGACACCGTCGAGGTGCTCCGGGCACGGGCGGACTCCCGCACCAACATCGTCTGGGAGCGGCTCGGCAGCCCGGAATCCGACCGGGAGACGCCCAGCGAGACCTACCGCCGGCTGCGCCTCGCCATGCTCGCCGCCGAGCGCGAGGCGGTGCTGGAGATCCGGGACTCCGGGCGGGCCGACCACGAGGTGCTCGAGCACGTCATGGCCGCCCTCGACCTCGAGGAGTCCATGCTCGACCGGGTGGAGCGGCGCACCCAGGACCTGCGCGACGAGCCCCTGCTGCCGCCCGAGCCCGTCGGCGGCGCGTGCGAGCACCTCGCGGACTCCGGGATCCACGTCCAGCCCCAGACCCCCGCCGGCTGCCCCGACTGCGAGCGCGAGGGGCTGACCCCCGTGCACCTGCGGCTGTGCCTCACCTGTGGCAAGGTCGGCTGCTGCGACTCGTCCGTCGGCCGGCACGCCGAACGGCACTTCACCGAGACCGGGCACCCGGTGGTGCGCAGCTTCGAGCCGGGCGAGGCGTGGAGATGGTGCTACGTGGACGACCTCGTGGGCTGAGCCGCTCGGCCGGCGTCGCGGGGCCAGGGGCAGGGAGGACGGCCGGATGACCACCGCGACGACGCACGAGGCCGAGCTGGGGTCGGCGACCCGCAAGGTCGCCCGCCGGCTCACGCCGTACCTCGCGCTGCTCTACTTCGTGAACTACCTGGACCGCACCAACATCGCCTTCGCCGGCCCCAACGGCATGAACGCCGAGCTGGGCCTGAGCGCCACGGCCTTCGGCTTCGCCTCCGGGGTGTTCTTCATCGGCTACCTGCTGCTCGAGGTGCCCTCGAACATGGCGCTGCACCGCTTCGGCGCGCGGCGCTGGATCGCCCGGATCATGCTGACCTGGGGCCTGGTCGCCGGGGCGATCGCGTTCGTGCCCAACGGCAGCGCGCTGGTGGCGCTGCGCTTCCTGCTGGGCGTCGCCGAGGCCGGCTTCTTCCCCGGGATCATCCTCTACCTGACCTACTGGTTCCCCCAGCGCGACCGGGCCCGGGTCACGGCCCTGTTCATGGCAGCGGTGCCGCTGTCCTCCGCCCTCGGCGCGCCGCTGTCCTCGCTGCTCATCGAGCACGGCGACGGCCTGTTCGGGCTCAGCGGCTGGCGGTTCATGTTCCTGCTCGAGGGCGTGCCCGCGGTCCTGCTCGGGGTCGTCACGTGGTGGTTCCTGACCGACCGGCCGCGCGATGCCGCCTGGCTCCAGCAGGGTGAGCGCGAGGCCCTGGCCACGGTGATGGACGCCGAGGACGCGGACAAGCAGCGCGAGTACCACGTCGGGCTGCGCGGCTCGCTGACCAGCGGCCGGGTCTGGGCGCTGGCGTTCGTCTACTTCGGCGTGGTCTACGGCCTGTACGCCCTCGGCTTCTTCCTGCCCACGATCATCAAGGGCTTCGAGACCCAGTTCGGCACGAGCTACTCGATCCTCGAGCGCGGGCTGATCAACTCGGTGCCCTACGTCGTGGGCGCCGTCGCCATGGTGCTGTGGGCCCGTCACGGCGACCGCACCCGCGAGCGCGTCTGGCACGTGGCGCTGCCGGCCTTCGTCGGCGGGGCGGCGATCCCCGTCGCGCTCTACCTGGGCAGCCCGCTCGCGGCCATGGTCGCCGTGACCGTCTGCGCGACCGGCGTGATGTGCGCGCTGCCCACCTTCTGGGCGCTGCCGACCACCTTCCTCACCGGGGCCGCGGCGGCCGGAGGTATCGCGCTGGTCAACTCCGTGGGCAACACCGCCGGGTTCGTCGCGCCCTACGTGACGGGGTGGCTGGCCGACCTGACCGGCAGCCAGAAGACCGGGCTCTGGGTGGTCGGTGCCGCCATGGTCCTCGCCGCGGCGGTGGCCGTGGCCCTCCGGGCCGCACCGGCCTCCCAGGCCCCGGCCGGTCAGGCCCCGGCCGGCACGCCGGCTGCGACCGGGACCGGTGCCGGCGCCCGGTAGCCTCCGGGCATGCCTGAGTCCCCGCTGTCGTTCGTCCTCGGATCCTCCTCCCCCGCCCGGCTGACCACCCTGCGCCGGGCCGGGATCGACCCGTTCGTGCTGGTCAGCGACGTGGACGAGGACGCCGTGGTCGCGCAGGCCCTGCAGGCCTACGGCGAGCTGGCCCCCGACGACCTGGCGCTGCTGCTGGCCCGGGCGAAGTGCGAGGCGGTGTCCTCGGCGCTGCTGGCCGGCGACGGCATCGAGGACGCGCCGGAGTCCGCACTGGTCCTGGGCTGCGACTCGGTGCTCGAGCTCGACGGGCAGATGCACGGCAAGCCTGCCGACGCCGCCGAGGCGGTCGAGCGCTGGAGGCAGATGCGGGGCCGCTCCGGGGTGCTGCACACCGGCCACTGGCTCATCGACGACCGGGCCGATGACGCGGGCGGCACCGGCGCGACCCTGGGCGCGGTCGCCTCGACGACCGTCCACTTCGCCAAGCTGACCGACGAGGAGATCGACGCCTACGTCGCCACCGGGGAGCCCCTGCGCGTGGCCGGAGCGTTCACCCTCGACGGCCTGGGCGGGCCGTTCGTCACCGGGATCGAGGGAGACCCCTCCAACGTCATCGGCCTGAGCCTGCCGCTGCTGCGCGAGCTGCTCGCCGAAGTCGGCGTCGCCTGGGCGCAGGTCACCTCCTGAGCAACGCGACGGCCGAGCGCCCGCAGCGCCCCGGTTGACGGGTCACCGCCACGTCGTCGAGCCGTCAGACGGAGTACGCCTATTGCGGTTGTCGCTGTCAGGGGCGGCAGTTAGGTTCGTGCCGATGGTGATGCCGATGGAGATGCCGGGGGGCTCGGTGGCGGCCGGGGACGACGAGGTCCACGGGGCGCCGGTCCTGTCGCGCGACCAGGCCGAGGGCTACGTCGCCATGGTCTGCTTCAAGCACGGACCTCCCCGGCTGCAGGGTGTCGAGCTCGAGTGGACCCTCCACCACGAGGACGACCCGGCCCGTGCCGTCGAGCTGACCGACCTGGCACGGGCCCTTGGCCCTCACGCGCCGACCACCGTCGACCCGCACAGCCCCCACCTGCCCCTGCCGGCCGGCTCCCTGGTCACCGTCGAACCCGGCGGCCAGGTCGAGATCTCCTCCGCGCCGACCCCCTCCCTCGCCTTCCTCCTCGAGGCCGCCGCCGCCGACGCCGCCGCCCTCGGCGAGCTGCTCGCCCCGCACGGCCTGCGCCGCGGCGAGCACGGTCTCGACCCGCACCGCACGCCCCGCCGCATCCTGCGCACGCCGCGCTACGACGCGATGGAGGACTTCTTCGCCGCGATCGGCCCGCACGGCTCGCGGATGATGTGCAGCACGGCCAGCCTGCAGGTCTGCGTCGACCTCGGCGAGGGCGCCGAGGCGGTGCACCGGTGGGACGCCGTGCACGCGCTCGGCCCGACCATGACCGCCCTCTTCGGCAACTCCGCGGTGATGGCCGGCAGCGACACCGGCTGGGTCTCGGCCCGGTTGCGCTCCACCCTTGCGACCGCGCCGCCGGCCACGTTCGCCCCGGCGCGCACCGCGGACCCGGTGGCGCAGTACGCCCGGATGGCCCTGGAGGCCCCGCTGCTGTGCGTGCGCCGCGAGCAGGGGCCGTGGACCGCTCCCGCCGGCGTGCGCTTCGCGGACTGGGTGGCTGGCCCCTCCCCGGTCGGCCGGCCGCCCACGACCCGGGACCTCGACTACCACCTGTCCACGCTCTTCCCGCCGGTGCGGCCGCACGGCTACCTCGAGGTGCGCTACCTCGACGCCCAGGCCGGGCACGGCTGGGTGACGCCGGTGGCCCTCCTGACCGCACTGCTGTCCCGGCCCGAGACGGTCGGGCGCGCGCTGGAGGTGACCGAGGAGACCGCCGACCGGTGGCTGAGCGCCGCCCGCCTCGGAGTGGCCGACCCGGGGCTGGCCCGCTCCGCGACGGCGGTGGTCGAGCTGGGGGTGTCCGCCCTGGACGGGCAGGACCTGCCCCGCGCCGTGGCCGACGAGGTCACCCGGCAGCTGCAGGAACGGATCGACGACGCGACGAGCCGGAGGTGCTCGGCATGACCACGACCCCCGACCTGACCACGATGGAGCAGGAGAAGCTGCGCGCGCACGTGGCCGAGGTGCTCACCCGCGCCCGGTCCCGCAGCACCGCGCTCACCGACGCGGTCGACGACCACGACCTGACCCGGCAGCACTCCCGGCTGATGTCGCCCCTGGTCTGGGACCTGGCGCACATCGGCAACCAGGAGGAGCTCTGGCTGGTCCGCGACGTCGGCGGCCGGGACCCGGTGCGCCAGGACATCGACGAGCTCTACGACGCGTTCAAGCACGCCCGGGTCGACCGCCCGGCGCTGCCGCTGCTCGGCCCGGCCGAGGCGCGCGGCTACGTCACCGAGGTCCGCGACAAGGTGCTCGACGTGCTCGACCACGCCGTCCTCGAGGGCCGGCCGCTGGTCGAGGGCGCGTTCGCCTTCGGCATGATCGCCCAGCACGAGCAGCAGCACGACGAGACGATGCTGGCCACCCACCAGCTGCGGGCCGGCGCCCCGGTGCTCGACGCACCGCCCCCGCCCCGCGGGCGCTGGGTGCCGGCCGCCGAGGTCCTCGTGCCCGCAGGCCCGTTCACCATGGGCACCTCCACCGAGCCCTGGGCCCTGGACAACGAGCGCCCGGCCCACCAGGTGCACGTCGACGCCTTCGTCATCGACACGACGCCGGTGACCTGCGGCGACTACCTCGCGTTCGTCGAGGCGCGCGGCTACCACGACCCGCAGTGGTGGTCCCCGACCGGCTGGGCGCACCGGCAGCAGGCCGGCATCACCGCGCCACGCTTCTGGGAGCGCGAGGACGGCCGCTGGGTGCGCACCCGGTTCGGCGTGCGCGAGCCCCTGCCGCTGGACGAGCCGGTGGTGCACGTCAGCTTCCACGAGGCCGAGGCGTATGCCGCGTGGGCCGGCAAGCGCCTGCCCACCGAGGCGGAGTGGGAGAAGGCGGCCCGGTTCGACCCCGCCTCCGGCCGCTCCCGCCGCTACCCGTGGGGCGATGAGGACCCGACGGCCGAGCACGCCAACCTCGGCCAGCGCCACCTTCGTCCCGCACCCGTCGGTGCCTACCCCGCGGGCGCCTCGCCGCTGGGCGTCGAGCAGCTGATCGGCGACGTGTGGGAGTGGACCAGCAGCGACTTCGCCGGCTACCCCGGGTTTGCGGTGTTCCCCTACCCCGAGTACTCCCAGGTGTTCTTCGCGCCGAAGTTCAAGGTGCTGCGGGGCGGCTCGTTCGGCACCGACCCGGTCGCCTGCCGCGGCACGTTCCGCAACTGGGACTACCCGATCCGGCGCCAGATCTTCTCCGGCTTCCGGTGCGCCCGCGACCCCCGTCCCGAGGAGCTCGGCTAGCTCATGTGCCGGCACCTGGCCTACGTCGGCCCCGAGGTGGCGCTCGCCGACGTGCTGCTCGACCCGCCGCACTCGCTGCTGCGCCAGTCCTGGGCGCCGCTGGACATGCGCCAGGGCGGGACGATCAACGCCGACGGCTTCGGCGTGGGCTGGTACCCCTCCCCCGGTGGTGACGGCGCGCGATACCGGCGGGCCTGCCCCATGTGGGCGGACGGGTCGCTGCGCGACCTGGCCACCACCATCCGCTCCACCGCCGTCCTGGCCGCGGTGCGCAGCGCGACGGTCGGCATGCCGGTGCAGGAGAGCGCGTGCGCGCCGTTCGGTGAGGGCCGCTGGCTGTTCAGCCACAACGGGGTGGTGCGGGGCTGGCCGGACTCGGTGGCCGAACAGGCTGCGGGGCTGCCCGCGACCGACCTGATGACCCTGGACGCCCCCACCGACGCCGCCCTGCTGTGGGCGCTCGTCCGGCACCGGCTGCGTGCGGGCAAACACCCCCTGGAGGCCCTCGGCGGCGTGGTCGCCGAGGTGGCCGCGGCGGCGCCGGGCTCCCGGCTGAACCTGCTGCTCACCGACGGCGAGGCGGTCACCGCGACGACGTGGTGGCACTCGCTGTGGGTGCGCCGCGGCGACGACGGGCTCGCGGTGAGCTCCGAGCCGTGGGACCCCGAGGACCCGTCGTGGGAGGCGGTGCCCGACCGGCACGTGCTCCACGCGACGCGCACGACGTTCGAGATGCATCCGATCGATGACAAGGGACGGCCATGACCCAGGTGGACACCTACCTCACCGCCGACGACGCCGCCACGGCGTTGCGCTCCGACGCCGAGCGCGGTCTGACCAGCACGCCGAAGTGGCTGCCGCCGAAGTGGTTCTACGACGCGCGGGGCAGCGAGCTGTTCGAGGACATCACGCGCCTGCCGGAGTACTACCCCACCCGGGCCGAGCGCGAGATCCTGGGCGCGCGGGCCGCCGGGATCGCCGCGCACACGGGCGCGCAGACGCTGGTCGAGCTGGGCTCGGGCTCCTCGGAGAAGACCCGCCTGCTGCTGGATGCGTTGCGGGACAACGGTTCGCTGCGCACGTTCGTGCCGCTGGACGTCTCCGGCACGGCCCTGCGCGAGGCGGTCGAGGCGATCGACGCCGACTACCCGGGACTGACCATCCACGGGGTCGTGGGCGACTTCACCGAGCACCTGAGCCGGCTGCCGGGCGAGCAGCCGCGCCTGGTCGCCTTCCTCGGCGGCACCATCGGCAACCTGTTGCCGGCCGAGCGCGCCGGGTTCCTGCACAGCGTGCGCGACGTGCTCCAGCCCGGTGAGTGGTTGCTCCTCGGCACCGACCTGGTCAAGGACGAGGGGACCCTCGTCGCGGCGTACGACGACGCGGCCGGGGTGACCGCGGAGTTCAACCGCAACGTGCTGCGGGTGCTCAACCGCGAGCTGGGCGCCGACTTCGACGTCGAGGCGTTCACGCACCGGGCGGTGTGGGACGCCGAGAACGAGTGGATCGAGATGCGCCTCGTCGCCACCCGAGCCATGCACGTCCGGGTGCCCGGGATCGGCCTCGAGGTCGACTTCGCCGAGGGCGAGCAGATGCGCACCGAGATCTCCGCGAAGTTCCGCCGGGACAAGGTCGCCACCGAGCTCGAGGCGGCCGGCTTCGTGCTGGACCAGTGGTGGACCGACGAGGCCGGGCGGTTCGCGCTGTCACTGGCCCGCGCGGTCTGAGCCGTCAGGCCTCGAACAGGGTCTGGCCGACCCACCCGCCGGGTCGCACGCCCGGCGGGACGGCCCACAACCCGGACCCGGTGTGCTGGAGGTACTCCATCATCGCGTCGTTGCGCGAGAGCCGGTTCTGCATCGGGACGTACTGCGTGCGCGGGTCACGGCAGAACGCGATGAAGAACAGCCCGGCGTCGAGGTGGCCGAACCCGTCGGAGCCGTCGACGAAGGAGTAGCCGCGGCGCAGGATCCGGTGCCCGTCGTTGGTGCTCGGGTGGGCCAGCGCCACGTGGGAGTCCCGGGGCAGCATGACGGGCCTCACCTCGTCGCGCTCGTGCACCCCGCCCAGCGGTGCGCCGTTGCCCTTGTGCCGGCCGGTGACCTGCTCCTGCTCGTCCAGCGAGGTGCGGTCCCAGGTCTCGATGTGCATGCGGATCCGGCGCGCCACCAGGTAGCTGCCGCCGGCCATCCAGGCGGCCCCGTCAGAGGCGTCGGCCCACACGTGCCGGCGCAGCGCGTCGGCGTCGTCACCGGCGATGTTGTTGGTGCCGTCCTTGAACCCGAACAGGTTGCGCGGGGTCTGGGCCTGCGGCGTGGTGGAGGAGGTCTTGCCGAAGCCGAGCTGGCTCCAGCGGACCGCGACCGTGCCGAAGCCGATGCGCGCCAGGTTGCGCACCGCGTGGACGGCGACCTGCGGGTCGTCCGAGCACGCCTGGACCACGATGTCGCCGCCGCTGCGGGCCGGGTCGAGCGCGTCCTGGGGGAAGTGCGGCAGGTCGACCAGGGCCGCGGGGCGCTTGCCCCGCAGGCTGAAGCGGTCCCTGCCGTCCTCCTCGAAGAACGTCGGGCCGAAGCCGATGGTGACGGTCAGCCGGCTGGCGGGCAGGCCGAGCGCCTCGCCGGTGTCCTCCGGCGGCGCCTGCTTCACGGCCGGGATGGCCCCGCCCGCGACGGCCTCCCGCCCCTGGGTCATCCGGGCGGCGGCGGCCGTCCACGCCTTGAGCAGCGCGATGACCTCGTCGCGGCTGTCGGTGGTGACGTCGAAGGCGGCCATGTGCAGCCGGTCCTGCACCGCCGAGGCGATGCCGGCCTGGTGCTCGCCGTGGAAGGCGACCGGGGTGCCCTCGGCGGCCGCCGGCTCGCCGTGCCCGGCGCGGAACACCGAGGCACCGCTGGACTCGGCCAGGACGATGCCTGCGGCCCCGGCCGCCGTGGCCGCGCCGATGCCCAGGGCCTGGCGGCGGCTGAGCCGGCTCACGCCACGGCCGCGGCGAGCTGGGACAGCGGCTCGGCGAGGCCGTCGACGGCCCGCGAGAGCTCCGAGCGCTGGGCCTGGGTGACCGTGTCGTACGAGACGTAGCCGGCGCCCCTGCGGTACTTCGCCAGCAGTTCCTCGACCGCGGCGAACCGCTGGTCGAGCGAGGTGGCCAGCTCGAGCTTGCGTTGCACGACGACCGGCTTGAGCAGCGTCCACGCCTGCTTCGCCCCGGCCACGTTGGCGGCGAAGTCGACCAGGTCGGTGTGGCTGAACGCCTCCTCCTCGCCGGTGACCTTGCCGGTGGCGACCTCGTCGAGCAGCTCCTTGGCGCCGTTGGCCATCGAGGTCGGGGTGATCCCGGCCCGGTGGATCCGGGCGACGAGGTCGCTGAGGTCGGTCACGAGCTGGGTCGCCACGGGGGTCAGCCCGGCGGTGCTGCCCTTCGTCCACAGCTGCTTCTCGATGACGTGCCAGCCGGTCCACGTCTGCCCGGCTTCGAGGTCCGCCTCGCGCAGGTCGACCTTGGGGTCGACGTCGCCGAACGCCTCGGCCACCGGCTCCATCGACTCCCAGCCCACGCGGCTGGTCCAGTAGAGCTCCCTGGCCTTCGCGACGTCGCCGGCGGCGATGGCCGCCCTCAGCGCGCGGGCCTGCGCAAGGGAGGCACCCGCCTGCTGCGCGACATACGCGCGGTATGCCGGGACGGCGGCTGCCAGCCGCCCGTCCCGGGCCGAGCCACCCGCCTGCGCGGCGGTGACGGTCAGGGCCCCGGCGACCGTGGTGCCGTTCTTGCCGGGCAGGCACTGCAGGGTGTGGGCGCCCTCGGTCAGCTCGACGGTCATGTCCTCGGAGGCGCCGGGCTCGATGCTCTCGCGCTCGGCGACCTTGGTGCCGTCCGCGCGCAGGATGTAGAGCTCGGTGACCTTGTCACCGCTGTTGTGGATGCGGACCACCCGGGCGCCGGCGGGCACGCTGTCGACGTCAGCGGTGCAGGCGCGGGCCGAGGAGGTCACCACGACGGCCGGTGTGGCCGACCCGGTCTCGTCGGCGGAGGGCCGGTCGGAGCCGGTGCCGCACGCGGCGACGGCAAGGGCAGGCAGGACGACAGCAACGCACACGCGGGGAATCACAAAGGTAAGCCTTACCTAACCTCGCACGGCGGTCAAATCCCACGGGTCAGCCCCGTCGAGCTGGACGTTGCTGCCCCTTCAGGGGCGCCGAAGGGGCAGCAACGTCCAGCTCGGCGAGTGAGCGCGGGGGTAAGGGCAGCCGGTCAGACCGGCGGGACCCCGCGCCGGCGCTGGCTGAAGGCACGGTCGCGGCGGGCGGCGTAGCGCAGCCGGTGCAGCAGCTCCTGGCGCAGCGCGTCGGCCTCGATGATGCCGTCGAGGACGAGGTCGGCGGCGAGGCGCTCGAGGTCGACGTCCTCTTCGTACTCCCGGCGCTTGTTCTGCACGAACTGCTCGCGCTCGGCGAGGTCCTCGATCTCGTTGATCTTGTTGGCATAGACGGCGTTGACCGCCGCCTCCGGGCCCATCACGGCGATGCGGGCGGTCGGGAGGGCCAGCGTGGCGTCGGGGCCGAACCCGGGCCCGGCCATGGCGTAGAGCCCCGCGCCGTAGGCCTTGCGGACGATGACCGAGAACTGCGGCACGGTGGCCTCGGAGACCGCGGTGATCATCTTGGCGCCGTGGCGGATGATGCCGCCGCGCTCGACCTCGGAGCCGATCATGAAGCCGGGCACGTCGGCGAGGTAGACCAGCGGGATGTTGAAGGCGTCGCACAGCCAGATGAAGCGCGCGGCCTTGTCGGCGCTGTCGGAGAACAGCACGCCACCCTTGACCGCCGAGTTGTTGGCGACGATGCCGACCGTCTCGCCGGCCATCCGGCCGAAGCCGGTGACCAGCTCGGCGGCGAAGAGCGGCTTGACCTCGAAGAAGGAGTCCTCGTCGACCAGGCCGTCGATGACCTCGTGGATGTCGAAGGGCTGGCTCTCCTTCTCGGGCACCGTGCTGCGGGTCAGCGGCCGCGACGGCTCCTCCGGCACGTAGGACGGGGCCTCGCTGCGCCAGGAGGAGGGCAGGTAGGAGAAGTACAGCTTGGCCAGCTCGATGGCGTCGGTGTCGTCGGAGGCCAGGAGGTCACCGCAGCCGGAGACGGTGCAGTGCATCCGCGCCCCGCCCATCTCCTCCAGGGAGACCTTCTCGCCGACCACCATCTCGGCCATGCGGGGGCTGCCGAGGTACATCGAGGCGTTGCCGTCGACCATGATCACGATGTCGGTGAACGCCGGGATGTAGGCACCACCGGCGGCCGAGGGCCCGAACAGGCAGCAGATCTGCGGCACCTTGCCCGACAACGCGACCTGGTTGTGGAAGATGCGCCCGGCGCCGCGGCGGCCGGGGAACAGCTCGACCTGGTCGGTGATCCGCGCACCGGCGGAGTCGACGAACCAGAAGATCGGCAGCTCCTCGCGCAGCGCCATCTCGGTGGCGCGCACGATCTTCTCCACGGTGCGCGCGCCCCACGAGCCGGCCTTGACCGTCGGGTCGTTGGCCACGACGATCGCCGGCCGGCCGTCGACGGTGCCCCGACCGGTGACCACGCCGTCGGCGGGCAGGCCGGAGGCCATGGCGTTGGCGTAGCGCCCGTCCTCGACGAACGAGCCCTCGTCGAACAGCAGCGCGATCCGCTCACGGACGTAGAGCTTGTTCTGCGAGGCCAGCTTGGCTGCGGCCTTCTCCGGCGGCAGCGCCGAGGCGTCGTAGGCCGCCGACAGGCGCGAGCGCACGTTCGCCACCCGCGGGTCTCCCCCGTCCGTGGGACCGGCGAAGGGGCGCTTGGGCTGGGAGCTCAGGCTCGTCATACCGACATCTTCCTTCAACGACAAGGGGATCAGGAGGTGGGCAGGCCGAGCCCGCGGGCGATGACCATGCGCTGGACCTCACTGGTGCCCTCGCCGATCTCCAGGATCTTGGCGTCGCGGTAGAAGCGGGCGACCGGGAACTCCTCCATGAAGCCGTTGCCGCCGAAGACCTGCGTGGCGATGCGCGTGGCGGAGACCGCGGCCTCGGTGGAGTAGAGCTTGGCGATCGCGGCGGCCTGCTTGACCTCGGCGACCGAGCGGCGGCCATGGTGCAGCTCGTCCTTGAGCCAGGCGGCCTTGTAGGTCAGCGTGCGGGCGGCCTCGACCATGACGGCGAGGTCGGCGACCTGGAACGAGACGCCCTGGTTGACGCCGATCGGGCGGCCGAACGCCATGCGGGTCTTCGAGTAGGACGTCGCGGTCTCCAGGCAGGCCTGGGCCAGGCCGACGGCGAGCGCGGAGATGGCGATGCGGCCGTCGTCGAGGGTCTTGAGGAACTGCTTGAAGCCGGAGCCCTGCTCGCCGAGCAGGTTGCCGGCCGGGACGCGGCACCCGTCGAAGGACAGGCCGTGGGTGTCGGAGGCGTGCCAGCCGAGCTTGTCGTAGGCCGGCTCGACGGTGAAGCCGGGCGTGCCCGAGGGCACCATGATCGCGCTGATCTGCGCCGAGCCGTCGGGGTTCTCCCCGGTGCGGGCGGTGACCGTGACGACCGACGTGATGTCGGTGCCGGAGTTGGTGATGAACGCCTTGGCGCCGCTGATGACCCACTCCTCGCCGTCGAGGCGGGCCCTGGTGCGGGTGGCGCCGGCGTCCGAGCCGGCCTCGGGCTCGGTCAGGCCGAACGCCGCGAGCGCGCGCCCGGCGACCAGGTCGGGCAGCCAGCGCTCCTTCTGCTCCTGCGAGCCGTAGGTCAGGATCGGGTTGATGCCCAGCCCGACCCCGGCGGACAGGGTGATGCCGATTGACTGGTCGACGCGGCCGAGCTCCTCGATCGCCACGCACAGCGAGGTGAAGTCGGCGTCGGCGCCGCCGAACTCCTCCGGCGCGACGAGGCCGAACAGGCCCAGCTCGCCCATCTTGGGCACGAGCTCGCTGGGGAAGTAGTGGTCGCGGTCCCACTGCGCGATGTGCGGGGCCACCTCGGCCTCGGCGAACTCGCGCACGACGGCGCGGAAGTCCTCATGGTCCTTGCTGAGCTCGAACATCGCAGGTGGTGCCCTTCGGTCGCGCCGGCAGGGGTGGCCCGGCGGCTGCTTGACGTTGACGTCAACGTAAAGCACGATCAGGCGCATGACAAGGCCCGCGTCCCCCACCTGGTCGATCGCGCAGGTCGCCGAGGAGTTCGGCGTCACCCACCGCACGGTGCGCCACTACGAGGAGCTCGGCCTGATCTCCCCCGAGCGCCGCGGCACGCAGCGCGTCTACCACCGGCGCGACCGCACCCGGCTCAACCTCATCCTGCGCGGCAAGCGACTCGGCTTCCCCCTGGAAGAGATCCGCAAGATCGTCGACATGTATGACGAGCAGCCCGGCGAGGCCGGCCAGCTCACCTACCTGCTCGACCAGATCGGCGACCGGCGCCTGGAGCTCGAGCGCCGCCGCAAGGACATCGAGGACTCCCTGACCGAGCTCGACGACCTCGAGCGGCGCTGCCGCGAGGACCTGCGCCGGCTGGGGTGAGTTCGGCCACGCTCCCCGCCTGAGGGGGTGTCCGGCGCGGGCCGGGACGGGGCACCATCGGGAACTGGTCGCCTCGGGGGGTGGCGGCTCGTCCCGCCCCCGCACGCGAGGAGCCCGCATGAGCACCCGTCGCCCAGCGCTGGACGGGGTGCGCGCGCTCGCGGTCCTCGCCGTGGTCGTCTACCACCTCGGAGGCGGTGCCGGGTCGGCCCTGCCGGGCGGGTTCCTCGGCGTCGACGCCTTCTTCGTCCTCTCCGGCTACCTCATCACCTCCCTGCTGCTCGCCGAGCACCAGCGCACCGACCGGGTCGACCTCGCGGCCTTCTGGGTGCGCCGCGTGCGTCGCCTCTTCCCGGCCCTGGCCGTGGTGCTGCTGGCCTGCGCCGGGTGGGTCTGGTGGCACGGTCCCGTCGAGCAGTGGTCCGCCCGCCGGGGCGACCTGCTCGCCACGCTGGCCTACGTGGCCAACTGGCACTTCGCCGGCAGCGGCGAGGACTACTTCGCCGCATACACCGGGGCCTCGCCCCTGCGGCACACCTGGTCCCTGGCCGTGGAGGAGCAGTTCTATCTGGTCTGGCCGGCGCTGGTCTGGGCCGTGCTGTCCCTGGCGCTGCGCCGGCGCGCGCGGCGCGGCGTGCCCGCGCCCAGGCCCGACGCGGTCCGGCAGCGGGAGCTGATCCTGGGTGCGGTGGCGCTCGCCGCGCTGGTCGCCTCGAGCCTGGCCATGGCGCTGGAGCACGCCCTGCTGTCCCCCGCGCGCGCCTACTACGGCACCGAGGGCCGCGTGCAGGAGCTCGCCGTCGGGGTGCTGCTCGCCGTGGCGGTCCGCCGCTGGCGCGTATGCCCGGGCGGGCAAGGTCGTGCGGCGGCCGTGGCCGGCGCCGGCCTGGCCGCGCTGCTCGCCGGCTTCGCCCTGCTGCCGGACTCCTCCACGCTGTACTACCGCGGCGGGGCGCTGCTGGTGTGCCTCGCCGTCGCGGCCGTGATCGCCGGGGTCGAGCTCGCGCCCGGCTCGCGGCTGGCCACGGCCCTGTCCTGGCGCCCGCTGGTCGCGGTCGGGACCCTGTCCTACGGCATCTACCTCTGGCACTGGCCGGTCGTGGTGGCGCTGCCCGTGGACGGCCCGCCCGACACGGCCTGGTGGGCCCGGCAGGCCTTGCGCGTGGCGCTCACCGCGGCCCTCGCCGTGGCGTCCTGGCGCCTGGTCGAGCGCCCCGTCCAGCAGGGCCGTATGCCGTGGGCACGCCGGTCCGCCACCCGGGTCACCGCGCTCGCGGCGCTCACCTCCGCGCTCGTCGCCGGGGTGGCGGTCACCGCCACCGCCCTGCCGGCGCCGCTGGGCCGCCAGCTGGCCCAGCGCAGCGACTCCCCCTGCCCCGCCGAGGCCTCGGACCCGCTGGCCTCCTGCGTCAAGGTGGACGGCGGCTCGCGCTCGGTCGTGCTCTTCGGCGACTCCACCGCGCGAGCCCTGGACCCGGGGCTGCAGCCCTGGGCCCGCCAGCACGACGCCCGCTACGTCCAGGCCGCCTGGGTGCGCTGCACCCCCACCGGGCTGCTCGTGGTCCCCGACGGCTCGCCCGGCCCGGACGCCTCGGCGCAGGCCTGCCACGAGCGCGCCCGGCAGCAGCAGCTCGCGGTGCTCGACGCCGAGCGCGCCGCCGGGCGCCACCCCCTGGTCCTGGTGGCCGAGTACTGGTCCCACCATCAGGGGCTGGTCGTCGGCGGCCAGCGCATCGACCCCGGCACCGCGGCCCACGACGCGACCCTGCGCGCGGCATACCGGCGGCTGGTGCGGGAGGTGGCCGCGCGCGGCGGCCGGGTGGCCTTCGTGACGCTGCCGCCGCCCGGACCCTCGCTCGGGACCGTCATCGCGCCGGACCGGCCGGCCGGGTCGGCCGAGCCGCTGGCGCTGGGCGGGGAGTTCGTGGACGGCTACAACCGGGTGCTGCGGCAGGTGGCCGCCGGCAGCCACGGCCGGGCCGTGGTCGTGGACGTGGACGACCTCGTCTGCCCCGGCGGGCAGTGCCAGGCCCTGCAGGACGGCACCGTCGTGCGCTCGGACGGGGTCCACTGGACGGTGCCGTACGCCGAGCGGCTCGCGCCGGTGGTGCTGGCGCGGGCGGACGCGGCGCTCGCCGGCTGAGGACCCACAGCTGAGTCCCGGCTGAGGACGCAGGAGGGGGACCGCGCCGGGCGCGGTCCCCCTTCTGGCGTCCGGGTGCTCAGGCTCCGACGTTGAACTCGTCGGGGTCGGGGCCGATGCGCCCGGCCCGGTCCAGCCCGGCGATCGCGGCCAGGTCCTCGGCGTCGAGGTCGAATCCGAAGACGTCGAAGTTCTCGCTGATCCGCGACGGGGTCACCGACTTGGGGATGACGACGTTGCCGACCTGCAGGTGCCAGCGCAGGATCACCTGGGCGGGCGTGCGGGCGTGCTTGCGCGCGATACCGGTGATGGTGTCGTCCTTGAGGAGGTCGCCGCCCTGGGCGAGCGGGCTCCAGGCCTCGGTGACGATGCCGTGCCGGGCGTGGAAGGCGCGCAGCTCGGCCTGCTGGAGCCGCGGGTGCAGCTCGACCTGGTTGATCGCGGGCGCCTCGCCGGTCTCGTCGATGAGCCGCTGCAGGTGGGCCGGCTGGAAGTTGCACACGCCCGCCGCGCGGATGCGGCCGTCGGCGCGCAGCTGCAGCAGCGCCTTCCACGTGTCGACGTAGGCGTCCTTGGCCGGGGTCGGCCAGTGGATGAGGTAGAGGTCGACGTAGTCCTGCCCGAGCCGCTTGGCCGAGGCCTCGAACGCGCGCAGCGTCGAGTCGTAGCCCTGGTCGTCGTTCCAGACCTTCGTGGTCAGGAAGATCTCGTCCCGGGAGACGTCGG